>JAZRWR010000075.1:0-31601 GCA_045599825.1 Bianqueaceae bacterium | reverse complement strand
GATTCCCAAATCGGTGTATTGGCTCGGAGAGGGTGCATTTTCTCGATGCAATCGCATTGAAAAGATTGAGTTGCCGGATAATATCATTTCCGTTCCGGACAAGCTGTTTGAAGACTGCATCAATTTGAAAATGGTTACGCTTCCTGGAACGATTGGGAGTATTGGAAAAAATGCCTTCGCTGGATGCAGCAGCTTGGAAAACATCGTTATCCCCGATACAGTGAAAAGTATTGGTGAGGGCGCTTTTGAACGCATGGGTCAGAAGTTTACATTGCTTTGCTATCGTTCTTCGGTTGCTGAACAGTATGCGAGAGACAACAATATTACATTTCAGATAATCTATTGATATAGGAGGTGAGGTTATGGGACTCTTAGATTTGTTCAAGCCGCAGCCATCTGCTCCAACGGTTATTAGTATTCTTTCTGATGTGGCGAAGCAGGAAATACTGCGCGGTAGGCTGCCGGTTTTGAATACAAACAAGATTTTTCTCAAAACCGGTGAGCAGTGTCACTACATAGACAAAGCCATCTATGAGAAAAAGACTGTCAAGAAACGATATGTTCGGAAGAATACGGGTTATTCAATGCCTGGTCTCTTTAAGGGAACAAGAGTGAATCTTGGCGGAGGTCAAACAGACGTCGTTGATAACGTGCAGTATGAAACGATACGAGGAATACTGTATATTACGAACAAGCGAATTATCTTTGTTGGTGAATCCAGTGGTTTCGATAAGAAGATTGACGATCTGATAGCCTTAACTCCGTACTCCAACTGTGTGGAGCTTCAATTCTCAAAAGAAAATTATAAAATCTTTGTACCGGACGGTGGCGTTGCTCACGCGGTACTGCAACAAGTCAAATAACAAGGAGGTTGAATATGGACGGACAACTGAAGGTAGGAACTATCCTTACGTCAGAAAGTTCCAACAAGTACAAAGTCGTCTCCTTGCTTGGCGCGGGCGGCCAAGGTGAGGTGTACGATGTTGAGTGTGGCGGTAAGCACTATGCACTCAAATGGTATTTCAAACATATGGCAACGAGAGAGCAAAAAGCTATACTGGATAATCTCGTTTCCAGAGGTGCACCGGACGCATCGTTCCTTTGGCCGCAGGATTTAATCTTTAAGAGCTATGGGGAATCATTTGGTTACATCATGCCGCTTCGCCCAAAAAACTATAAGAGCATCGTGGATATGATGAAACGCCGTGCGGAACCTTCATTCTATGCTTTGTGCAGAGCCGCGTTTAACCTGACCAACGGCTATGAAAAACTTCACAGCATGGGATATAGCTACCGGGATATTTCTTTTGGAAATCTGTTCTTCGATCCGGATACCGGCGATGTTCTGATCTGCGACAATGATAATGTCTCAGCTAACGGAGTTGATAACAGCTCTGTATATGGAACTCCCCGATTTATGGCTCCGGAGATTGTTGTAGGTAAAGCAAAACCTTCGAGAAATACAGACCTGTTTTCGCTGTCTGTTCTTCTATTCTATATGTTTATGATGGGGCATCCGTTGGAAGGAAAACTGGAAGCTGACATCAAGTGTATGGATATTCACGCGATGAACAAGCTTTACGGAACAAATCCCGTGTTCATTTATGATCCCAACAACAAAACAAATCGTCCCGTAAAAGGCTATCAGGATAATGTAATCATTTATTGGGATTTGTATCCGCAATCACTCCGCGATCTATTTACGCAGTCATTCACAACAGGCTTGACCGAGCCGAATAAGCGTGTCACGGAAAAGAAGTGGATGGAAGCTTTTGCAAACCTCATGAGTGGCATTGTCAAATGTTCCTGTGGAGCTGAAATTTTCTTTGATGAAGCGAAAGCCTCTATGGGCGTTGCCCATACATGCTGGAACTGCGGCAGAGTTGTTAATTTCCCCGCTGCGCTTGTTATCGGTAAGAGCCGCATTCTTTTACAGAAGGATGCAAAGATCTACGCACATCATGTTACTGGAAACTTCGACATGAAAACGGTAGTGGGCACAGTTGTTCAAAATCCAAAGAATCCTGCACTTTTCGGAATCAGAAATGATGGAGCAGACAACTGGACATATATAAAACCCGATGGACAGCAGATACCCGTAGCAAGTGGCAGAAGTGCCGCTATTGCGAAAGACACCAAAATTGACTTCGGTCAGATGACCGGAGAATTCAAATAAAAAAATTTTAGGAGGATTTTTATCATGGCAGAATTAAAAAGACCCGGCGGCGAACTCGCCAGCAGACCTCTGCATTTCTTCTGGGTTGTCGATTGCTCCGGCTCTATGTACGGAGAAAAAATTGGTGCAGTTAATCACGCAATTCAGTCCACCATTCCCGATATGGTAGATGCTGCACGTGATAACCCCAATGCTCAGTTACTTATCAGAACTCTGAAATTCTCTACCGGAGCTTCTTGGGTTACAAGCAATCCGGTCGATATTGAGAGTTTTGCTTGGCAGGATTTGGACGCAGGCGGTGTTACCGATCTCGGTAAGGCATTTGATATGCTTGCTGCACAGTTGACGATTCCCCCGATGACGGATCGTGCTCTGCCTCCTGTTATTGTGCTTCTCTCAGATGGTCAGCCGACCGATGATTACAAGAAATCTCTCGACAAACTTCTGCACCTTCCTTGGGGCAAAAAGGCTGTTCGTATTGCTATTTCTATCGGACAGGACGCTGATGATGATGTTCTGACTCAGTTTACAGGGAATCGTGAGCTTGTTCTTCAGGCAAACAATCCCCAGGCTCTTGTAAAGATGATTAAGTGGGCATCTACGGCGGCTTCTCTTGTATCTGCTCCTGCGAGCAAAGCACATGGCGATATTGCCGACACGCTTCCCGCAAGTTCTGATCCGGCAGCAACCAATGCACCGCTTGTTTTGGATATGAATAATATCCCTGATCCCGCTGACATTGGAGCAGGCGATGTTTGGTAATCCGTAATTATTCCGAAAGGAGACTTGCAATGAAACGAATTGTATTCGGAACCAGTGTGCAAGGCGCGTCTCATATTCGGTCGGAAACAGAGTGTCAAGATAGCTACAAGAAGATTATTTGCGATGACGGTACAATAATAATGGCAGTTGCTGATGGACATGGTAGTAAAAGCTGTCCTTTCAGCAAAACTGGTTCAAGTATTGCAGTCAATGTGTTCTGCAAAATAATGTCAGAGTACGTTGATAGTTTTTCGGATTCTCCGGAAACCTTACTTACATACTTGAATCGTGAAGGTGACACAAAGGTTGCTCAAGCGATTGATGCAGAATGGAAACGGCGCGTTTATAAGAATCATAGAGACAATAAGCGTGAGATGCCTGAAACCGAAGACGTTGAAAAACAGCGTCAGCAGATTTATGCACAATATGGAACAACTCTTTTGGGACTTATGCTGGCAGAAGATTTTCTGTTTGCTTTCCAAATTGGAGACGGAGATATTGTCTTTACCTCCGCTGATGGCTTTGAGTCTGTGGTTACAGGAGAAAAGATTCTTGGCGTTGAAACCCATTCACTTAGCAAGATGGATGCTTGGAAAAAGGCCATTTCTGCTGTCAGACGCATTGATTTCAGTGAGAAGCTTCCGTCCATGTTCTTAATGTCATCGGACGGATTCGCAAATAGCTATAAGAATGAAGATGAATTTGCCAAAACCTGTATAGATTATTTCGATATGATCAATCAGTACGGAGCAAAAGCGGTTGGTGAAAATCTTAAATCTTGGCTTACTGAAACAAGTGCTATGGGATGCGGCGATGATATTACTGTGTTAATGGCATATTATAGTAATGATGCCGAAGTTGACGGAGCCGAAGAGCTTCACACGGAAGAACCGGATGTTGACGATGTTACCGAAGTTCCTACTGAACCGTCCGAACCTTCAGAAGTTTCCGAAGAAAGTGAGGTAAATCCGCATGAGTGAAACGAGAGAAGCTGTGATCGTATTATGCAAATGCGGAGAACGGCATAAAACTTATGGCATTCGCGCCGAAAAAATAAGCAAAGATAACTGGGCATTTACGTGGGCGTTTCCAATAAAGGAAGATGCAGCCAAACGTGAGGGATATGATAAATCTTCTGTAAAAGGTAATATTTCTTTTACGGAAGAGTTTCCTGGATGCCCTTACTGTGGTGGAAGTAATTGGACAGTATGCTCGTGTGGTCATTTGAACTGTACCATTGTAAAAAACGGCGTTTTCACATGTGAATGGTGTGGAACACAAGGCACAATCGGTGAATATACCGGTGAGGCAATTACGGCTGGTATGGACCTATGACTTTGAAAAAGGCTTACTACGGCGATTACGAAGAAAAGATGCGTAAACGCAAAGCAGTAATCGCCGTAGTATGTGTTGCAGTGATTCTTGTAATCGTAATTATTGCAGCACTATGTTTGAAATCTGGTAGGAGTTCATCTGAAAACACGAGTGAAACATCGAGTGAATCACAGATAAGTTTGCCGGAAGAAACAACGGAAGACGCACCTGATGCCGAGACATTTTCTGTGCCGGCTTTTTCAGGTTTGTTCAGCATTGAAATCAACGGCAATGTCCCGTTTTTTTCAGTAACTGATTTTCCGGAGGAATCATTTGAATATTACAGTCCGCTTGATAAGTTGGGAAGATGCGGGCCGGCGTCAGCGTGTCTTGGAATAGAGACTATGCCAACAGAAGAACGCGGCTCAATTGGCATGATTAAACCTTCTGGGTGGCATACGATCCGATATGATGATTTGATTGAAGATAAGTATCTGTATAATCGGTGTCATTTGATTGCGTATTCCTTATCAGGCGAAAATGCAAATGAGCTTAACTTGATTACCGGTACACGTTATCTTAATGTATCCGGGATGTTGCCGTATGAGAATATGACAGCAGAATATATCGAAAAGACAGGCAATCATGTTCTTTACAGAGTTACTCCTGTCTTTGAGGGCGATAATCTTGTCGCCACGGGTGTCTTAATGGAGGCACAATCCCTTGAGGATAAGGGAACCGGACTTATGTTCAATGTTTTTATCTACAATATTCAGCCCGGAATAGTAATAGATTATTCCAGTGGCGAAAGCCATGCTGAGTAGTCCGTCTCAAGACACAGATTGAGAATCGTAAACAAACAGAGAAGAAAGCTAAAGGTGCAGAGAAGGCTTTTGCGATTGGAGATAGTATGGATATAGATGCTAAATTAAGACCTTTATTCTTGCTTCAAATACTAAAGGAACGTACAGATGAGGATAATTATCTTACTACTGCGCAGCTGTGCGACATCTTGAAGCGCAACTATGGCATGGATACTCATCGTACAACGATTAAGGGTGATATTGAGGTCCTTCAAAAAGCCGGATTCAGTATTGATGAACGCCGATCAACGCAGAATCAGTATCGCTTCATTGATCGTGAGTTTGAAATAGCGGAACTAAAGACTATTATTGATGCAATTGCTTCTTCCAAATTTATAACGGAAGAAAAAAGCGATGCACTGATAAAAAAGGTAACAACATTAGCCGGAAGTAACAGAGCAAGGGAACTTAAACGTAATGTTGTTGTTGATGGGCGTGGCAAAATTGAAAATAAGCAGATTTTTTATATTATTGACACCATCAATGTTGCTATAAACCAGCGCAAGAAGATTTCTTTTCAAAAGGTTGAGTACAACGTAAAGAAGGAACGCATACTACATCACGGCGGAGAAAAATATGTTTTCAGCCCATATTCGCTTGTATGGGATGGTGACTATTACTATGTTGTGGGGTATTCAGATAAATATAAATCAATTGGTAGCCATCGTGTGGATCGCATAGCAAAATGCCCGGACATCCTTGAAGAGTCTGTAGTTCCGCAGCCGATTGGATTCGACGTGGCAAAATATGTGAAGACAACATTCCGTATGTACAATGCTCCTCGCGTTGAAGTCGAGTTGCTCTGCGATAACAGCGTAATGGATGCAATTGTTGACCGCTTTGGGCCTGACGTTCATACGTATGCTGGAGATCTCCAGAATTTCAGAGTTATTGAAGAAGTTGCTGTTGGAAATGTATTTTTCAACTGGATCTTTGGCTTTGAAGGTAAAGTCAGAATTAAAAGTCCGGAAAGCGTTAGAGAACAATACAAAAACATGATTCTCAAAGCTGCAGACAATGTTTAGCAGTTTTCGAGGGCTCATTTAGAGAAGGGAGATGTCAGATTGTCTAATGACATCTGAAATTGAGTTAAGAAAACATAGCTGCTGCTTTACTGGGCATAGGCCCGAAAAAATCATAGTTCCTAAAGAAGAAGTGATGAAGGAACTAAAAATAGAAATTCAAAAGTCAATAGAGGAAGGATTTTCAACTTTTATTTCCGGCATGGCTCGTGGCGTTGATTTATGGGCTGCTGAAACAATCATTCAGTTAAGAGAAAGTGGAGCTCCAATTAAACTTATATGTGCTGTTCCGTATAAAGGCTTTGAAGAAAGATGGAAAGAGGAATGGCAGAAGCAGTATAATCTAATTCTTCAAAAGGCAGATCTTACGAAGTATATTTGTGAAGGGTATAGCAAATCGTGCTTTCAGATTAGGAATGAGTGGATGGTGAATCATTCTGCAAAAGTCATTGCAGTATATACTGGAGAGGCTGGCGGAACAAAAAACACCATAATGTATGCTCAAAAGCACGGTGTAACAGTCAAAAATATCTTGAATTGAATAAACATTGTGTCTTATAACTCGCCAGGAAGGTTTTGCCTTCCTGGTTTCTTTTATATTGAGGAGTAGATATGCTTATGGTGGCGGCTACAAGTGACACCTGTTAGTAGAAATGAAAATAGATATTCGATATAGGCGACACCATGCATCCGTCCCTATTGCTTTTCTAATTATTCTGAGTATAATTCTAAATGTAACAATTGTTACGGATAGAAGCTGATGGGAGGAAGCCACATGCGTTCCAAAGACACAACACTAAAAAAAGAAATATATGATTTCGTTAATGGTTGGAAGAGAGATTATGGCACATCTCCGTCACTGAAGAAGATTGCGGATCAGATGCAGGTAAGCAGGACAACGGTCTATCGTTATTTGAAGGAAATGAGTGAAGACGGAGATCTTGAATACTACGGTATTGGAATTGATACCAAAGAATTGAATGGTGTTAATATGAGTCTGGCTCCTGCTATGATCGTAGGCAGTATTCCATGCGGCGAAGCTCAAAGCGAAGAGCAGTATGTTGAAGCGTATGTGAATCTTCCGACTTCTCTTTTTGGCAAGGGTGAGTTTTATATTCTTCGCGCAAAGGGCGATTCCATGGAAGACGCTGGTATAACAGAAGGCGATCTGGTAATTATTCTGCGGCAGCCCACTGCGGAGGTTGGAGACATTGTCGTTGCTTTGGATGATGAGCAGCAGAATACGCTGAAGCGTTACGCAGGTTTCGATGAGCACGGATACGCTGTTTTGGAATACATGAATGATGAGGTTTACCCCGGCAAACAGATCAAGGTTAAGGAACTGACTGTTCAGGGCGTTGCCAAGCATGTCTTAAAGTCGCTGTAATCTTGGAGGTTCCCATGAATACTGTTAAAATCAATTGCCCACACTGTCATGTTTCTGAACAAATCATGACCCTTGATTCTGATCTTGACGGTGGCTGGATTAGCTGCACAGCATGTGGATATAAGATGCATGTTTCCGGTCCATTTGCGAAAGAGGCTCCAGAGATGATTGCGAAAACTATAGATGAACTGGCAATTTGTATTGCCTCATTTAATACAGGAGGAGCAAGTTGAACAAGACTATCGTAAAAGTGAAATGCGGTCTGAATGAAAACGGGGCTGTTGTGCCAAAAAATATAACCTGGCACGATGGACGCAAATGGGATATTGCGCGTGTAGTCCACTCTTGTGCCTCCTATGACGGTGAGTTTGAAGGAATTCGCTACACGGTATTGATCGGTAGTGCGGAAAAATATCTATACCGGCTTGGATCACAATGGTACGTCGATTCAGGCTAAAGGAGGTTGTGGACCATGAAACCTTTTACTTCATTCCATGAGCTGGATGCTCTTGGTGAAGGGCTCTCAAAAGACTACATTAACCGCACTCACAGATGGAACGCGAGATGCTTTGATATTGAGGGCTTTATTACCGACTATTTGGGGTTGTCCATCGTCTACGAAAGCTTTGCTGAAAAAGACAAAAGCAAAATTGGGTTTCTTGCGAATGGTATTGAACCTCTGCTTGTCTACAGGGATGGCGTGATTGCTTCGATTGTATTCCCGAAGGATACTATAGTAGTCGAGCGTTTCCTGCTCAGACCTGAAGAAAGCAGTCGCAGACGATTCACCTTAGCCCATGAAGCCGCGCACAAAATTATGGAAAGACATGTGCCGAGACCGGCAGCATGCTTTCGCAGCGAATATGATGCTGAAGCTTCTTACACAAACGAGGATCTGCAAAGGATCTTCTCACTGAATGAAAATCTGACAAACAGACTGGGCGCAGCCATTATCATGCCAGGTTTCCTGATTGCCAAGGCCCTGAAAAAATACAACAATGCACAGAAGCTCAGATGCTTCGATGGTGGGATTCTGGCACCAGAGGACAAGATGAATGCTCAGAGAATGGCTGACAGTCTTGGTGTCTCTTACTCAGCGTTTCTCAACAGGTTGAGAGAGCTTTCTCTCCTGGATATGCGTCCGTTGTCAGAATACATCGCAGGAGGTCTCCAGTTTGGAGGTGATCTGTGATGCCTTTGCAAATTAAATACGATACCCGTTACTCTCCCAGTCCGGAAGTCTTGAGATTACTCGAACTTTCCTGGCAAGAGGTGGAGGAAATGGACAAGCGTGATCTCAAATGTCCTATTTGCGGATTTCGCATCGAAGGTGTGTATGCAGACCGTACCGGACACGCAGAGGTGAAATGCCGGAAATGCAAATTTGAAGGCCCCATAAATCTTGCCTATTTCAGAAGGCAAAAAAGGCATGGATGTTGTTTCTTAACCCGGACAGCACGCAAACCTATCAGATAACAACTTAATACAAAAACAATACGATTTCTAATCGTGCAAGCGGAGCAGACCGTAACTGGCTGAAAAACTTCCAAGCGCCGTACGAAGCCGGATTGAAGACCTCTCTATAGGAATACCTATAGGTCTTTATCCGATTTCTACGGCGCTTTTTTATTTGCACGGTTTGCTTCGTACTGCGTTAGTGGTCCTTTTTCATGCTTCAGCTTGGGAAAGGACTTTTATGTTTTATGCCTGGTTTCTCTACATAACTGAATACCCGTAATCTCCCGATTTTTGATTTTACCCAAATTCAAGAATTTACAGGAGATTACGATATGTCAAAAATTACGAGCGCAAAAGATTATGCACTTTTTGTCAAGGAATGCCAGTTCTTTTTTTGCCAGGAGATATATGAAGACGATTGGACTGGAAAGGAAAGGTACATTGTTGCGTCTGATACACCCGAAGCCGTTTTACTTGAAAAATACCCCGAAGTGATGTCAGCGTTGTCGCCCTACATGTACTGCAACGCTGCATGCGGAGCTGTTTATGCAGAGAGCAAAAAAAACATCAGCAAATTCAACAAGCGGAAGTGTAACACTATTAGCATTGAAGAGCTTGATAAAGGGTTGGCATCCGAAAATGCAGACTTAGAAACGAGGCTGATTATTGGAGACGGATTGGAGATATGCACACCTCTTCAGAGAAAGAGAATTAGCCAATATTATTTGGAAGGCATGAGTCTTAATCAAATTGCCAATGGATTAAGTCCCGTTAGTGTATATCAGTCTATTGAAGCAGGTTTGAAGCGAATTAGAAAATATTTCGGATTGACACCCTAAAAAACACCCCTCCTTATTCCTTACTATATGAAAGGGTAAATTGCTAATCCGGATATGCATCCCTTATCAATAAACGAAGGGACCATTAAAGAAATGATGAAAAAGAACACAGTTAAATATGGGGAAATATACTATTTTGATTTCGGCGAGCATAAAGGAACACCGAAATCAGGAGTAAAGCCGGTAATAGTAATTCAAGATAATCGGCTTAATGAAGTTAGTCCGACAACAATAGTTGCACTCATCGAGGTAAATGCTCATAAAAGCTTTTTACCTTCTCATTTGTTCCTTGAAGACAATTACGGGTTTTATGCCCCTGCAATGATCTTGTTAGAGCAGGTATCCTGTATCAATCAAGATCAACTCGGAGAATATGTTGGGTTCATGGATGACAACGCAATGAAACGCAAGCTCAAAAATGGGCTGAAAAAAGTTTTTGGAATGTGGGACTACACTCCAAAAGGATCAGCAGATGTCAGGTGCTTATGTTCCAGATGCGTTCAGTCGTACATGCAAACGGGACAATACATCGTAAGAAGACTTGATCCATTCTCCGCTAAAAAGGATTCCTGCGATAAATGTGATGCTCTCGGCTACGACTATGTTTTAGTTGAACGCACAAAACCAGAGAAAACGCAAATGTACAAATCAGATTTTCGCACATTTGTTATGGAGGGTCGAAATGAATAAGCTAATAACTGCCAGAACCAAATTCCATTTCTCCCCTCAAAATCTTGTGGAATTCGTTTCCGAAAGCAATGCGGCGGTATCCTTACTTGGACTTCACGGCTGAGAAAGGAGCGTCAAATGGAAAAACTATATACTCGTAAAGAGGCTGCTTCATTGCTTGGTATAAGTCTTACATCACTGGATACAGCAAGAAATACAGGAGCTATTTCCTTTGTACAGTATGTACCCAACGGAAGCGTATTCTTTACAGAAGAGGCTCTTCAAGAATATATTGCCAGATCTACTCACCAAGCAGCTCCGGTTGAGCAACGGCAAACTTATCGTAAGCCTTGGAGTGGAAAGTAAATCTTCTTTTTGAGGCAAGAAATGGTTTCCACAAACAAGGAGGAATAGAATATGCCAAGAAAGAAAAAAATCATCCCTGAATACGGAACATGCGTGAGAAAAGGCATTGAATATTACAGAACTCGCGTACTTGACGCTGACGGGAAACGGGTCGCTCTGTATGCTCGAACACCAGAAGAATTATACGATAAAGTGCAGGAAGCAGAACGTCTGATTGCCGATGCAGCATTCCGAAGAGAAACCCCGACTGTAAATGAATACTGTGAGAAATGGCTATTGATGCAATCAGGGCGTCTGAGAAACACAACGCTTGTTGATTACCAATGGAAAGTCAAGAAATATATTCAGGAACCACTTGGAAAGAAGTTCATGGCTGACGTGACAACGGACGATGTAAAACTGGCAATCCTTCCCGCACTTGAAAAATCCGAGTCAATTTACAGGTCAACCCAGATGCTTTATAAACTTATCTTCACGTCGGCGGTAGATAGTCATGTTATCAATTCTTCGCCGTGTAATAAGCTATCAGCAAAGGGAGGAAAGCCTCAGAAAGTTAAAGAAGCTTTATCAGATGAACAGGTCAAAAAGCTTCTGTCAGCTATAAAGGATCTTCCACCGTATGTCTTTGTTATGATTGGGCTGTACTGTGGATTACGACGAGAGGAAATATTGGCATTGAAGTGGGATTGCGTTTTTCTTGAAGAGAGCACCCCCTACTTGTCTGTTAGAAGGGCATGGCATACAGAACATAATCGACCGGTTATTCTTGATGAATTAAAAACCAAAGCTGCCAGACGTGATGTTCCGATTCCTGCTCCGCTTGCTGAGTGTTTAACACAAGCAAAGGCACAAAGCACATCCGAATATGTTGTTGCCAATCGTGACGGTGATCCGCTTTCTTATACTCAATTTCAAAGAGTGTGGAAGTACATTACGACAAGAAGCACCAAAGAGAGGACATATGTTAGATATGTGAATGGACAAAAGATTAAGCACACAGTAAAACCTGTCCTTGGCGAAAAAGCTGCTCATAACGGTGAGGTAGTATATAGCCTTGATTTTCAAGTTACACCTCACCAGTTGCGTCATACGTATATAACGAACTTGATTTATGCAGGAGTTGATCCTAAAACAGTTCAATATCTTGCAGGGCATGAAAATAGCAAGATCACAATGGATATTTACGCTAAAGTCAAATACAAGAGTCCTGATACATTGTCTTCTGTCGTCAACAACGCATTATCAAATGTATACGGAGCACAGTAAAACATTCAAAGGGAGCCGAGAGTTCAATCGGACTCCCTTTTGGATTGCTTCGTTATAAAAAAAGGAGTATAATTACTTTGGTAAGGGCAAAAACCGAAAGAACCAAATTGAGGGACAACCTGGGGGACAACCCAAATATGGGAACGCCGAAAAGCCTTTATTTTCAAGGCTTTTTCGTTCAAAGTATATCAGAAGTACGGCCTCAAAGCCGCAAGACGCGCACCTCAGTTCTCCAAGCGTTAATCGCTGTCGGAAAAACATCAAAAACCCCGAAAACACTACGTTTTCGGGGCTTTTTCTTTTTGGAACGTCTGTTTCTGTTTGAGGAAATTTGATGCTCTTTATTCTGTTTTAATGGGTTAAAATGCAGAGGGGAATTTGCCTTCTTTCCTCGCTTTGGGAAGGCCGTTGCGGAGATTGATTTTTAACTCTTTGTGTCTTTGCTTCGGTTTGAGTCTCTTTGATGAAGTATATTCCCATTTATCCCATAAAGGAAGTGCGTCATATTCGTGTCATAGGTCATGCTCGCCGGTAATAAGGAATCATGCAATTCCATTTATTTTGAATAAAGCTGGAAGGAAAGCGTCTGCATTGCCAATTCGCGTGATCGGTGGTATAATATCTTCGTTTTCACATGGAAGGCTTATTTAATACGCGGTGCTGCTTTGCATGGAGCGCAAGAAAAACATGACGAATAAGGCACCTCAGAACCTGCCCCCTGGGCAGTTGTGACAAGGAGACTGTATGAACAGACCTGTTTTATTGGACGGCGCTATCGGAACGGAGCTTTGGGCTCTGGCCGAGCAGAAGGGGGTCAAAAAGGTTCCCGTTTGGGTTTATAATCTGGAGCAGCCCGAGCTGGTACAGACGCTTGCGCAGCAATACGCGGACGCAGGCGCCGAGCTGATCCACGCCAACACCTTCGGCGCCAACGAGCTGTCCGTGACCCATGCGTCCTCGTATGAAACGAAGAAGGTGGTTTATGAAGGCGTCCGCCTGGTTAAGGAGGCGCTTGACGGACAGCCGGTAAGCGTGAACCTGGACGTCGGACCGCTTGCCGTTATGATGGAGCCGCTTGGCAAACTCAGCAAGGCCCGCGTCAGCGATATATACTGTGAGGTGTTCGAGGCGGGGCTTGAGGCCGGAGCCGACGGCATCACTCTGATGACCTTTATGGACCTTGAGATGCTTCGGGTCGCGGCGTCCGCGGCGAAACGCTTCGGTGTGCCGGTCCTGACCGCGATGACCTTCGAGCGCGCCGGGCGGACCATTTTCGGGAACCGTCCCTCGCAGATCGCGAAGGTGCTGGGCGAGATCGGCGTGGATGCTATCGGCATCAACTGTTCCGCCGGCCCGGAGGAAGCGCTGAAGGTGCTCAAGGCCTTCCGGGAGGCGAGCGAGCTGCCTTTGGTCTTTAAGCCGAATGCCGGCCGGCCGGTTGTCCAGGCTGACGGGACCGTGACGGTGAATTATTCGCCGGAGCAGTTTGTGAGCCTGTGCGAGGAAGCGCTTCCGTATGCTTCCTACATCGGGGCCTGCTGCGGTTCGAATCCTGATTTTATCCGGGCAATGAGGGAACGTCTCGATCAGACGCTGTAAACCGGCAGGAGAGTCCGTCTTCTGCTTACGAAAAAAGACATCTTCCGTGAGAAAGATGTCTTTTTTGTTTGCTGCTGCCCATGGCCGTATCCGCCATGAAAATTAAAACCCGAAGATAAATTTCAAAGCCATTCCCAGGAAGTAATGCGGGATGCACAGACCCCAGATGGTTCGCTGCCTGCGGTAGATGAGGCCGAAGACGCCCAGAAGCAGGACGCTGCCGACCATGTAGGCCAGGCCCTTGTGGATATGCAGCGCGCCGAAGAAGAGGGAGGAGACCAGGATGGCGATCAGCTTGGCGTACTTGCCGGGAATAATGCGGCGGATGCTTTCGTGCATGACGCCGCGGGTCAGAAACTCCTGCACGACGACCGTCAGCGGGTAGATGGCGTCGGCCCAGTCAAAGCGATTCCAGAAGAAAAACGGGGCGTCCGGCCCGCCGAAGGCAGCAGGGTTCAGACGGCGGATGAGCGCCTTTGCGGCGAGCATCAGCGCGAGGATGAGAGCGGTGGCGGCTCCGTCAACGAGGACGGCCCGGCCGGCTCCCTTGAAGCGCAGGCCCATGTCCTCGAAGCCGATGCTGGTCTTCTTCAGAATGTAGAAGAAGATTACGAAGCCCATGACCTCGACGGCCTTGGTCATGACCGTATCGGAGACGGGGCGGCCCAGAAGCTCCCAGATGGCGTAGAGGAAAACCCAGAGGCAGAGGCCGGCCAGCATGACAATGAAGATGCGCGCGGAATCACGGATTTTCTGCCGCAGGAAGGCGACGCGGGTCACGTCGGAAAACTGGATGACGACGCCCTCCTCGGAGCCCTTGTCCTCATCGAAAACGAAGGAGCTGGACATGTTGAAGACGCGCTTACGCCCGTCCGGGCAGATATAGGTAAGCTCGCCGCGGTGGGTGTTCTCCTTGTCGTAGACCGCATCCAGCAGAAACTGATGGAAGTCGTCGTTGGCTGAGCCTCGGTCGTTCATCATGAATTCGACATATTTTTGGCCCTCGGTCAGGCCGTCCACGCCGAGCAGTGTCTCGGCGGCCGGGTTCGCGAAGACGATATTGCCGTGAAGGTCCAGGACCATCAGGCCGTCGGCGATGTCACGGGTAATGCGGTTTAACAGATTCTGTTCCAGCATAGGGGCTCCTAACAATGTTAATCTAATTCAGTATACCCGATTTGCGTGCTTTCGCAAGGGCTTGCACGAAAAAAGCGGGCCAGGAGGAGTAAAGCTCCGGGCCCGCTTGAAGAATGGCAAATTAGTGCTCGTGGCGGTGAGCCAGACGGTGGAAGGTCTTGCCGACCTCAAAGACCGGTATGGTGGAGAGCGCCAGGATGAGCGCGATGATGAATTCGCTGAGCTGGAAGGTGCCGGGCTCGATGCCGAAGACCTGCTGCAGGCCGGGCATGAAGACCGCAAGGAGCGTCAGGAGAAGCGTGACGGCCATAGCGCCGACCAGCCACCAGTTGAAGTTCTTGAACATCCCCTTCGTGAAGATGGAGCCGCGGCGCGAGCGCATGTTCAGGGCGCACATCATTTCCGCGAAGTTGAAGGTCAGGAAGGCCATGGCCATGGCGTTCGCGCAGATCTCGCCGTTGAAGACGCCGGTCAGACTGCCGTTTTCCATGTAGAAGCCGATGAAGTAGGAGGCCAGCTCGATGACGGCCAGGTACAGACCCTGCCAGACCATGTCGATGCCGGCGCCGCCCGCGAAGATGCCGTCAGAGGAGGCACGGGGCTTGCGCTTCATGACATCGCCTTCAGCCTTCTCCATGCCGAGCGCCAGGCCGGGCAGGGAGTCAGTGACCATGTTGACCCACAGCAGATGGACAGGGGAGAGGATCTTGAAGTTCAGGAGGGACGCGGCAAACATGACGAGGACCTCGCTCATGTTCGTGGAAAGCTGGAACTGCAGGACCTTGCAGACGTTATCGTAGATCTTGCGGCCTTCCTCGACCGCGTTGACGATGGTGGCAAAGTTATCGTCGGCCAGGACCATATCAGCGACGCCCTTGGTGACGTCGGTGCCGGTGATGCCCATGCCGATGCCGATATCGGCGGCCTTGATGGAGGGCGCGTCGTTGACACCGTCGCCGGTCATGGCGGTGACCATGCCGCGGGCCTTCCAGGCGCGGACGATCTTGCTCTTGTGCTCGGGCTGCACGCGGGCATAGACGGAGTAGCAGGGAACGATGTCGATCATCTCTTCGTCCGAATACTGGTCCAGCTCGGCGCCGACAATGGCCTGGCTGTCATCCTCGATGATGCCCAGATCCTTGCCGATGGCGATGGCCGTATCGCGGTGATCGCCGGTGATCATAATGGGACGGATGCCGGCCATGCGGCATTCCTTGATGGCTTCGTAAACCTCCGGACGGCAGGGGTCGATCATGCCGACCAGACCGATGAAGACGAGTTCGTGCTCCAGATCCCCGGCCTCGACGGAGGCGGGCATTTCATCGTAGCGGCGGTAGGCGGCGCAGAGGACGCGGAGCGCACGGTCGGCGAAGCCCTTGTTGGCCTTGCGGACACCATCCTTGAGTTCCTCGGTCATGGGGATGACCTGACCGTCCTTCAGGTAGCCGGTGCACAGCGCCAGCATGACATCGGTGGCACCCTTGGTGTACTGGATGAAGCCGTCGGCGGTCTTGTGCACGGTGGACATCATCTTGCGGAGGGAATCAAAAGGCGCTTCGCCCACGCGGGGGGCGTCCTTTTCGAGATTGTATTTGGGCAGGCCCAGTCGGTTGGCGTAGTTGACGAGCGCGGCCTCGGTCGGCTCACCCTCGGAGTTTTCTTCGCCGGGGACGATGATGGCGTCGCTGCAGAGCGCCATGGCCGTGGCCAGAAGCGTTTCATCGGAGGTGAACGCGTCGACGACGGTCATCTTGTTCTGGGTCAGGGTACCGGTCTTGTCGGAGCAGATGATCTGCGTGCAGCCCAGGGTCTCAACCGCGGTCAGCTTGCGGATGAGGGCCTGGCGCTTGGACATGGCCGTGACGCCGATGGAAAGGATAATGGTGACAACTGCGGGCAGGCCTTCGGGGATAGCGGCGACGGCCAGCGCGATGGCGGCGATGAAGGTATCCAGCGCGGTGCTGCCCAGGGCGCTCCAGGAGAAGTTTCCGGGATTCTGGATGAGCTCACGCAGGATGCCGATGGCGAAGACGAGAATGCAGATGCCGATGACCAGCTTGGTCAGGAAGACGGACAGCTCGGACATCTTCTTCTGCAGCGGGGTCTGTTCCTTTTCGGCTTCGGAGAGTGCGTCGGCGATCTTGCCCATTTCGGTGTCCATGCCGGTGGCGGTGACAACTGCGCGGCCGCGTCCGTAGACGACGGTGGAGCCGGAGTAGAGCATGTTGCGGCGGTCGCCCAAAGGAACGTCCGTGCTGGTGCCGCGGCACATGAGGACATCAATGATCTTATTGACGGGGACGGATTCGCCGGTGAGGGCGGCTTCCTCGACCTTCATGCTGTAGGATTCGAGGACGCGGCAGTCGGCGGGGACGGCGTCGCCGGCTTCGAGAACGACGATGTCACCGGGAACGACTTCCTCGCTCTTGATCACGGTGACGCGGCCGTCGCGGACGATTTTGGAGGTGGCGGCGGTCATCTGCATCAGGGCATCCATGGCGGCCTCGGCCTTGGATTCCTGCACGAGACTCATAATGGTGTTGATGATGACGACGATCAGGATGACGAGGACGTCAGCGAAATCGGAGAACCTGAAGCTTCCGTGCGCTTCCAGTACGGTGACAACGGCCTGAATGAAGGCGGCGACGATCAGCATGATGATCATGGGGTCCGCCAGACAGTTCAGGAATTTGCGGAAGAGGCTTTCTCTTTCGGCCTCCGCCAGCTTGTTGCGGCCGTGCTCACTCAGACGTCGGGCGGCTTCCTGCGAACTCAGGCCGGCCTCGGTGGTGGAAAGCTCTTCCAGAACGGCAGCGCTTTCTTTTAAGTATTCTTTCATATGATATACTCCTTAGTTTATTCACTTAAACATTATATGAGCAGTATCGTTATCATATCATATTTTTGTCAAGGATAAAACGTTTTTTTTGCGGGAAAAATAAGCTTAAGTCTCACTTGTATTCCTTGACAAAGTGAAGGGGAGAAGGTATAATCAAGCTTACAAGTCTTGCCGGCTTCCGTCGCGGTGTGTTTTCCGTCTTCACCGTGTCCGGGCGGAATCAGGGGACAAATTACGTTTCGTTTTGGAAAGGAAAACGGCATGAAAACCAATAAGCTTCAGTTAATGAACATTCTGATCACCGCTGCTGTACTCGGTTTCATCGTCCTGCATTTTGTTCCGTATTACAGCTTTACTGCCAAGAACATTCCGACCGATGATTATTCCATCTTCAATTTCCTGTGGTGGCGTCCCACCTACCTGAAGAAATTCGGTGAGGAAGTATACGGAAAGCTCCATTTTGATCTGAATCATTCTACCACGCTGCTGATTCTGGCCTTCGTTTCGGCTCTTGCGCTGCTGGTTCTCAACATCACTAAGCCTAATAGCCTGGGTGCCGAAATCGTCGGCGTGATCTGGAGCGGCCTTACCATTTTCGGCTATCTGACCAGCGATATTCTCCGTCTGCAGGCACCTGCAACCGAAAACTGCTTTATCAAGAACCCCGGCCTCTTCTGGCCCATCATGATTCTGGCCTTTGTCGGAGCGGCGCTTGTGCTCGTCCGTATCGTTTTCTTCATTCCTTATTACAAGCAGGAAAAGAAGAAGAGAAAGGCCCGCGGCTATTAAGACGCACGGGCAATCCTTTGGGGATTTTTCCGATTTCGAATTCTATCTGCCCCTTTTATCAGTGATAAAAGGGGTTTTATTTTGAGGGTGAAACTATGCCTAAGAAGAGAATGTGGCCTGCCTGTCTCGCAGCACCGCTTATGGTTCTTGCCGTTTTTACCGTTCTGTTTGCCGAGGGCGGATACTATCCCTTCGGTCAGAAGACGGTATCGTGGTGCGACATGAGCCAGCAGGTGGTGCCGCTTTTGGCTGAGTTCAAGGACGTGCTGGAGGGAAAGAGCGGTTTTCTTCTGAGCCACGCAAACGCGGGCGGAATGAATTTCTGGGGCGTCTTTTTCTTCTTTCTGGCCAGCCCCTTCTCCTTCCTGGTATACTGGGTCGACAAAGAAAAGCTCCTGCTTTTCATGAATATTCTGACCGTGCTGAAGCTTTGCGCAGCGGCACTGACGGCGGCTCTGTTTTTCGCGCGGGAGGCACGCCGGGACGGTGCATCGCCCTGGCTGGTCATTCTGCTGTCGCTTTCGTACGCATTCTGCGCCTACGGACTGATGTATTATCAGAACAGCATCTGGCTGGATGAAATGATCCTCTTCCCGCTGCTGCTTCTGAGTCTGGACGGTCTGACCAGACGTCGCCGGGCCCTGCCCTATGTGCTTGCCATGGCAGGCGCGGTGGTCGTCAACTATTACATCGGCTTTATGGTGGCCCTCTTCGTGATGCTCCGCATGGGCTGCTATTTTCTGCTGGAGCCGCACAAAAAGAAGGCGCACACGGCCCGCTGCTTCTTCTGGAGCAGTCTGGCGGCCGCGGGGCTTTCGGCGGTGGTGTGGCTTCCGTCGCTTCTGCAGTATCTGAAGTCCGCACGCACCGTCGGCATCCTGGACAAGCTTGCGTCCGTGAGCATGCAGGCCAAGCTGATGACGACGCTTCCGACGGTGTTCACGCTGGGCGCGGTCGCGGCGGTGCTTCTGGGCTGCCTGGTCTTCCGTATCGAATACCCGAAGTCAAAGCGCGGCGAGGGCATCTGCTTTCTCCTGCTTGTGATCCCTCTTTTTCTGGAGCCCATCAACTGCGTCTGGCATGCCGGCTCCTACATGTCCTTCCCTTCCCGCTACGGCTTCATGACCACCTTCATGGGGCTTTTGGTCTGCTATCGCTGCCTGATGGCGGCAGAGCACGCAGCCCGCGAGGAAGAGAAGGAGGCCAACGAGCGCTTCCTGGAGAAGGCCCGGCTGCCTCTGTGGGCCCGCATTCTGTTCGGCGCGGTGCTCAGCGGCGGCGTGGGCGCCTACTGCTGGTTCCTGAAGCGCTTCTACCTCACCAATGTCTCCTCGCTCAGTGCTTATGCCAGAACCCTGTGGGGCGATGAAAATTCGCTGGCCGGTCTTTTTGTGGCCTTTGTGCTGGCAGTGGCCGTCTTCTTCCTGATTTATCTGTTCTACCGCATCGGTATTTCCCGCACCCTGGCGCTTTTCCTGGCCGGCACGGCGCTTTTGAGCGACAGCGTCTTTGCCGTCAAGGTCTATATGATGTCCGTGGACCGCTCCTCCGCCGCCTACAGCGATTATGAGGACCTTGCGGAAAGGCTCCCGGAGGAGGACAGCTTTTTCCGCGTGAAATCGGCCTCGCATCTGCAATACGACAATATGGAGGGCACGCTGGGCTATCCGGCGGCTGCCCATTACACCTCGCTGAACTCGTCCGACTGGCTATTCCTGATGAAGCGCCTGGGATACAATTCCTACTGGATGAAGACCTCCTCCTACGGGGGAACGGCCTTCTCGGATGCGCTTCTGTCCATGAAGTACGTGATGAATTTTGCCGCGCGGGGCAGCGGAACCGTGTACCAGAACAAGCGCTATGCGCTGTATAAAAGCGAAAATTATCTGCCGCTCGGCCTTCTGACCGAGGGCAGCTTTAAGGCCTGCGAGCCGGAGGACTACCTCGGCCGCATTCCGTACCAGGAGGCGCTGTTTGAAGCGCTCTATCCGTCAGAAGGGACGCTTTTTGAGAAATACCGTCCCGCTGTCGGCGGACTCCGTATGCGTGAGCAGGGCGACGGTGCTGTTTTCTCGGAGCTGAGCGAAAACGGCGTGATCAGTTATCAGCTGGATATCGTCGGTACGCGGCGGCTCTATCTGGATGTATTCTCGGATTACACCAATTCGCTGAGGGAGCCCTATTACGGAGCCTTCCGCGTGAGCGTCAACGGGCGCTCCGTCTCGACCGACTATCCCTCGCAGGAGAACAACGGTCTGCTGGACCTTGGGTCCTTTACGGACACGCAGGTGGTCGTCCGACTCTATCCGCAGTTCAAAGGAAGCACGTTTTCGCTTAAGTCCTTCGGTCTTTTCGGAATGGATGAAACCAAGCTTGAAGAAATCGTGGCCCGGCCTGCGGCGCTTGCGCTTTGCGCGGTAAACAACGGCTACGAGGGCACGTACCGCTCCGAAAAGGAACAGACCTGCTTCCTGGCCATCCCCTACGACGAGGGCTACACGGTACTGGTGAACGGCCGTGTGCTTTCCTATGAACGCAGTGCGCAGGGCTTCGTAAGCTTCGTCATGCCCGCCGGCAGCGGCGATGTGTCAATCCGCTACCGGAGTCCGGGCCTTACGGTCGGTGCCCTCATCAGTCTGGGCTTCGCGCTGCTTTCGCTGATTCTGATCCTTATCCGCGCGTTCGGCCGCAAGCGAAAGCCTGCCGGCATCGCACTCTTCCTGATGAAGCTCAGCCTGCCGCTTCTGTTCGCGGCGGTCTACCTCTTCCCGCTTATTTGGAATCTTTGCCGCTAAGAAGGAGCTCCTTCCATGAAAAATGTTTTGATTACCGGTGCGTCCGGCGGTATCGGTCTGGCTGCCGTCCGCCGCTTTCTGCGCGAGGGCTTTACGGTTTTTGCGCAATATCACCGTAACGCCGACGGCCTTGCGGAGCTTTCGGAGGCATATCCGGGCCAATTGATCGCCCTGCAGGCGGACCTTTCGGAGCCGGCGGAGGTCAGGACTCTGTTTGACAAGATCCGAAGCCTGGTTCCGGGGCTTGACGTGCTGGTCAACAACGCCGGCGTTGCCTATTTCGGCCTCCTTCAGTATATGAGTGTCGAGGAGTGGGACGCACTCTTCAATCTGAATCTGCGTGCAGCCTTCCTCTGCGTCAGGGAGGCTCTCCCGGCGATGATCGCCGCGCACGCCGGTGTTATTCTTAACGTGTCCTCTATGTGGGGGGAGCGGGGCGCCTCCTGCGAGGTCGCCTATTCGGCCTCGAAGGGCGGCCTGAACGCCTTCACCAAGGCGCTTGCGAAGGAGGTCGGGCCCTCCGGCATCCGCGTGAACGCGCTTTCCTGCGGTGTCATCGACACGCGCATGAACGCCCGGCTGAACGAAGAGGAGCGCCGTGAGCTTGCGGAATGCATCGGTCTGAACCGCTTCGGTACGCCCGAGGAGGCGGCGGAGGCCATCTACTGGCTCTGCTCCGGGCAGGCCTCCTATGTTTCCGGCAGTATTTTGGATATCGACGGCTGTTTCCTATGAGAAACAGCCCTTTTTGAGGTAAGTATGAAAAAAAGCAACGAAGAAAAGCAAGCAGTAAAGACCGCACGCAGAGAGGCGAAGACCGCGAAGGCGCTCGCCCGTAAAAACCGCAGCGAGGAGGAGGTCAAGCTTCGTCGGCTGGCGGTCCGGCGCGGCGTTATCGACCTGATAAAGCTGATTGTCGGCTCCTTTTGCGTGGCCGTGAGTGTCGCGGTCTTTCTGGATCCCTTAGGCATCGTCAACGGCGGCGTCACCGGCATCGGCATCGTTCTGAAGGAGCTGTCGAACCGCTTCTTCGGTATCAGTCTGCCCCTGTCCGTCACCAACCTGGCGCTCAACCTGCCTATTCTGATTTTCGGCCTCATCGTCAAGGGCCGCCGCTTCATGGGCAAGACCATCATCGCCACCCTCTTTCTCTCTCTTTTTCTGGCCCTTACCGAGGGCGTAGAGCTGCCTCTTCCGAAGGACGATTACTTCCTGATGTCCGGCCTGGCCGCCGTCATCTGCGGCTTCGGCGTCGGCCTCGTCGTCTCCGCGCAGGCCACCACCGGCGGCACCGACCTTCTGGCCGCCATCCTGCAGACACGCCGCCAGCACCTCACCGTCATGAATCTGCTATTCGTCGTGGACGGCCTCGTCATCCTGACCGGCCTGTACGTCTTCGGTATCCGCAACTCCTGCTACGCGCTCTTTACCGTCTATCTGACCTCCAAGGTCGGCGACTGGGTCGTGGAGGGCGTCCGCGTGTCCAAGGCCGTCTATATCATTTCGGAGGAGGGCGGACGCATCGCGGAGCGCATTATGAACGAAATGGAGCGCGGCGTCACCGGTCTTTCCAGCCGCGGCATGTACTCAGGCTCCGACCGGCTGATGCTCTTCTGCGTGGTGTCCTCCAAGGAGGTCGTGGCCGTGAAGCGCCTGGCCTACGAGGAAGATCCGAACGCCTTCGTCATCGTCTCCGATGTGAAGGAGGTTCTGGGCGAGGGCTTCGCCCCCTACGAGCAAAACCCGTAATAACCGGGCTTTTCGTCTCGTTTTTGTCATGCTCATCACTTTTACCAAATCGGCGCTTGCATTTTTGTAGGAATAAACAATGGATTTTTCCGAGGGGAAAGTGTAGAATGTGAACATATCGTGCTTGAATTATCTTACACCTAAAGGAGATTGTTTTCATGGCAAGTGTTCAGCTGAAAAACATTCGCAAAACCTACTCCAACGGCATTACTGCTGTTAATGACTTTAATCTGGATGTAGCCGATGAAGAGTTCGTCATCTTCGTAGGCCCCTCCGGCTGCGGTAAATCCACCACCCTCCGTATGATCGCCGGTCTGGAAGAAATCAGCGACGGTGAGCTTTACATCGACGGCAAGCTGATGAACGATGTTGCCCCCAAGGATCGCGATATCGCCATGGTATTCCAGAACTATGCGCTGTATCCCCATATGACGGTTTACGATAACATGGCCTTCGGTCTGAAGCTCCGTAAGACCCCCAAGGCCGAAATCGACCAGAAGGTACACGAGGCTGCCCGCATTCTTGAAATCGAACAGCTTCTTGACCGTAAGCCCAAGGCTCTTTCCGGCGGTCAGCGTCAGCGTGTCGCCATGGGCCGTGCCATCGTCCGCAACCCCAAGGTCTTCCTGATGGATGAGCCTCTGTCCAACCTTGATGCCAAGCTGCGTGTTCAGATGCGTGTTGAGATCTCCAAGCTTCATGAGAGACTGCATGCCACCATCATTTACGTAACGCATGACCAGGTTGAGGCCATGACCCTCGGCAGCCGCATCGTCGTTATGAAGGACGGCATCATGCAGCAGGTCGATTCCCCCGTACGTCTGTACAATCAGCCTCAGAACCTCTTCGTTGCCGGCTTCATCGGCAGTCCCCAGATGAACTTTGTTGACGCCGTTCCCGTCCAGGAAGGCGGCAAGGTCTATCTGACCTTCGACGGCCAGAAGGTCCTGCTTCCCGAAGAAAAGGCCCAGAAGGTCATCGACGGCGGTTTCCTCGGCAAGGATGTCGTCATGGGCATCCGTCCTCAGGATATCCATGAGACAGAAGAAGCGCTGAACCAGTTCAAGGATTCCGTCATTATCGCGGATGTATCCATCTGCGAAATGCTCGGCTCCGAAATGAACCTGTACTTCTCCATCGGTGAGAACGATATGATCGCGGTTGTCAATCCCCGCGTTCAGGTCAAGAACGGCGACAAGATCAAGCTGGCTATCGACAGCACCAAGATCCACGTCTTCGACAAAGAGACCGAAATGGTCATCAGCAATTGATTTGCGGATTTTTCTCAAGCCTCCCGCTCGCATGAACGGGAGGCTTTTGTTACTTCCGGGGACAGGTTGAAGAAAAAACCTTGACTTAGCCCACAAGATGTAGTATCTTATTCATAACTATAAGGGGGCATATTGTTTGTATGATTTCAAATACTATCCTTCAGAACGCTTTGGACGGGTTAAAGACCATTACCCATTACGATTTTTCGGTCGTGGACACAAATGGTCTTGTTTTGGCGTCCACGGCTGAGGACGCGCCGGATATGCCGGCTGCCGAAATCAACGACTTTGTGAACTCCCGTGCCGAAAGCATCGTACTGGAGGGCTACCGCTTTCTGAAGGCTCATGAGGAGGACGAAACCGTCTGTCTGGTGGGCATCCGCAGCGCGGAAGAAGCGGCGGCTACCTACGCGCAGATGGCCGCATTCCAGGTCGAACAGCTGCTTGGCATTTTCCATGAGCGCAATGACTGCGATAACTTCATCAAAACCCTTTTGATGGACAATCTGCTGCTGGTCGACATCTATTCGCGCGCGCAAAAGCTCCGGATCGAAAACAACGTTCCCCGCGCTGTCTTCTATATCGAGGCCGTCAGCGGTGAGGCCGCGCATACCGGCATGATGGACGTGCTTCGGAGCCTTTATCCCCAGCGCGACCGCGATTTTATCACTGCGGTCGATGAGCGCCACCTCATTCTGGTCAAGGACATGAGCGAGGACGATTCCCGCACGGCGCTGGAGCAGACGGCCCATACCGTTTCGGACATGCTCTCTTCGGAGGCCATGGGCAGCGTCCGGGTCGCAATCGGCTCTGTTGTCAAGGAAATCCGGGACATTCCCCGTTCCTATAAAGAAGCCAAAATGGCGCTTGAGGTCGGGCGCGTCTTCTATGAAGAGCGTCAGGTCATCAATTACAACTGGCTGGGTATCGGCCGTCTGATCTATCAGCTGCCCGAATCCCTCTGCCGCCGCTATCTGGACGAAATGTTCCACGATTCCCGCATTTCGGATCTGGACGATGAAATGCTGGCCACCGTCAGCAAGTTTTTCCAGAACAGCCTCAATATCTCCGAAACCAGCCGCCAGCTTTTCATCCACCGCAACACTCTGGTGTACCGGCTGGACAAGCTGCAGAAAAACACCGGCTTGGACATCCGTGTGTTTGACGACGCCATCACCTTCAAAATCGCGCTGATGGTATCCAAGTACCTGGCGTACCTGGAAGAACAGGATTATTAACACTTTTTCTGATACGGCCCATATAAAAAAAGAAGGGCCGGTCAGGGAAAGCTTTCACCCGACCGCGTAGGAAACGGCCGGGGCCGATCAATGAGCAAATCTGTCTCCGGAAAACCGGAAGTCTCTTTACTTTTTACGTAGAGAAAAAGCAAACGTTTGTAGGATGTTTGTATTCGAAGCGTATCATGCGGTGTAAAGGGATTATAGCGATGATAGGAGTTTTTTTATGATTCAGTTCAAGGATGTGTCGAAGGTCTACGACAACAAGGTGGAAGCGGTCAAGGATGTGAATCTTCGCATCGAGGACGGCGAATTCGTCTTTCTGGTAGGCGAAAGCGGCTCCGGCAAGAGCACGCTTTTAAAGCTTCTGATGCGCGAAATCACGCCGTCGGAGGGCGAGATCATCGTCGACAAAAAGAACATCTGCAAACTGCATCGCCGTAAAATCGCCTCCTTCCGCCGGACCCTCGGCATCGTATTTCAGGACTATCGCCTGCTGCCCAAGCGAAGCGTCTACGACAACGTCGCCTACGCGATGGAGGTCATCGAGGAGGCTCCCTCCAAGATCCGCCGCCGCGTGCCCCTGGCGCTCACGCAGGTAGGCATCGCCGACAAGGCCAAGAGCCTGCCGAACGAGCTTTCCGGCGGCGAGCAGCAGCGTACCGCCATTGCCCGGGCCATCGTCAACCAGCCCAAATACGTGCTGGCCGATGAGCCGACCGGCAACCTGGACCCCCGGAATGCCCGGGAAATCATGAAACTGATGTGCGCCATCAACAACCGCGGCACGACCGTGATCATCGCCACGCATGACCGGGCGCTGGTCAACGAAATGCAGAAGCGGGTGGTGGAGCTGAACAAGGGCGTAATCGTCCGCGACAGTGCGAAGGGAGGTTATGACAATGAAGCTGAGGAGCATTAAGCGCGGCATCGGCGACGGTGTCCGCAGCGTCTTCCGGAACGGCATGATGACCTTCGCCTCTATCGCGACCATCACTGTCTGCCTCATCGTGCTGGGCATCACCTTCTGCCTCGTGTGGAATGTGCAGGCCATCACCGCCCAGATGGATGATAATCTGAGCATTGTTGTCTTTATGAAGGAGGGCATTACCAAGGCGGAGACGAACAATCTCCTGTACAAGCTGGACAAGCGGCCGGAGGTCGCCTCCTACACCTACATCAGTGCGGATGACGCCTGGGAGCAGTTTCAGAAGGAGCTGCTGGGCGGCGGCGATGTCGACCCGGAGCTTCTGGAATATGTGGATGAGAATCCCCTGAAGGATTCCGCTAATATTGAAATCATCCTTTCAAGCGCGAGCGCGCAGCAGTCGCTGACCGAATATCTCGAGAGCCTGCCGCAGGTGCGCAAAATCAACGGCTCGTCCGAAACCGCGAAGGTGCTGGCCTCCGCCTCGCGTCTCATCGGTATCGTCGGGTTGGCGCTGATCCTTCTCCTGATTGTGGTCAGCATCCTCCTGATTTCCAATACGGTCCGCCTGTCCGTCTATGTGCGCCGCGAGGAAATCAGCATCATGAAGTATATGGGCGCCAGCAATTCCTTCGTACGGCTGCCCTTCGTTGTCGAAGGCATCGTCATCGGCCTTTTGGGCGCGGTCATTCCCTGCCTGGTCATCTACTTCGGTTATGACCGGCTGCTCAAGGTGCTGACCGATCGCTTCGGTGAGATCACCACCCTGGTCAGCTTTGTTCCCGTGAATGACATCATCAAGATCCTTTTCCCGCTTTACGCCGTCCTGTCCATCGTTGTCGGAACCTGGGGCGCGGTAAGCTACATGAACAAATACCTGCGCGCTTAACGAGCGCCTCTGACAGAAAAACAGCCTGAAATCCTGCGGAAAGACCGCAAAGAAAGGATAATCATGAAAAAGAAGCTGATTGCCGCGCTGGCACTGCTGCTGGCGATTCTGATGGTATTAAGCGTTGTATTGCCCGCCATTTACTCCTATGCGGATGAAGATATGAGCACCCTCGAGGAAAACGAGGATGAGCTGAAGGACCAGGAGAGCAGCCTGAAGAACCGCATTAAGAACCTGAAGAATCTTTCCGATGAGCAGAAAAAGATCATCGAGCAATATGAAAAGGAGATTTCCGCGCTCAGCAAGGAAATCGACAAATATAACGACCGCATCGGCGATATCGAGCAGCAGATCGTCAAGCTGAACGAGCAGATCGCCGTGGAGGAGGCCAATCTGGCTCAGGCCGAAATCGATCTGGCCGAGGCGAAGAAATCCGAGAGCAGCTACAGTGAGCTCCTGCGCCGCCGCATTCAGGCGATGTATGAGAGCCCCGACGCCGAATATCTCGACATGCTGATGGGCGCTGAGAGCGTTTCCGATTTCTTCTGCAAGCTGGAATACATCCGTCAGGTCGCCCAGTACGACAAGACCATCCTGGGCAAGCTGAAGGAGGCCCGCGCCGCCGTTGAGGTCCGCAAGGCGGACGTTGAAAAAAAGAAGGCGGAGCTGGAGGGCACCCGCTCCGAGGCTCAGGCCGAGCAGCAGGAGCTGGAGGAGACCAAGGCAGCCAAGATGAGGAGCCTGCAGGAAATCGACAAGAAGCAGACCGCTGCCGAGGCGCAGCTGTCGAGCCTGCTTTCCGAGACGCAGTCGCTGGAGAAGTCGCTGGCGGCCGTTCAGGAGGATCTGGCGGCCGTTCAGAAGGAAATCAAGCGGCTTAAGGAAATCGAGGCTGAGCGCCGCCGCAAGGAGGAAGAGGCCGCGGCCCGTCAGGCCTCGCTCGACAGCGTGAAAAAGATTGACGGCATGACCTTCTTCTGGCCCATCTGGGATGCCCGCTATACTTACGTCGGCAGCCCCTGGGGCTACCGCACGCACCCGATCTTCGGCGTTTATAAACGTCACACCGGCATCGACATTCCTGCTCCTAACGGCACCAAGATTCATGCGGCGGAAGCGGGCGTTGTCGTGGCGGCGGTCAAGAGCGGCTACAATGACGGCTGCGGCAAGTATGTTATCATTCTGCATGACAACAATATCCGCACCATGTACTGCCATATGTCCTCCGTCAACGTCAATGTGGGCGATTATGTTTCCCGCGGCGCGGTCATCGGACATGTCGGCATGACCGGCGCGGCTACCGGCTACCATCTGCACTTTGAGTTTATGTTTGGCTGGACCGATGTCGATCCGGTTCTGTATGTCCCGAAGGCGTGGCCCGATGAACAGTAATTCGTTTTGGAAGGGCGTGCTGGCCGGTGCGGGTATCACCCTCGCGCTGGCCGCGGCCTATCTGTTTTTGCTGAATCCGACCTTAGCGCAGGCCCTTCGGCCCGGCGGACTGACCCTTTCCGAGAGTGTGCAGCTCCTCGGCAAGTTCGAATCCGTCAAGCGCGCCATGGATCATTTGTACTGGGAAGACATTGACGAGGCTACCCATCAGGAAATGATGGATGCGGCCGTGCATGCCTACGCCTCCGGCGTCGGCGATAAATATACCTCTTATTTTACGCCGGAGGAATTCGACGAGTTTCTGGAGTCCATCTCCGGCAGCTACTGCGGTATCGGCGTGACCGTCTTCCTGAATGAGGAAGCGGGACTGGTCGAAATCAAAAAGGTAGCCAGCGCAGGTGCCTGTGCCGGCACAGCGGTGCGGCCGGGGGACCTCATCGTCACCGTGGACGGGCAGTCTATGCAGGGTCTCAGCCTGGACGAGGTCGTGACCTACGTCCGCGGCGAGGAGGGCTCCTCCGTCACCATCCGCTTCCGCCGCCCGGACGGAGAAGAGTACGTGCAGACGCTGGTGCGCTCCTTCTTCAGCTCGGATACGGTGGAGCTGGATTTCAGAGAGGTCGGCGGCCGCCGTGTCGCCTACATATACATCAGCGAATTTGACGAGGTCACCACCGAGCAGTTTGAAACGGCTTTGATCGGGATCCGGATGCAGGGCGCAGAGGGAATCATCCTGGACGTCCGCGACAATCCGGGCGGCCTTCTGGATACGGTTACCGCCATGCTGGACATGCTGCTGCCGGAGGGCATCATTACCTGGACCGAGGATAAATACGGCCATCGGGAGGAATTCAAGTCCGATGCATCGCATATGGAGCTGCCGATGGTGCTTATTTGCAACGATCAGTCAGCAAGTGCTTCCGAAATCTTTGCGGGGGCTCTGAAGGACTACGGGGCGGCCGTGCTGGTCGGCGAGACGACCTTCGGTAAGGGCATCGTGCAGCGTACGGTTTCCTTCGCGGACGGCTCTGCGCTGAAGACGACGGTGTCCCGCTATTTCACTCCCAAAGGCGTCTGCATCCACGGTATCGGCGTCGAGCCGGATTACCCGGTCAGCCTGCCGGAGGGCATCTATTTCTCGGAGGATCTGCCGGAGGAGGACGATACGCAGTATCAGAAGGCGCTGTCGGTTCTTCTGGATTTGCTGCGGTAAAGGATATCTATGACCGAAGAAACAAAATGGATTCTGGACCGTCTGGAGGAGGCCTACCCGGACGCGCGCTGTGAGCTCAATCACTCAAGTCCCTTGGAGCTTCTGGTCGCGACCGTGCTTTCGGCGCAGACGACGGACCGTCAGGTCAATACGGTTACCGAGCGCTTTTTTGCGGACTGCCGCTGCCTGGAAGATTTCCTCGCGCTTTCCGAGGAGGACATCCGCGGCTACATTCACTCGCTGGGCTTCTTCAATTCGAAGGCCGCGCACCTGTATCTTCTGTTTCGTGAGCTAAAAAGCCGCTTCGGCGGAGAGGTGCCGCAGACGATGGAGGAGCTGGTGAGTCTGCCCGGTGTCGGCCGCAAGACCGCGAATGTTGTGCTTTCGAATGCCTTCGGCGTGCCCGCGCTGGCTGTGGATACCCACGTTTTCCGCGTGGCGAACCGCCTGGGCCTGTGCCGGACAAAAACACCGGAGGAGACCGAGACGGCCCTGAAGTCCGCCATCGACGAGGCCCTTTGGAGCCGCTCGCACCACCTTTTGATTTTCCACGGCCGCCGCACCTGTGACTCGCGTCGGCCGGCATGTGAGCGCTGCCCTGTGCGCGAGCATTGCGCAGCCAATAAAAAGTCCTGAAAAGGAGTTTTCAAATGGAAGAACTGATGAAATTTCTCTCTGCCTCGCCCACAGCGGTGCAGGCAGCGCAAAACGCGGCAGATATCTTAAGCGGGGCCGGATTTAAGGAGCTTTACCTGAGCGAGGTCTGGAGCCTGATCCCCGGAGAGCGCTTCTTCGTGCGTCCCGGCGAAAGCTCCCTCTTTGCCTTTGCCCTTCCCGCGAAAATGCCGGAGAAGGAGCCCTTCTTCCGCCTGATCGGCGCGCATCTGGACTCTCCCTGCCTGCGCATCAAGCCCCAGGCGGCGATGAAGGACGGAAGCTTCTACAAGCTGAATGCGGAGGTCTACGGCGGACCGATTTACAGCACCTGGTTTGACCGTCCTCTTTCGCTGGCCGGCAGCGTGACCGTGAAGGGTCCGGATCCCTTCCATCCCCTGCGACTCAGCGTGGACCTCAAGAAGCCCGTACTCGTTATCCCGAACCTGGCCATCCATATGAACCGTGAGGCCAATGACGGTGTGAAGCTGAATCCGCAGAACGATCTTCTGCCTGTCGGCGCGCTGGCGGAGGGCCTGGACGGGGAGCCTCTGACCGAGGCCCTGTGCGCGGCGCTGTCCGTGGAAGCAGAGGACATACTGGATTACGATTTGTTCACCTATCTGACCGAAAAGCCCGAACTGGTGGGCTTTAAACAGGAATTTATCTCCGCCCCGCGCCTCGATGACCTCATCATGGCCAAGAGTGCGCTCGACGCCCTGCTGGCCGCAGACGCGGGCAGTGCCTCCGGCGTCAACGGCCTGCTGCTCTTCGACCACGAGGAGGTGGGCAGCGAGAGCCGTCAGGGCGCGGATTCGAATATGCTGATGCTGGTGCTCGAGAAGCTTTCGCTGGCTCTCGGACTGGATCGGGCGGGTTTTCTCGGCGCGGTCGCCGGCTCCTTCGTCGTCTCCGCGGACGTCGCGCATGCGGCCCATCCTGCCCACGGCGAAAAGCACGACCCGGTTCTCCGAACCAAGCTGGGC
>JAZRWR010000074.1:0-11633 GCA_045599825.1 Bianqueaceae bacterium | reverse complement strand
CAGCTTTTTGCCGTGCTCATGAAGGCCCTGCCGCAGGGCGCGCGACTGGTGCTCGTGGGCGATGCGGACCAGCTGCCTTCGGTGGGCGCGGGCAACGTGCTGCGCGACATCATCGAAAGCGGGCAGATCCCCGTGGTCACGCTGCACGAAATCTATCGCCAGGGCGAGGGAAGCGATATCGTCCTGAACGCGCACCGCATCAATCAGGGCGAATATCCGGAATTCAACCGCAAGGATACCGACTTTTTCCTGGTGCGCGAGCAGGAGGCCCGGCACGCTGCGGCGACGCTGGCCGATCTGGTCAAGCGCCGCATGCCGCAGTTTGCGCATGTGTCGCCGATGGAAATCCAGGTAATGAGCCCGCAGCATAAGGGCGAGCTGGGCACAGACAGCCTCAACCGCATGCTGCAGGCGGAGCTGAACCCCGCCAATTCCCACAAGGCCGAGCTGGAGTTCCGCGAGACGCTCTTCCGTGAGGGGGACCGCGTCATGCAGATCCGCAATGACTATGACACGCCCTGGGAAATCAAGAATGCATACGGTGTCCCTATCGAAAAAGGCCTCGGCGTGTTCAACGGGGACATCGGCCGTATCAGCCGCATCAGCCGCGCCGACAAGACGCTGACGGTGTGCTACGACGATAAAAAAGAGGTCGAATATGACTATCCCTCGCTGGAGGACCTGGCGCTTGCCTACTGCATCACCATCCACAAATCGCAGGGCTCGCAGAGCCCGGTGGTCGTGCTGCCGCTGATGTGGGGGCCGCAGCCGCTCTACACACGGAAGCTTCTGTACACCGCGATCACGCGGGCGCAGCGCTACGTGGTGGTGGTCGGCTCGGAAAACACGGTGCGCCGCATGGTGGACCAGGTGAATGAAAACGAGCGTTTGACCGCGCTCGGACAGATTTTGAAAGAATCCGCGGAGCTTCTGCCCTGAATGTACCTGACTGATCTTCTGTTTACGCCTCGCTGCGTCTTCTGCAACCGCCTTTTGTACGCGGGGGCGCGGGAGAAGGTCTGTCCCTTTTGTCATCCGGCGAAATACCGCATCCGGGGGCCGCTCTGTCTGCGCTGCGGACGGCCGGTCGCGCGGGAGGGCATGCTCTGCCGCAGCTGCATCCTGCACCGTCACGAGGTGAGCGGGCGGGCGCCCTACCGCTACGAGGGCAATGTGCGCGAGGCGCTGCACCGCATGAAATACGGTGGGCAGCGGGATCTGGCGGCCTTCTTCGGCGAGGAGCTCTGGCGTCTCGAAAAGCGCTATGTGACGGACTTCGCGCCCGGGCTTCTGGTGCCGGTGCCGCTGCATCCGAAACGCCTCCGGGAGCGCGGCTTCAATCAGGCCTATCTGCTGGCGGCTTCACTGGGCGAGCACGCGGGCATCGAGGTCCGTGAGCTCCTTTCGCGCGGGCGCAACACCGACGCGCAGAAGGGCCTGTCCTCGCTTTTGCGCGCGCAGAATCTTTCCGGTGCGTTCGAGGCGATTCCGCAGCCGATGCCGGGCCGCATCCTTCTCATCGACGACATCTACACGACGGGCTCCACCGTCGAGGCCTGCGCCGCCGCCCTGCGCCGCGTGCGTCCCGATCTGGAGATCCGTTTTCTGACCGTCGCTCTGACACCGCCCCCGCCCGAAAATTTATCTTGTGAAACCGAAGCAAATCTATTATAATAAGTTAGTTATTGCTGTGTGAAAGGAGGAATACCGTGGACAACCAACAGCCGAATCTGAAGCTTCCGGTCTTTGAAGGCCCGCTCGATCTGCTGCTTCACCTGATCGAAAAAAACAAGATCGATATCTACGATATTCCGATCTTTGAAATCACCCGCCAATATCTGGATTATCTGAAGCAATGGGACGATCTCAACATGGAGGTCGCCAGTGAATTCATCGTCATGGCGGCCACGCTCATCAATATCAAGGCCCGGCGGCTGCTGCCGCTGGCCGAGCGGACCGACGCCGATGATGAAGACGAGGAGGCCGCGCTCATCGCCCGCCTGCTCGAATACAAGCGCTTCAAGGAAGCGGGCCGCACTCTCGGCACTCATCTTCTGACCGAGGGCGAGCTCTTCCTCTGGCGTCACCCCGAAAGCATCCAGGGCGAACGCCCTGTTCCCGCTCCCCGGGAGCTTCTGGAGAAGGTCAGTCTGACTCAGCTGCACGAGCTGATGGAGCGCGCCGAGCGCAGCAAAAAGGAAAGCTACGACGCCCAGCGCGCAGGATTCAGAAGCGTCAAAAAAGAACAGTTCACCGTTACCGAAAAAATCGCGGCTCTGCGCCAGAAGCTGGTGCTCGTGGAGCGCCTGAGCTTTATGGAGCTCACGAAGTCCAGCCGCACCAAAGAAGAAAGTGTCACATATTTCATGGCGATGCTGGAGCTATCCAGACTGAACCAGGTCAGTTTGTCACAGGAGCGCGCCTTCGGCGATATCATCGTCGAAAGATGCGCCGAAATCAAAGCGGAGGAGGTTAGTCATGTCGAATGAGGACAGCAGACTGAAATGCATGGCCGAGGCAATTCTGTTTGCGGCGGGCGATTCCGTCGCGCTCGATCAGCTTTCCAAGGCACTCGCAACGACCACGGACCACGCGCTGGAGCTTGTCGAGGCGCTTCGCGACGAATACAACGCCGGTGAGCGCGGAATGCAGATCATCGAGCTGGAGGGCCGCTATCAGATGACGACCCGCCCGCTGTACTACGAAACCGTCAAGGTCCTGTACCGCGCGCAGCAGCGCATCCGCCTGACCGATACGCAGCTTGAGACCCTGGCCATCGTCGTCTACAAGCAGCCCGTTACCCGCCAGGAGATCGACAGCATCCGCGGTGTCAATTCCGACGGCATCATCGACCGTCTGATCGAATACCGGCTGATCGGCGAGGTCGGCCGTCTGAAGGCGCCCGGCCGCCCCATTCTGCTGGGCACCACCGAAGACTTTCTGCGCAGCTTTGACTTCACCAGCATCCGGGACATCCCCGACCTGCCCGAGGAAAACGCCGCGCAGCTGGAGCAGCTGGCCCTCGAAAGCGATGAGGGCGAGGACGTGCCCCAGATGGAACTTTCCGAAATCGAAACCTAAGGAGCCCTTATGGAGCGTTTACAGAAATTTCTGGCCCGGAGCGGTGTGGCCTCCCGCCGGAAAAGCGAGGAGTACATCGCGCTCGGCCTTGTCAGTGTGAACGGGGAGACCGTCACCGAGCTCGGCACGCAGATCGACCCTGAGAAGGACGTGGTGCTCTTCCGCGGCAAAAAGGTCGAGGCGCCGGAGAAAACCGTCACCGTGGCCCTGTACAAGCCGGAGGGCTATATCACGACCAGCCACGACCAGTTCGGCCGGCCGGATGTCACTCAGCTGGTGGACATCCCCGGGGTCAAGCTTTACCCCATCGGCCGTCTGGACTATCAGACCTCGGGGCTCCTGCTTCTGACCAACGACGGCGACCTGGCCTACGCGCTCACGCACCCGAAGAACCGCGTGCCGAAGGTCTACGACGCCATCCTGAAGGGCGAAGTGGTTTCAAACGAGATCGAACGCCTGAAGAAGGGTGTCGTCCTGGATGACGGCTACCGCACCGCCCCCTGCGAGGCCCGCCTGGTCGGCCGCGTCGGCTCCAACAACAGCCGCGTGGAAATCACCGTGTATGAGGGCAAGAACCATCAGGTCCGCCGCATGGCGAAGTCCGTCGGCCACCCCGTCCTGCGCCTGAAGCGCGTATCTGAGGGCGGCATCGACCTGAACGGCCTGGGCGAGGGCCAGTACCGCGTGCTGACGGAAAAGGAAATCCGGAAGCTGAAGCAGTTTTAACAAGGAACGGGAGCATTTCCCGGGAAATAGGAGTGAGCGTGAAAAACGCGGATATCATTGTGGTGGGCGGCGGCGCGGCCGGACTGATGGCGGCGTACATGGCGGCCTCATCGCGGGATACGGACGGCCGTCGGCCGAGAGTCCTGCTTCTGGAAAAGAACCACAAGCCGGGACGGAAGCTGGCCATTACGGGCAAGGGCCGCTGTAACCTGACGAACGCCTGCGAGGGCCGCGAGTTTGCGGAAAACATCGTGACCGGCGGGCGCTTTATGTATTCGGCGCTTTCGCGCTTTTCGAGCCGCGACCTGATGGCCCTGATCGAGGGGCAGGGCGTGCCGCTCAAAACCGAGCGCGGGCAGCGCGTTTTCCCTGCGTCCGATTCCGCCTTCGATATCGTCGACGCCCTGAAGGGGCTGGTACAGTCGGCGGGCGTGACAGTCCGCACCGGCACCGCCGTGACCGGGGTCCGGAAGGAAGAGGCGGGCTTTACCGTCCTCTCCGAAAATGAAAGCTTTACGGCCGCAGCGCTCATCCTGGCGACCGGCGGCATCAGCTATCCCCTGACCGGCTCCACCGGCGACGGCCACCGCTTCGCAAAGGAGCTGGGCCACGAGCTGAGTCCGCTTCGTCCGGCGCTGGTGCCCCTCTGCACCGAGGAGGCCTGGCCGCGTGACATGATGGGACTTTCCCTGCGCAACACCGGTCTGTGGGCCGAGCTGGAGGGCCGGAAGGTCTTCGAGGACTTCGGCGAGATCCTGTTCACCCTTTTCGGCGTGAGCGGTCCGATGGCGATCACCGCGTCCAGCCTGCTGCAGAGTCTCCTCAACAGCCGCGGCAAAAGCTTTGAAAGCGCGCGGCCGGTCCTGCATCTGGACCTGAAGCCCGTTCTGTCCGAGGACGAGCTGGACGCCCGCCTGCAGCGCGAAATCGCGGAAAATTCCGCGGGCTGCTTCCGTGAGCTTCTGGCGTCGCTTTTGCCTCAGAAGGCCATCCCTGTCTATCTGAAGCTTTTGGGCATCCCCGCCGAAAAAAAACTGGCAGAGCTTTCGCGCACCGATCGGAAGAGCCTCTTAAAGCTCCTCAAGGACCTGACGCTTCACGTGAACGGGACGCGCGGCCCGGAGGAGGCCATCATCACACAGGGCGGCGTCTGCACGAAGCAGGTCGACCCAAAAACCATGCAATCCAAGTGCTGTCCCGGCCTTTTCCTGGCGGGAGAGCTTCTTGATATCGACGCCCTGACGGGCGGCTTCAACCTGCAGCTGGCCTTTTCTTCAGGTGCGGCGGCGGGACGGGCAGCGGGCGAATTCGTCCTGGCCTGAATTTTTCCCACGGAGGATGATTACATGAGCAAATTCCTGACGGTTGCCGTAGACGGACCCGGCGGAGCGGGCAAGAGCTCCGCGGCCAAGGGCGTTTCCGCGCGTACCGGCCTGCACTATGTGGACACCGGGGCGATGTACCGCGGACTGGGCCTTTATGTCAAGGAGGCCGGCGTGGACATCAACGATCCCGAGGCCGTCGCCGAGGCCATCCGCGAGCTCTCGGTCGAGGTGAGCTACACCGAGGAGGGTCAGCAGATCACGGTCAACGGCCGCAACATGACGCCCTTCATCCGCACGGCTGAGGCCGGCGATGCCGCAAGCCGCACCTCCGCTTATCCTGCCGTCCGCGCGAAGCTTCTGGACCTTCAGCGCGGTCTGGGCGAGCGCTACGACGTCATCATGGACGGCCGTGACATCGGGACAGTTATTTTCCCCGACGCCGATCTCAAGCTCTTTGTGACCGCCGCTCCCGAGGAACGCGGCCGCCGCCGCTACCGGGAATACCTGGAAAAGGGCCGGACGGACATCACGCTCGAGGGCATCATCGAGGACATCCGCCAGCGCGACTACCGCGATTCACACCGCGAGACTGCGCCGCTGCGTCAGGCTGAGGACGCCGTTTTCCTGGACACGACCGATATGAGCCTGGAAGAGGTCATCGACTTCATCTGCACCCGCGTGGAGGAAATCCGCGCAAAAAAAGCGCAGGCCGAAGCGTAAAACTGACGGTCGCCAAAACGGCCGGTTTTTGCTTCGGCGTAAGAAACGCCATCCGTCTGGCACAGAAGACGGCCGCCTCCGGAGACGCTTCCGCGGCGGTCTGGACCTACGGCCCGCTCATCCACAACTCTCAGGTGCTGGAGGAGCTGGAGCGGCAGGGCATCCGCGAGCTTGGGGAGGGGATGAGTCCCGCCCCCGGCGATTACGTCATCATCCGCGCGCACGGCGTCAGCCCGGAGGTCTACCGGGAGCTGGAGGCGAAGGGCGCCCGCATCATCGACGCCACCTGCCCGAACGTGGAACGCATCCACAAAATCGTCGCGGCCGTCGAGGGCGAAAACGAGGCGGTCCTCATCATCGGCGACGCCCGTCATCCGGAAATCATCGGCATCTGCGGCTGCTGCCGCGTGCCCTATACGGTCCTGTCCGGCCCCGAGGAGATCTGCGAGGAGAAGCTTCCGAGGAACAGAAAATACACCGTTGTCGCGCAGACAACATTTAATCAGTATAAATTTAAAAAAACTCTTGAAGAATTAAAAACAAAAGAGTATAATTACGTTACGTGTGTCACCATCTGCCGCGCTACGTCCGAGCATCAAGCCGAGGCGCTCGCGCTGGCTGAGTCAAATGAGTTTATGCTGGTGCTGGGGTCGAGAACCAGCTCCAATACGCGTAAGCTCTTCGAGCTATGCGCCTCCCGCTGCGCGAATACTTATCTGATCGAGCATACTGAGGACATACCCTATACACTGCAATATCCGGGAAAACGTGATTTCACGGTCGGCCTGACCGCGGGAGCTTCAACACCGGACTATTTTATTCAGGAGGTTGTAAACAAAATGAGCGAAGCCAATGTATTTGAAGAGATGTTGAACGAAAGCTTCGTCAACGTTCGCACTGGCGAAATTGTAACCGGCACCGTGCTGCAGGTTACGGAAGGAGAAATCGTCTTCAACATCGGCTGCAAGTGCGATGGCACTATGACCAAGAGTGAATTCGGCGGCTCCGAAGCCCCCCTTACCGAGCAGGTCAAGGTTGGAGATGAAATGGAAGTTCAGGTTATCAAGAAGGGAGATCAGGAAGTTCTTCTTTCCCGTCGCCGTCTGCTTGAGAACCGCGTCCGCAAGGAACTCAACGATGCGCTGGAGAACAAGACCGTTCTGACCGGCACCGTCGTAGAAGCCATTGCCGATAAGGGCCTCCTGGTTGATTATCATGACACCAAGATCTTTATCCCCGCGTCCCGTGTTGACACCAAGCGCGTGGAGGATCTGTCTGCTTTCGTGGGCCAGGAAGTTTCCTACAAGCTGATCCCCAGCAAGAACCGCCGCGACCGCATCTGCGGTGACCGCCGCAGCGTGATCTACGCCGAGCGCGCCGCCAAGCGCGAAGAGGCTCTGTCCAGAATCGAAGTCGGTGCCCGTATTCCCGGCATCGTCCGCAGCGTCACCAACTACTGCGCGTTCATCGATCTGGGCGGCGTAGACGGCATGCTTCACCTGTCTGAAATGGGCTGGAAGAGCGTTCGTCATCCCGGTCAGTACTGCAAGGAAGGCCAGGAGCTCGAGGTCATGGTCAAGGCCTTTGATCCCGAGACCAAGCGCATCTCCCTGACTACCAAGTTCCCGGATGGCAATCCCTGGGCCAACGCGGCTGAAAAGTACGCGGTCGGCAGCATTGTCAAGGGCAAGGTCGTCCGCTTCTCCGATTTCGGCGCTTTCGTTGAACTGGAGAAGGACATCGACGCGCTGATCCACATCTCCCAGATGTCCAAGAACTTCATCAAGAATCCTTCCGAAGCGCTTACCGTCGGTCAGGAAATCGAAGCCAAGGTTATCGATTTTGACGCCGAACGTAACCGTATCTCCCTGAGCCTGAAGGGCCTTCAGACCGAAGAAGCCGAAGAAGCTCCCGCTGAAGAACAGTAATTGAATCAAAACCCTAAGGAGCACGGTGCCCGAAACACCGTGCTCTTTTCAATGAGGAAGCCATGAAAGTTTTTGTATCGCGCCCGGAAATCCGGGAAGGGGATCTGTCCCTTTGGCACCGTTTCTACGGGGCGGCACCGTCGGCCTTCGTCGATATCGAGACGACGGGCCTCAACCGGATGGCGGACTGCGTCTATCTGGTGGGGCTTCTGTTCGAGGACGAGGAGGGCCCGGTCGAGCTGCAGTATCTGGCCGAAAACGCCGGCGATGAGCGCGCGCTTCTGCAGGCGGTCGGGGAGAAGCTGCGTCAGTTCCGGACGCTTATCAGCTACAACGGTGACGCCTTCGACCTGCCTTTTCTGAGCCTGCGGGCGCAGAAGCTTCGTCTCAAAAGCTTTCCGGAGCTTAGCGGGTCCGCGGACCTTTTGCGCGAATACCGTCCCCTGGCCAAGCTTTTCGGTTGGCCGGACCGCCGCCAGAAAACGCTGGAGCGCTTCCTCGGCATCGACCGGGAGGACCCCTTCACCGGCGGCCAGCTGATCGAGCTTTTTGACGAGTACAGCGCCACCGGCGATGCGCGCCTCGAGCAGGTGCTCCTCCTGCACAACTATGAGGATGTCGCCGACATGCCGGCTCTCCTGCGCGTGAAGGGGCTGGTCGAGCAGCTGCGCACTGCCTGCGTCACGGATGCGGGAACGCTTCGCGAGGGCGGGCTTTGCCTCACGCTGTCCGAGCCGATGCTTCTGTCCGCCGAGCTTAAGCCGGACGGATGCCTCGTCCGCACTGAGGCCGGATGCCGCGAGCTCACGCTCCGCTTCGACCGCTGCACGGAGGAGCTTCGTTACTACCTGCCCGATTACCGCAATTATTACTTTCTGCCCGAAACGGCCCAGCTGGTCCATCGCTCCGCCGCGGACGGCATCCCGGCTACCGCTCGCCGGGCCGCCCGCCGGGAGGAATGCTGTCTGAGCCGCGAGGGGAGCTTCCTTTTCTTCCCGCCGTGTCAGGCTGAGGCCCTCGCAGGGCTTCCGGAGACGCAGAAGCCGCTGCACTTCTTCCGCCGCGACCTGCATGAGAAGGACGTATTTCTGGAGGAAGAGGAATTCGCGCGTTTCCTGACGCAAGCATCCAAGGAGTCGATAAGCACATGGATCCGCTCAATGATTTAACGGCGCTCTTCGAAGACTGCCGGCTGTGTCCGCGAAGCTGCGGGGTCAACCGCCTGCAGGGCGAGCGCGGCATCTGCGGCGAGGACGCAAGGCTCCGGGTGGCGCGAGCGGCGCTCCATCACTGGGAGGAGCCCTGCCTGAGCGGCGAAGCATCCGACGGGGAGCCTTCGCATAATCCCGGCAGCGGAGCGGTCTTCTTCAGCGGCTGCAGCCTGGGCTGTGTCTATTGCCAGAACAGGGTCATCTCGGGAAACAGCTGCGAGAGCCCGGACCCGGACGATGCCCGCGGCATCTGCGTATCGCCGGAGCGCCTCACCCAAATCTTCCTGGAGCTTCAGGCGCAGGGCGCGCTCAACATCAATCTCGTCACCGCCGCGCACTTCGTCCCCTACCTGCCTGCCGCCATCACCCGCGCCCGGCAGCAGGGCCTCACCGTCCCCATCGTCTACAACAGCTCCTCCTACGAAAAGCCCGAAACGCTGCGGCTTCTGGAGGGCTTCGTCGATATCTACCTGCCCGATTACAAGTACCGCTCGCCCGAGCCCGCAGCCCGCTATTCGAATGCGCCGGACTATCCGGACGTCGCCCTTGCCGCCATCGACGAAATGCTGCGCCAGGTGGGCGAGCCCGTCTTCGACAGCGTCGGCATCCTGCGGAAGGGCGTCATCATCCGCCAGCTGCTCCTGCCCGGCCAGCTCGAGGACGCGAAGCACGCCCTGCGCACCCTTTACCGCCGCTACGGAGACCGTGTCTACTTCAGCCTTATGAGTCAGTACACGCCCATGCCCGGCGTCCCCGAGGAGCTTGCGCGCCCGGTCTCGCGCCGCGCCTACGACAAGCTCGTCGCCCTGGCTCTTTCCCTCGGCATCGAAAACGCCTTCATTCAGGAGGGCGAAGCCGCCTCCGAGAGCTTCATCCCGGCCTTCAACGGAGAGGGGGTGCTGCCGCAGCCATGACCGAAGAAGAACGTTTTGAACTGGCCCTCGAACGCACACAGGAGCTGGGCGCCGAAAGCATCGGCACCCAATCCGAGCGCCTCCTGCACCGCGCCGTCAAGTACTATCTCGAGCCCGACGAAGGCTGCCACGAGGTCCCCATCAACGGCTACGTCGCCGACATCTACCGTCCACGGGAGGGCCGCATCTTCGAGATCCAGACGCGCGACTTCAAGCGCCTCCGCAAAAAGCTCGAAGCCTTCCTGCCGGACTACCGCGTCACAGTCGTCTACCCTGTCCTCCGCAGCAAATACCTGTGCTGGATCGACCCCGATACCGGCGAGCTCCTCTCCCGCCGCAAAAGCCCCCGAAGCGGCCGCGCGACGGACGTCATCCCCGAGCTCTACGGTCTGCCCGGCCTCTTCCCGCACCCCCATCTCGACTTCCTCGTCCTGCTCTTGGACGGCGAGGAATACCGCCTCAAGGACGGCTGGGGCAACGACGGCCGCCGCGGCTCTCACGGCGTCGGCAAGCGTCCCTTCCGGTACGCCGCCGCCGAAGCCTTCTCCGACGCCGCCTCGCTCCAAAGGCTCCTGCCCGACGAGCTTTCCCGCGCACCCTTCACCGCTGAAGCCCTCGGCAAGGCCCTCAAGCTCGCCGGCACCAAACGCTCCTACGCGACCACCTTCCTGAGCCGCAGCGGCGTCATCCGCCGCATCGACGCCCCCGGCCGCGCCTATGTCTACGAAATCACACCACAAGAAGAGGTAAGCCCATGAAATATCTCATCGCATCCGATTTACACGGCGACGCCGAGTGCATCCGCAAGCTCCTCGCCCGCTTCGAAGAAGAAAAGGCCGACAGCCTCCTGCTCCTCGGCGACTATCTCTACCACGGCCCCCGCAACGCCATCCCCGAGGACTACGACACCCAGGAGAGCGCCCGCCTCCTCAACGAATACGCCGGCCGCATCTGCGCCATCGCCGGCAACTGCGACGCCGAAGTCGACCAGATGCTCCTCGACTTCCCCATCACGTCCTACTACATGCTTTTCTACTCCGACCCCGACGAAAACGGCCGCCGCGCGCGCATCATGGCGCACCACGGCCATTGGGGTGCCGAGGCCCTCAAGCTTCAGCCCGGCGACGTCTACCTGCACGGTCACACACATGTCCTCGTGGCCCAGAAGGATCCCGCCGGCTACTACGAGCTCAACCCCGGCTCCGTTTCAATCCCGAAGGGCGGCAACCCCCGGAGCTACGCCGTCTGGGAGGGCAGAAGTATTGTAATCAAGAAGCTCGCGGACGGAGAAGAGATCAGGAGGATGGAATTCTGAGGGAAAGCACAGCTTTGCAGGGAGTCAGGGAGCGCGCATGCGCGCAGGGAGTCAGGGAGTAAGCAAGGCTCAGCGGTGCAGGGAAGCTGCTATTCCCTATTCCCTGACAATCCCTAACTCCCTGCGAAGCGAAGAGCAGCTACGCGGCTCTGAGCAGCATAGCTGCTCTTCGCTTCGCTCCCTCGAGCATCAAGAGCAGCTTCTCTGCTCTTGATGCTCGTCCCTCGCGAAAACGCAAGAGCGTTTTCGCGCTGCGTTTCCGCTCTGCGTTTTCTGTTCATTTGTAAATGATGTGAGACCAAAAACTCAAAGAAAAAAAGACGCTGTGTTAGAATGAATCAGAGCCCAATCTCTCCGGCTTCACTCCAAGTTTCTTTTGCCTTTGATTGGGAGACTCCCATCCCAAAGCTGCC
>JAZRWR010000073.1:0-7527 GCA_045599825.1 Bianqueaceae bacterium | reverse complement strand
GACGACCTCGAGGACGCTGCCGCCGGTCGAGATCAGGTCTTCGACGACGACGACCTTCTGACCGGGCTCGAGACGGCCTTCGATCTGGTTCTGGCGGCCGTGGTCCTTGGCGCCGCTCCGCACGTAGCCCATCGGCAGGCCCATCAGATGGCCGCAGATGGCCGCGTGGGCGATGCCGGCAGTGGAGGTGCCCATCAGGACCTCGGCCTCGGGGAAGTGCTCGCGGATGAGGCTTACGAGTCCCTCTTCGATGTCCGTGCGGACCTTGGGGGCGGTCAGGCTGAGGCGGTTGTCGCAGTAAACGGGGCTTTTGATGCCGCTTGCCCAGGTGAAGGGCTGTTCGGGACGGAAGAAGACGGCCTGAATGGAAAGAAGATCCTTCGCGATTTTTTGATTCAGCTGCATGAGTATGTTCTCCTTAAAAAATTATCCGACAAATTCGCTGAGCGCGCGGCGATAGGCGGCAACGGGGTCTGCGGCCTGGGTGATGGGTCGGCCGACGACGATGTAGTCGCTGCCGATCTGCTTCGCCTCGGCGGGGGTGGTGACGCGCTTCTGGTCACCGCGGTCGCCGTCGGCAAAGCGGACGCCGGGGGTAACGGTCAGGAAGTCCTTTCCCAGACGCTCGTGGACCGCGCCGGCTTCCAGGGGGGAGCAGACGATGCCGTCCAGCCCGGCTCGCTTGGCGCAGGCGGCGTAATGCATGACGACCTCGGGCAGAGGCTCGCGGATCAGAAGGTCCGCCTCCATAGAGGCCTGGTCCGTGGAGGTAAGCTGCGTGACGGCAATGAGCAGCGGACGCTTGCCGCATAAGGAGCCGCTTTCAAGGCCTTCGAGCGCGGCGCTCATCATGCTGAGCGTGCCTGCGGCGTGCAGATTGACGATATCGACGTCCAGACGGGCCAGAACAGCCATCGCTTTCTTGACCGTGTTCGGAATGTCGTGAAGCTTTAAGTCCAGAAAGATTTTGTGGCCGCGGGCCTTTAGCTCCCGCACGATGGAGGGGCCTTCGGCGTAGAAGAGCTCCATACCGATCTTTACGAAGGGCTTTTCCTCCGTGAAGAGATCCAGAAAGCGGAAGGTTTCCTCCGCGCTCGAAAAGTCACAGGCAATAATTACATCTTTTCCCATTTTTTTACACTCCCGATGATATCTTCTAATTTATCGATTTTTAAGGCCTCCATTTCGGCCGGAAGCTCGCGGATGATGTCGCGGCAGGCGTAGGGGTTGACCAGATTGGCCGCGCCTACCTCGACCGCGGTCGCGCCCGCCAGCATCATCTCGATGACATCGCGGGCGGAGCTGACGCCGCCCATGCCGATGACCGGGACCGATACGGCCTGCGCCACCTGGTAGACCATGCGCAGGGCCAGAGGAAAGATGGCCGGGCCGGACATGCCGCCCATGGTGTTGGCGATGACGGGCCGGCGGGTCCTCGGGTCGATGCGCATGCCGAGCAGCGTATTGATGAGGCTGATGGCATCCGCGCCGGCGTCCTCGCAGGCACGGGCAATCGCCGTAATATCCGTTACATTGGGGGAAAGCTTCAGGATGACGGGCTTGTGCGTGACCGCCTTGACCGCGCGCGTGACCTCGGCCGCGCAGGCAGGGTCCGTGCCGAAGCTCATGCCGCCGCCGTGCACGTTGGGGCAGCTGATATTGACCTCCAGCCAGCCGACCTGCTCGCAGGCGTCCAGCTTTTCGCAGGTATAGGCGTAGTCCTCGACGCTGAAGCCGCTCACATTGGCCATGACGGGCTTATGGAAGACCTCGGCCAGCCGCGGCAGCTCCTCAGAGATGACCCGGTCAACGCCCGGGTTCTGCAGGCCGACGGCGTTGATCATGCCTCCGGGGATTTCCGCGATGCGGGGCGTCGGGTTGCCGAAGCGCGCCTCCCGGGTAGTGCCCTTAAAGGAGAAGCTGCCCAGGCAGTTGATGTCGTAAAGCTCGGCAAATTCGCGGCCGTAGCCGAAGGTGCCTGAGGCCGGGATGACGGGATTGTCAAGACGGATGCCGCAGAGAGAAACGCTTAGATCTGCCATAGGATCTCCTCCTTCATAAGCACCGGTCCGTCCTTGCAGATGCGCTTGCAGCCGGTGACGGTTTTGCAGCTGCACCCCATGCAGGCACCGAAGCCGCAGCCCATGCGCTCCTCAAAGCTGAACTGCCCGGAGGTCCGGGTGGCGCGGTAGACGGCCCGGAGCATCGGTTCGGGACCGCAGCAGTAGAAATAGCTGTAGGATTCGGGCAGGGCGTCGGTGACGAAGCCCTTGATGCCGAAGGAGCCGTCTGCGGTGGTGACGAGGGTGCGGACGCCTATCGCCTCGAAATCCTCCACCAGAAACAGCTCGTCCTTTTTGTTGAAGCCGAGAACGGCCGTGACCTCTTTTCCGGCCGCACGCAGCTCCTTGGCGGCCAGGTAGAGGGGCGGGATGCCGACGCCGCCGCCCAGCAGCAGCGGACGTTCCCCGGCAAGCGAAAGATCGTAGCCGTTGCCGAGGCCGGTCAGCACATCCAGCTTTGTCCCTTCGGGCAGACGGCTCATCGCCCGGGTGCCCTCGCCGACCGTCTTGTAGATGAGGGTCAGACGGCCGTCTGTTAAGTCGCAGACGGAGATTGGACGGCGCAGGAAGAGTCCGTCAAGCTTCAGGTTTACAAACTGACCGGGACGGGTGATGGCGGAGGTGTCGCCGGCAAGCTCCATGCGGAAGACCTCTTTGGTCAGGGGACGGTTACCGACGAGAGTGAGTTGGACCTGTTTCATGGACATGCGCTCCTTTTAGGCGTCGATGGTCGAGATGGTCAGCGTGGTTTCCTCCAGGACATCCAGAAGGACCCGGACGGTGTCGAGGGAGGTGAACATGGTGACATTGTTTTCGGTGGCCAGACGGCGGATCTGAAGACCGTCGGATTCCTGGTCGGTTTCGCCGATGTCGCGGGTGTTGATGGCGTAGGCGATGTGGCCCTGGCGCAGGGCCTCGGGGATTTCCTCACTGTCCTCGCCCAGCTTTTTCAGGATGTGCGTGCGGATGCCGTTGCTCTTCAGGAAGCGGGCCGTGCCCTCGGTGGCCTCAATGTTGAAGCCCAGATTGTAGAAGCGTCGGATAAGCGGTAGGGTCTCTTCCTTGTCCTTGTCCGCAACGGTCACGAAGACCGTTCCGTAGTTCTGCAGATGCGTGCCGGCTGCCTGCAGCGCCTTGTAGAGTGCGCGGTTCAGCTTGTCATCGTAGCCGATGGCTTCACCTGTGGACTTCATTTCAGGGGAGAGGTAGGCGTCCAGGCCTTTGATTTTGGCGAAGGAGAAGACCGGGACCTTGACGTAGTGACGCTTCTTTTCTTCGGGGTAGATGTCGAAGATGCCCTGCTCCTTCAGACTCTTGCCGAGGATGCATTCCGTGGCGATGTCCGCCAGGCTGTAGCCCGTGGCCTTGGAAAGGAAGGGAACGGTGCGGGAGGAGCGGGGATTGACCTCAATGATGTAGACCTCTTCATTGCGGTCGACGATGAACTGGATATTGTAGAGGCCGACGATGCCGATGCCCAGACCCAGCTTTTTCGCGTACTGCAGGATGATGCCCTTGACGCGGTCGGAGATAGAAAAGGAGGGGTAGACGCTGATGGAGTCGCCGGAGTGGATGCCGGTCCGTTCGACCAGCTCCATGATGCCGGGAACGAAGACGTTCAGTCCGTCGCAGATGGCGTCGACCTCGACCTCCTTGCCCTGAATGTACTTATCGACCAGGACGGGCTTGTCGACGTCGATTTCAACGGCGGTCTTCAGGTAGTGGCGCAGCTGCTCCTCGTTGGCGACCAGCTGCATGGCGCGGCCGCCCAGTACAAAGGAGGGGCGCACCAGCACGGGGTAGCCGATTTCCGCGGCGGCCTGCACGCCGTCCTCGATGCGGGTGACGGCCTTGCCCTTCGGCTGCGGAATGGGCAGCTCCTCCAGGATCTTTTCGAAGCTGTCGCGGTTTTCGGCGCGCTCGATGGCGGCGCAGTCGGTGCCGATGATGCGGACGCCGCGGGCGCGCAGCGGCCCGGCCAGATTGATGGCGGTCTGTCCGCCAAGGGAGGCGATGACGCCCTCCGGCTGCTCATAGTCGATGATGGCCATGACGTCCTCGGGGGTCAGCGGCTCAAAGTAGAGCTTATCGGCCGTGGTGTAGTCGGTCGAGACGGTTTCGGGGTTATTGTTGATGATGATGGCTTCGTAGCCCTCGCGGCGGATGGTCTGCACAGCGTGTACGGTCGAATAGTCAAATTCGACGCCCTGTCCGATGCGGATGGGGCCTGCGCCCAGCACCACGATCTTCTTGCGCTCACTCAGCCGGGACGCATTCTCGCCCTGATAGGAGGAGTAGAGGTAGGCCAGGTACTTGCCGCTGTGCAGGGTGTCGACCATGCGGAAGACCGGCACAATGCCGTGCTTTTTGCGCTTCTCGTAAAGCTCCAGCTCACTCAGGTTCCAGAGGGAGGCGATGAAGCTGTCGGAGAAGCCGAGAACCTTGGCCTCGCGAAGGACGGAGACGGAATTCACATTTTTGCGGAGCTTTTCCTCCATTTTGACGATACGCAGGAAGGCCTCCAGGAAGAGCTCGGTGATCATGGTGCGCTCGTGCAGCTCGGCGACGCTGTAACCGCGGCGCAAAAGCTCGCAGACGGCGTAGAGGTTGTCGGCACGGAAGACGGAGATATAGTCGAGGAGCGCTTCATCGCTCATGCTGTCGAACTTGGCCAGGCGGAGGTGGCAGGCGCCCGTCTCCAGTGAGCGGACGGATTTCAGAATGCATTCCTCAAGGCAGCTGCCGATGCCCATGACCTCGCCGGTCGCCTTCATCTGAGTGCCGAGCACGTTGGGCGCGTCCGCGAACTTGTCGAAGGGGAAGCGGGGGAATTTGGCGACGAAGTAATCGAGACGGGGAGAGACGGCGGCATTGCTGCCGGCTACGGGGATTTCCTCGAGCGCCATGCCCAGGGCGATTTTAGCCGTTACGCGGGCGATGGGGTAGCCGCTGGCCTTGCTGGCAAGGGCCGAGGAGCGGGAGACACGGGGGTTGACCTCAATCAGGAAATATTCGCTGCTGGTCGGATTCAGCGCAAACTGGACATTGCAGCCACCGACGATTTTCAGCTCGCGCATGAGCTTGAGGGCGCTGTCGCCGAGCATTTTTTCGTCGTGCTCAGAGAGCGAGAGGATAGGCGCGACGACCGCGGAGTCGCCGGTGTGGACGCCGACGGGGTCGATGTTTTCCATGCCGCAGATGATGAGGGCGGTGTCATTCGAGTCGCGCATGACCTCGAATTCGATTTCCTTGTAGCCCTTGACGCTCTTTTCGATCAGGACCTGATGGACGGGGGAGAGGCGGAAGGCGTTCAGACCGATCTCCTCGAGCTCCTCGGGCGTGTCGGCGAAGCCGCCTCCGGTGCCGCCCAGGGTGAAGGCAGGACGCAGCACGACCGGGTAGCCGATACGCTCGGCCGCAGCCCGTGCCTCCTCCAGGCTGTAGGTAATTTCAGAGGGGATAACAGGCTCGCCGATGGACTGGCACATTTCCTTGAAGAGCTCGCGGTCCTCGGCGCGCTCGATGCTTTCGCCCGAGGTGCCTAAAAGCTCCACGCCGCACTCCTTCAGAATGCCCTTCTTTTCAAGCTGCATGGCCAGGTTCAGGCCGGTCTGGCCGCCGATGCCGGGGACGATGGCGTCCGGACGCTCGTAGCGCAGGATCTTGGCGATGTATTCCAGTGTGAGGGGTTCCATGTAGACCTTGTCGGCGATGGTCGTGTCGGTCATGATGGTGGCCGGGTTGGAATTGCAGAGGATGACCTGATAGCCCTCTTCCTTGAGAGCCAGGCAGGCCTGGGTGCCGGCGTAGTCAAATTCGGCTGCCTGGCCGATGACGATGGGGCCGGAGCCGATAATCAAAACCTTCTTAATGTCTGTTCTTTTTGCCATGGTAATAACCTCCGGAAAAGTTTAGATATGATAGGCAGTTTGTCCGCCGGAGACGGTCTTCAGGCAGCGGGCAAAAACCGGAACACCCTCAAAGGGGGTGGAACGACCTAATGAAAGGAAATCATTCGGATCGATAACGCTTTGCGCGTCCAGATCCCAGATACAATAGCCTTGCTCGGGCAGTCTGAAGCGGGCCCTCGGGGCGGTGTTCATCTTGTCGATCAGCATTTCGAGACTCATGCGGCCTTCCTTGACCAGGTAGGTGTAGAGGAGAGGAAAAGCCGTTTCGATACCGACGATGCCGAAAACGGATTTTTCAAGCCCGCGGCTTTTTTCCTCCGCGCTGTGCGGCGCGTGGTCTGTGGCGATCATGTCGACGGTCCCGTCCAGAAGTCCTTCTATCAGCGCCTCGCGGTCCTCGGCCGAGCGGATGGGCGGGTTCATCTTGAAACGTCCGTCCTCCTGCAGCATGGAATCGTCCAGCAGCAGGTAGTGCGGAGCCGTTTCGCAGCTGATGTCGAGCCCCTCCCTTTTGGCCGCGCGGATCAGCTCAACGCTTTCCTTGCATGATACGTGGCAGACGTGGTAGGCCGCACCGCTTTCCCGCAAAAGGGCAATGTCGCGCTTGATGGGCCCCCATTCGCTCTCGGAAATGATGCCGCGATGGCCGTGCGACTCGGCATAGCGGCCCGCATGGATATAGCCGCCGTGAAGCAGCGTATTGTCCTCGCAGTGCGCGACGATCAGCTTGCCCAGGGCGCGAGCGCTCTGCATGGCCTCCTTCATGAGAGCAGGGTCCTGCAGTCCCCGGCCGTCGTCGGAGAAGCCGAGCACATAGGGCGCCATGGCCTCCAGATCGGCCAGCCGCTCACCCTTTTGCCCGACGCTCAGGGAGCCGTAGGGAAGCACCTCAATGCAGGCATCGCGGCGGATGAGCCTAAGCTCCTCCTTAAGATGAGGAAGGCTGTCCGGGACGGGGTTCAGGTTCGGCATGGCGCCGACGGTGGTGAAGCCGCCGTGCGCGGCCGCGAGCGAACCGCTTTTGACCGTTTCTTTATATGAAAAACCCGGTTCGCGAAAATGAACATGCACATCGCAAAAACCGGGGAAAACAGCAATTTGATGATGGGAGGGGACAAGAAGGGACAATTCCTCAAGCGAAACGTTGATATCCGGCGCAAGTGTCTCAAGCTGCATGGGAAACCTCCAAAAAAAATAGCCTGCCGAGAGAGGGCAGGCTGAGGCTCATACGAACAGACCGCGGACCCCGAAAGGCCCCGCAGCGGATATGCTTCATCTTGCCGATCTCTCTGTATCGAATTAAAGATAAAACTTTTTCTAAAAAAGTATATTATCATTGCGGAGGCTGCTTGTCAACGAAAAAAATGACTAATCGGGCAAGATGCGCCTATTCGTTTTTTCACGGCTTTATATCTGTTCATTTGTAAATGATGTGAGACCAAAAACTCAAAGAAAAAAAGACGCTGTGTTAGAATGAATCAGAGCCCAATCTCTCCGGCTTCACTCCAAGTTTCTTTTGCCTTTGATTGGGAGACTCCCATCCCAAAGCTGCC
>JAZRWR010000072.1:0-4342 GCA_045599825.1 Bianqueaceae bacterium | reverse complement strand
AGGTCGCTGGGCTTGCCGAAATCGGGGTCGGCCAGCTTGGAGATGGCATCGGGCTGGGGGATCTCGGGGGCGCGGGGGTCCATAAGCCAGGTCTTGGCGGTATGGGTGGAGGATACGTCGTAGATAGGCGGCTCCACAACGAAGTCGATGTTCAGCGCGTTATGGTTGCGGGGCGCGAAGGAATCGCCCACGATGGTGTTGAACAGGTTCGGGGGTGTTCCGTCGATGGCGGGCAGCTTTTCGCCCTTGACACCCAGCTGGGGCAGTGCGGAGAGCAGCGCCCAGGTGTAGGGATGACGGGGATCGAAGAAGATCTCGTTGGCGAGACCGGTCTCGATGATCTGACCCGCGTACATGACCGCCACACGGTCGGCGACGTTGGCGACAACGCCCAGATCGTGGGTGATGTAGATGATGGTCATGTTGTTCTCGCGCTGGAGTTTGCGGATCAGCTCCAGGATCTGCGCCTGAATGGTCACGTCCAGAGCCGTGGTGGGCTCATCGCAGATCAGGATCTGGGGCTTGCAGGCGACCGCCATGGCGATGACGGCCCTCTGGCGCATGCCGCCGGAGAACTCGTGAGGATACTGCTTATAGCGCTTCTCGGGGAAGGGAATGCCCACTTCATCCAGCAGGCGGATGGTTTCGGCCTTGGCTTCCTTGCCCTTGAGTCCCTGATTGAGCTCGACGGCTTCGCGGATCTGGGAGCCGACGGTGCGCAGGGGGTTGAGCGAAGTCATGGGATCCTGCATGACCATGGCGATGCGCTTGCCGCGGATCTGCTGCCACTCCTTTTCGGTGGAGAGCTTGGTCAGATCGATGCCGTCATACATGATGGAGCCGTTGGCGATGCGGCCGTTTTTGTCCAGCATGCCGACGAACAGCTTGGTAAAAACCGATTTGCCGGAACCGGACTCGCCCACGATGGCGAGGGTCTCGCCCTCGTACAGGTCCAGAGAGCAGCCGCGAATGGCCTTGAGCTTCTGGCCGCGCAGGGTGAATTCCACCTCTACGTCCTTGGCGGAGAGGATGGGTTCGGTAGACAGCAGGCGCTCGGCCGCCTTTTCAAAATTCTCCGCTACGGGGCTGCCGCCGGGGAATTTTGCGGAAATATTCTTTTCACTCATTTTTCCGGCACCTCCTCACATATGGTTGCGGGGGTCACAGGCGTCGGAGAACGCGTTGCCCACGAGGTAGAAGGTGATGGTGATGAGGGACACGATGACCGCCGGGAACACCAGCATGTAGGGATAACGCATGAACAGGCTGCGGGCGTTGCGCAGCAGGATGCCCAGAGACGGAGTCTCCACGCTGATCAGTCCGAGGTAAGCCAGAGTGGTCTCGGAAGCGATGGTGCCGGGGATGGCGAGGGCCAGGCGCAGCACGACGACGGAGATCAGGTACGGGAAGATATTGCGGTACAGGATGCGCCACAGACCGGTGCCGAGGCAGCGGGAGGCGAGGTTGTATTCGCGGTCGCGGTACATGAACACCAGATTGCGCACGTTGCGCGCGGTGCCCAGCCAGCCGAAGGCGATGAGAGCGCCGCCGATGATGACATAGGATTTGCCGACCATCAGGGCGATCAGGGTCATGTAGATGATGGTGGGGATGTTGTCGATCAGGTTATACAGCTCGGTGAAGAAGCGGTCCAGACTTCTCACATAGCCCCAGATGAGACCGATGATGGTGCCCAGCAGGATCTGACCCATGGATACGCAGATGGCCAGAATGATGGACAGGCGGGTGGCGTACCACACCTGGCACCAGTAGTCGGCGCCCAGCGTATCCGTGCCGAACCAGTAGGTGGAGTTGGGGCGGGTGAAGGCGATTTTGCTGTCGTAACGCAGCGAATTCACGTCAAACTTGCTGATATAGGGGGCAACGAAGGTGAAGATGAACAGAGCGGCGAAGATGAAGAGCATGATGACTGCGCTCTTCCTTTTGAGGAAGTTCTGCCATACGCTCTTCCAGTAGCTGTACTGGCTGTAGCCGGTCTTTTCGGCATCTTCGAAGTTGTATTCGGCGCGCTCGAACAGCTGCTTTTCCGGCATGCTGGAACGGCCCTGTACATAAGGACGGCCCTTGCCGAACACCTGTTCGCTCTTGTCCGCCTTTTCTTCCTTGACACTGATAACGGTGCTGCGGGAATCGTTTTCGGGGTTGATGCCCTTTAAGACGATCTTATCTTTTTTGGCCATATCAGCGGGTGCCTCCTTTCTTGGTAAGACTGATTCTGGGATCCAGCAGACCCATCAGCAGGTCGCCCATGAACACGCCGATGATGCCCAGTGCCGCGTACAGCAGCACGATAGCCTGCACCAGGTTGGTATCATAGCGGGAAATGGCCTGCGTGAGCAAAGGTCCCATGCCGGGCACGGAGAAGAAGCTCTCGGCCAGCAGCGAGCCGCCGACGGTCAGCAGCACGTTATAGGGCAGATACTGTGCCAGAGGCAGGAAGGCGTTCTTCATCACGTGTTTGAACATGACATCCGTGGTGGAGAGACCTTTGAGCTGAGCGAGGCGGATATAGTCCTTGTTGAGTTCGTCTACCATGTATCGGCGCATCCACAGCATGTAGCTGGCGGTGGAGCCCATGGACAGGCACAGGATGACGGGGATGGCGCTCTGCACGGGCGTGTTGCTGCGGTAGGTCATGGGCAGGTTGAACAGGCGGGCGCAGATGTACATGATGAGCGTATAGGAGACCAGATGCGGAACGGCGTTGACGAAGATGGTGTAGCCGGAGCAGACATTATCCAGCACGCTGCCCTTGTAGCGGGCCTGCAGGATGCCCAACACGACGCCCAGCACCAGAGCCACTGCCAGAGACAGAAGACCCAGCACCATGGAAACGGGGAACTTCTCGCCGATGACGGTGATGACCGAGATACCGTGCTGGATGCGGTAGGAGTTGCCCAGAGAGAAGGTAAACTTGTAGTTGACGGGATTCAGGTGATTGAGGAAGTTCTTAAAGCCGGTGGCGTGGATGGTGATATCCATGCCGTTCATGATGGCATTGACTTCCGCGGTCACGTTTTCGGTGAGCTTCGCGGTGAAGGCGTCGATGTCGCCGACCGCCTTCTTGGCGTCCTTGGTCAGGGTGTTCAGCTTCTTGACCATGGCCTCGTTCACGATGAACGCGGCGACGGCATCGGGATTTTCATTATCCTCGATGGCCATGGCGGCGTCGGTGAACTGCATGACGACTTTGTCGGTCACCACTTTGTCGTTGATCTTGCTGATTTCCTTCTCGGCGGCGGCGGTGTCCGTGTAGAACTCGTTCACCGTATCGATGACGGCCTTATGCAGACCATCGGTGATGCCGGTGTTGAGGGAGGCGGACACGGCGTCCTTGCGGGACTGCTCATAGGTGTAGTCCAGCGTGAACATGTCCCGGTAGAAGTGGGCCAGCTGCACAAAGGGCGGATCCAACAGACCCGCGGCTTCCAGCTTGTCCTGCTTCTGCTCATCGGTCAGCTTGATCAGCTCATCCTCGGTGAAGAAGTAGTCGGTGGGCATGAGACGCATGAGCAGAAACACCACGCTGACGATGATAAACAGCGAGACGATTGACATCAGGAGTCTCTTGAGAATGTACTTTACCATAAGATACCTTCTTTTTTCAGGACTGTCAGCAATTCGGGAGGTATGGGGGATTCCGGTATGCGATGCTTGACGGTACCGCCTCACCTGCGCCTTTTCCCCGGGGGAGCTGCCGTCATAGACGGCTGAGGAGGCGGGCACGGCATCGTATCATTTGCGCGTCTCTTCCTTACCTTCCGAATCACCGACTGTCCTTTATTTCGGTGAAAACTTGACCTTACAAGCGGACGGCCCCTCTAAGGAGGCCGTCCGCCCTACAGGTCAATTAAGCTTGCTACTCAGCGGCTTCTATCAGATGCCCGCCTCGTAGTTGGCCTTGAACTGGACGTAATCAGCGGTGGTGTACAGACTGTCGCTGGACTCCCAGTTCTCATAGCGGTAAGTGGAGATGCCGTATGCAGCGTAGATCTTGGTGTAGTCGTTGATCTTGGTCAGCTGCCAGGAGATATCGATGTAGCAGGGGATGCACAGAGCGTGCTGTACGAAGTAAGCTTCGGACTTGGCGAACGCATCCAGACGGGCATCGTAATCATCCACGATTTCTCGGGCGGCGATTACCAGATCGGTGAACTCCTTGTAGGTGGCGATCAGGGTCTCGTCGGTGGCGTTGTTGATCTTGGAGTAGGAGATGGAGTAGTAGGCGTTGTCCTCACCGTAGGTTTCCTGGCCAACGAAGTTGACGGGATCACCGAAGTCAGCGCCCCAGCCGTTGATGAAGAAGGAGGCGAGGGAGGGG
>JAZRWR010000071.1:0-2692 GCA_045599825.1 Bianqueaceae bacterium | reverse complement strand
ACTTCTTTTTCAACTCCACGCTGAGGCTGTCGCCGCCGGAAAACACACCCTTGAGACAGCTCAGGTCGGCTTTTTCCATCGTGGGCAGGCGCAGCAGCGCCTCATAGAGCGTGGGGACGCCCGCGATGAAGTTGCAGCGGTATTTCGTGATGAGCTTTGCATAGCTCTTGGCCGTGAAGCGGGGAACGAGAATGCAGCGCCCGCCGTTGAAGAGCATGGAGTGGATGCAGACGCCGAGGCCGAAGCCGTGGAACAGCGGCATGGCCGCCAGCATCTTGTCGCCGGGGCGGAACATGGGGTTGGTCGCCGTGATCTGCGCGGCAAGGGCGTTGAAGTTGCGGTTGGTCAGCACGATGCCCTTCGTTGTCCCGGTAGTGCCGCCGGAATAGAGGATGACCGCGGGGTCGTCGCCCGTGCGGGGGACTTTATAGTTCCAGGAGCAGGCGCGGCCCAGCCGGAGAAAGTCCGCCCAGCGGATCACCGGCGCATCATCCGGGATTTTCTCGATCTTTCGCCCCTCGGTGAGCATATAGCCGGCTCTGACCGGTTTGCTCAGCGCATCCTTCACCGAGGCGATGATGATATTGACGACCTCGGTGTTGGCGCGGACGGATTCAAACTTGTGGTAAAACTGATCCAGCGTGATTGCCGTGACCGAATGGGAAGCGTTCAGATAAAACTCGATCTCCTTTTCGGCGGAAAGCGGATGGATCATGTTGGCAATCCCGCCCACCAGATTGACGGCATAGAACATGGTGATGGCCTGCGGGCAGTTCGGCATGGCGATGGTGACCCGATCGCCGGCGCGGACGCCCAGCGTCTTCAGGCTGCGGGCGCAGGCTTCAATGTCCTGCACCAGCTTTTTATACATTGTCGATCGGCCCATGAAGTCGAAGGCAATATTGTTGGGATACTGCTCCGCGATACGGGCAACGCCCTCGAACATGCTGCCCTCGAAATAGTCCAGATGCATGGGTACCTCACCCATATAGGGTGCCCATGGAACTGCGGCTTTCAACTCCGTCATCAGTAATCCACCTCCTCACTGAGCGGCTGTTCCAGCAGCTCCGGGTTTTCCAGCAGCTTCTTCAGCAGCCGGATGGACTTGGAATAGTAATAACCGTCCGCAAGACGCTCGTCGATGGTGAGGCCCAGCTCCAGCGTTTCTTTCATCGTAACATTGCCCTGCTCGTCATAGAAGGGACTCAGCTTCTTTTCCCCGATGATGCAGAAGAGGGAGCAGGTGCCCCAGTTGGTCAGATGGTGATAGCCGCACTTGAGCTTGATGGAGCCCAGATTAGAGATCACCATGGAGCTGTAATAGGGGTCGTCGGAAATAAACGCCTGCGGCACCCAGCCGTGCTTATCCAGCCACATGACGATGTGGATCAGGAACTTGCTGAGGAAGCGGGGCATTTTGTTAAACAGATCCATGCTGTCATTGGTGGAATTGCTGCCGCCGCTGCGGTGGTGCGTCACCTGCTTCCGGATCTCCTCGTGGACGGTATGTACCGTGTCTTCGTCCTTGGCATGGAGAAAGGCCAGTCCCTCCTCCGCCTTGTCGTCAAACTGCTTTTTGACGATGAAGCTCGTCGTAATCTCGTTGCGCTGATAGAAGTTGCCGTTGACGATGAAGCGGTTCAGCTTCGGACGCAGGAGGATTGTCTTTTCCAGCGCGGTGAGAATCACATGAAACATGGTATACCGAAAATCGCTTTCTTCCGCATTGGCTTTTTCCAGCCAGGCATTGATGTTGGTCAGGTCCACCTTGACCGAAATATAGGCTTCGTTGTCACAGCGGTTCGGATAGAGAACCCCCGTGATAAAATGCAGCGAGTCCAGATCGCGCAGCAGCTTGCCGTCGCGCCGGTCGCCGAAACGCTTTGCCATGCTATGCAGCTCCCTTTCTTTTTCTGATAAAAAGCAAAAAGCCTCCTATTGCTCGTCCGGGAAAGACAGCAATAAGAGGCTATTTGGATGGTCCCTGTTACTGTTGGGCGGCAGCTTCCTCCGCTTCCATTTCCGCGAGGGCCTGCTGGATCTCCGCCGCCGTCAGATCGGACGAGGATGACGGGGTTTTTCCGCCTGCGCCGCCCTTGTCGCACGCACAGAGCGTCAGGGCCAGCGTCAGCGTCAGTAAAATTGTAATGAATTTTTTCATATTGTTTTTATCCTTATCTATCTGGGTACTTTTCCTATTATGCCCCCAATGCGCGAATTTTTCAAGAGGAAGTTTCAAATCCGCCGTGCGCCCCTTGCAAAATCCGTCGAAATCATGTATGATTCCTCCGTGATTTCAATTTTCCCGGAGGAGAGATTCATTATGAAAGCAATCATGACCGTCATCGGCCCGGACCGCGTCGGCATCGTCGCCGGCGTCAGCGCACTTCTGGCATCGCTGAACATCAATATTCTGGATATCAGCCAGACCATAATGGCGGATATCTTCACCATGACACTTCTGGTGGACGTCGGCGCCGCCAACCGTCCCTATGAGGAGATCAACACCGCCATGACCGAGTTCGGCGAGAAGGAAAATCTCTCCGTCCGCATTCAGCGCGAGGAAATTTTCTCCGCGATGCACAGAATTTGATTCGTTTTGATGCCTGACGGCATCAAAGCCGAATAGGCTGCAGCCTGCTGCAGCGCACTCGCTTCGCTCGCACGTTTGCAGGCTGAGAAGGATTTTTTG
>JAZRWR010000070.1:0-19221 GCA_045599825.1 Bianqueaceae bacterium | reverse complement strand
CGAAACGGGTCTGGGGCATGCAGCCTTCGAAGGCATCGACCAGCAGGACCACGCCGTTGGCCATCTTCAGACCGCGCTCCACCTCACCGCCGAAATCAGCGTGTCCGGGGGTGTCGATGATGTTGATTTTTACGCCCTTGTAGCGCAGGGAGGTGTTGTTGGCGAGAATGGTGATGCCGCGCTCACGTTCCAGATCGTTGGAATCCATGACGCGCTCTTCTACCTCCTGGTTTTCGCGGAAAATACCGCTCTGGTGCAGCATGGCGTCTACCAGAGTGGTCTTGCCGTGGTCAACGTGGGCGATGATGGCGATGTTTCGGATTTGGTTCTGCTCTAACATAAATGGCCTCTTGATCGGATGATTTGGTTCCTGAATAAAAACCGCGTTATATGATAACACAAATGCACTGTTATTTCAAATTATTTTTCAGTGAAAAAAAACGAATATTTCCTCCGAAAGCGACGATACTTATAGAGATAAAAGAGAAGGAGGAGAACTTGATGCGGCAGAAGAAAGTGCGGCGGCTGTATCTGCCGCCTTCGGGGCAAAAAATCGCGGCTGCGCTTGCGGCAGCCATACTGGCCGGGGCGGCCTTTTGGTGGTCATCCCGGGGCGGAAGGACGGTTTTGCAGGAGTCGGCCTTTCCGGAGGAGTCTGAGGCTCAGCTTCTTTTTACGGTGCATGTCAGCGGGGCGGTCAGGGAGCCGGACCGCTTGTATGAGCTTAGGGAGGGCTCGCGCGTGATGGATGCCATTGCGGCGGCCGGCGGGGCGCTGCCGGAGGCGGATTTGTCCCGGGTCAATCTGGCGCAGCTTATCAAGGACGGACAGAAGCTGGTCATTCCGTTTAAGGAGGAGGCGGGCGATCGGCGGGTGAATCTGAATACGGCATCCTTGGAGGAGCTTATGAGTCTTCCCGGCATCGGGCAGGGACTGGCGGCGCGTATCGTCGCCTACCGGGAAAAGAACGGTCCTTTTTCGAGCGCGGAGGAGCTGATGCTGGTGAGTGGGATCGGGGAGAAGCTGTTTGAGGCGGTATGCGAATTGGTGACGGTATGAAAAGACGTCTTCTGAGGCGGCCTTTGGTCAGTCTGGCCATTTTGGTGAGTCTTTTCTGGCTCTTGGTGTGCGGGACTAAGGGACGTGTTTTCGGCGGGCTGTACCGCCGCTTGCTTTTTTGTGAGGCCGATGCCCTTCCGTATGAGGAGCTTGCCCGATTTGATGCCTTCGTAGTGAGCTCAGAAGAAAAGAGCCGGGGACAGTGGATACAGATCAGGCTTGAAAACGGCGCGCTCCGCGGATACCGTGCCGAGGGCTACGCACCCGTCCCCTGCGAGCCCGGTGCACGTATTCGTGTGAGCGGAACGCTGTACCGTCCGGAGCCAGCCTCCAATCCGGGTGAATTTGACGCGCTCACTTATTACAGTCTGCGCGGGAGCGCTTTTTTGTTTTCCGCCTCAAAGGCCCGGCTTGTGCAGACGGCACGGGGACTTTGTCCCTATCTGTACAGGCTGCGCCTCCTTATGACGGAAAGCATGCGAAAAGGGCTTCCGGAGCGGGAGGCGGGGCTGATGGCTGCCATTCTTCTGGGCGAAAAGGGGCTGGGCGATGCGGAAACGAAGAGCCTGTTTCAGGAAGCCGGTATCGCTCACATTCTGGCAGTCTCGGGGCTTCACGTGAATCTTTTTTTTGAGGCGATATACCGTCTCCTGCAGAAGCTTATGCCGAGGCGTAAAGCCGCGGGGGCGGGTCTTATCTTTTTATGGTTCTATGTTTTTCTGACCGGTGCGGCAGCCTCGACCCTCCGGGCGGCGCTGATGCTTAGCATGCGGCTTTTGGCCGGCATATTTTTCAAACAGGAGGATCCGGCTGTATCGCTGGCGGTGGCGGCGCTTGTGATTCTTTCGGTGCAGCCGCTCTATATCTGCGATGCCGGCTTCCGGCTGTCTTTTGTGTCAGTGCTGGGACTGAGGTATTTAAGCCCGCTTTTCGAGAGAATCTACGCAGTTCCGAGGTCGGTCAGGCGGGTGGCTGCGCCTTCCTGTGCGGCCTTTCTGGCGACGGCGCCGCTTACACTTTGGCATTTCTACGGAATCTGTCCGTATTCGGTCCTGCTGAATCTGCTGGTAGTGCCTTTGATGACCGTGGTCTATGCCGCAGGTGCACTGGGAAGTCTGGCGGGACTTTTTTCGCTTTCTCTGTCGGAATTCTGCTTCGGCTCAGCCTACTATGTGCTGCGCTTTTATGAGGAGCTGAGCAGCCTTACGCTGCGCCTGCCCTTCGCCTATCTGACTCCGGGACGTCCGAGCCTTTTGTGGCTTTTGGCCTTCTATGCGGCTGCGGGAGTGCTGATCTGTCTGTATTCCGTGCCGGAGAAAGAGCGGAGGAGGGCCGCTCGGCTTGCCGGGCCCGCTGCGATCGTTCTGGCCGCGGGTCTTCTATGCTATCGCCTGCCCGTGGATGAAGCCGTTTTTCTGAATGTTGGCCAGGGCGACTGCATCTATTTATCCTGGCACGGGCAGGACTGTCTGATTGACGCGGGGCCGTTGTACGAGGAGGTGATCAAGCCTTTTCTGAAATACAAAGGCGCGGTGAGGCTCGATGCAGTGTTTCTGTCGCATCCGGATGAGGATCACATGGAAGGTCTCCTGACGCTGTGGGAGGAGGACACGATTTCGGTCAGGACGCTTTATCTGGCCGATCATCCGCTGCAGGAGACAGCGGCCAGTCAGGAGCTGATCCGTCTCGCACGATCCCGCGGCACGGAAATTGTTTATTGGAAGCGAGGTGATGCATTGCAAAAGGGACGGACAAGTCTTGTCTGCCTTTCTCCGGAAAAAGCTGATATTTTTCTTTCCGAAAACGACAGTTCTATGGTATTATTATGGAAAACGAGGGGGCACAGCACCCTGTTTACCGGAGATCTGGAGGAAAGCGGCGAAAAGCTGCTTCTTGCGAAGGGCCTTCTTCCGAAAGCCGAGCTTCTGAAGGTGGCGCATCACGGTTCGTCCGGCGCAAGCTCGGCGGGTTTTCTGGAGGCGGTATCGCCGGAGGCAGCCGTCATCAGCGCCCTCCGTTCGGTCTACGGTCATCCGCATCAGGAGCTGTTAGAGCGTCTGGAAGGCCGCGGCATCCGTGTCTGTATCACGGAGCAGGCGGGTGCGGTCCGGGTCCGTTATCGCCGCAGGCTGCGGTTCGACTACTATCTTTCGAAGGAGCTGTCACAATGAAGATTTTGAAGGAACAGATTGCGAAGGGCGAGCTGAACGGCCCCTACCTTTTGTACGGCGAGGAAAAATATCTGGTCGCTCTTTACACGGAGAAAATCCGCCGTGCGCTCCTTTCGGAGGAGGATGAGATGATGAACCTGTCCGTTATGGACAGCCCGAAGAATATCGACGATATCCTGGCCACCCTCGACACCCTGCCTTTCATGGCCGAAAAGCGGCTGGTCATCCTGAAGAACACCGGCTCCTTCGTCCCCGGCGATGACTACGCCGCTCTGGCTGATGCCCTGGAGGGACTCGACACGACCGTGGCCGTATTTGTGGAGGACAAGGTCGACAAGCGTTCGCGTATGTACCGTGAGGTTTCGAAGCTTGGCCGCGCGGTCGAGTTCAGGACTCAGCCGGAGGAGGTCCTTGACAAGTGGCTGTGTCAGGAGGCCGCGAAAGCCGGCAAGCGTATGCCAAACGGTGTCGCCGCCTATCTGGTGCATTATTCCGGCGACGACATGACCAAGCTCGAGGCCCAGCTGCACAAGCTCTACAGCTATCTGGGCGAGCGCGCCGACATAACAAACGCCGACATCAACGCCATCTGCACACCGGATATCGATGACAACATTTTCGCCATCACGGACGCTATCGCCAACAAGAAGGCGGCCAGCGCCATGAAGAGCTACAACGATCTCATCACGAACGGCGAGGCCGCGCAGAAGATCCTGTATATGATCGTCCGTCAGTTCCGCCAGCTGCTGCGCGCCTGCATCCTGTCAAAAGAAGGGAAGGGCAGCGCCGAAATCGCGGGCTCGCTTGGACTGCGTGAGGGCGTTGCCTACATGATCGTCAAGCAGAGCCGTCAGTTCGGCGAAGAAACACTGAGAAAAATTCTGGAAGAGCTCCTGGAAATGGACGCTTCCTCCAAAAACGGAAATCTGGATGCAAACGATGCCTGCATGCTGATCATTCTGAAATATGCATCCTGATTCACAAAAACCGCACACGAACACAAAGCCGGCCGAGGATAATCTTCGGCCGGCCGCTTTTTTCAGGGCTATAGGACAGTAATGTTTACTTTTTCTTTTTGAAAATTTTGCTGCGGAAGAGAATCAGATTCATCACCAGGAAGAAGGCAACCAGGATGAGGAGGGTGAACTCGGGGCGCTGAGGCGCCAGGGTAGCCAGAAGCATCATCGGGAAGCCGAAGACAATGGCGGGAAGCTGCTGATAGACCAGGTTATCGGCTGCGGGCGTTTCGAAATTGGAATCAAGCTCGCGCAGCAGGATGATGCCTGTGCTGGCGGTACCGGTCAGCATACCGAACATGACCATGAACTGCTGTTCGGTGTAGTCGGGGAAGAAAAGACGGGAAACCCAGTGGACGTAGAAGTAGGTGACGACGGCGCCGACCAGACCCAGAATCAGGAGGATGGGCCAGTAGTTTTTCAGGACCTCGATGCGGATGGCGGCGATGCCGGCTACGATCATCAGATCGAAGAAGAAGCCGCTGATGCGCTTCATCAGGAAGGGATTGATATATTCCTTCTGAATGACCTTCCTGCGCTTCAGGAAGCCGAGGATGGCATTAATGGCCGTGCCGATCAGAACGCCCATCAGGAAGTTGAAGCCGTACAGCACAGAGCTGAAGGAGGGCACCAGCTTCGCAAGGACGAAGATGACAGCGTAGGCGATCAGATAGGTGGAGAAGATGATGCCCAGCTGAACGGTCAGCTTATCAACGCTGCCGTTCATGGGGATTTCGTCGGACTTCTGGATATCGTCGGAGGAGAAGGTTTCGGCTATTTCATCCTCGCTGTTGATGATGTAACCTTTTTTGCGCAGGATATTGAGATGGATGACACCGAAGATGGCGGCACTCAGGAAGCCCATGGCTGCGATGGTCAGGCCGAAGCTCTTGCCGCCGATAAAGCCGTAGTCCGTCTCATAGATATTGCCGTAGTTCATGGCCTGGCCGGTGCCCTGGCCGTAGCCGAAGGGCAGCAGAATGCCGGCCGCCTTGAAAAAGTCAGGATTGACGAAGAGGGTCCAGAGAATCGTGATGCCGAGGCCGAGAACCGCCTGAATCAGGTAGGTGGAAACCGTCGTGACACCGGAATCGAAGATTTCAACATAACGTTTCTTGGGCATCTTGCCGACATTCGGCTTGAAGACCGTGGCGATAAAGCCGAGCGCCAGGCTGTGATAGGTGATGATTTCGGCTGTGGCCATTCCGCTGCCGTTGAAGATGGCGCTGTCCAGAAGCACCTTGCCGGTGATGAGCCGGTAGACAGCTGAGCTCAGAAGGATCAGAAGGCCGCCCAATACAGAGGTGGGAATCAGTGATTTTGACAGGAAGGGAATGGACTTCTTCAAAAAGTTCGCAGCGAGCAGGCTGAGCAGCAGCAGTCCGACGACTAATACGGAACCCCAAACACTATAATCCGAGAAATTCTCCATGGTGATCTCCTTTGTTCGCGTAGTGATAGTAAATGTTGACGAATTTCATCGCATTGAAATGCGGGTCACCTTTGAACATATACGAGCGGGAGTCGACATAGAGAAGGAGCTTGTTGCGCCCCATCACGGCCATGGCGTAGACCGAGTCGAAGTCAAAGGTTTGAGAGACGCTGCCGTTTACTTCCAGGCGATTGCCGTACAGGGTGAGTCCGGCGTTCTTGGAGAGAAGATTTTTTCGCTTGTACGGAATGATTTCGGAAAAATCAGCGTAATCGGTATAGAGGGGGAGGGTTTCGTAAGGCGTCAGATCAAGCCCGCGGATGAAGTCCTCCTGATAGGAGTACCATTCGGCGGGATAACGGAAACGGAAGGGACCGCCCTGCTGCACCGTAAAAGTTTTATTATCTTCGTATTTTAGCACCAGGCCGCATTTTTGACAAGAGAGGTTTTCACCTTTTGCGGTGAAACGGCTGAGGCCGCAAACGGGGCAGACATAGAAGAGCCTGTCCAGATACTCGGCGCTTTTCCGGCTCCGGAAGCTTCCACAGTCATTGGCCTCGTCGTGCCACAGCTCATCCTTCAGAATCTCATACAGCTGGTCGTTGGTGAGGTCCTTGTACTCTTCCGGCTCGATGAGGCGCTTGACATAGCTGTGCACGCTGCCGCGGCGGACCTTGCCGGCCCAGCGGGGATCCACGCCGTAGCCGTCCTCGATGCGGCAGACGACGATGGGCAGCCGGAGCTTTTTCGCCAGGTGCGCAATGGAGGGCTTGATATCGCAGGTCTGACCGCTGAAGCTGCGGTTTCCCTCGGGGAAGATACAGATGCTGCCGCCCTCGCGCGCGACCTGCATCATATCCATGATGGAGCGGAAGTCCTTAGTGGATTTGCGGAAGGGGATGGGATTCACAAAATATTTGATGAGCTTCGACGAAAGGCCGTTGGAGAAGATGTCCTCGGTCGCGACGAAGTAGAGGGGGCCCTTGAACATGAGGGCCAGAAAGAACTGGTCAAAGCCCGTCTGGTGATTGGAAACGACCAGGTAATTGCGTTTTCCCTGATTCGGAAGCTTTTCAAAACGAAGACGGTACTTGAGCTTGCACATGAGCCAGAAGGCCGGACGGAAAAGGCAGAAAGCGACGCGGTGGCGGAACTTGAGCCATTTTTCTTTTTTTTCGGCCCTGGGCTTCTGTGCGGATGCCTGTTCTTCTTTCATGGGCGGAATTCCTTTCTGTTTCGGAATGAGGATCAGAGCTGTCCCGCATGCTTATTCCTTGGGACTTAAGATTTTCTCGCTTTCGATTTCAGAACCGGTACGGATGATGTTGTTTCCGAAACGGTCGTAGAGGGAAAGAAGAGATTGGTTCAGCTTGTCCTTCCTTTCTTTATGGTCGCCGTCGGCCTCAAGACTCAGCTGCTCGGCGGGGGAGGACGAAAATTGCGAGGTAGCGATGCCGACCAGGCGAACGGGTCGTTCGAAACCGTCCCGCCGGAGCATGCGGCGGGCGCAGTCGAAAATGACATCGGCGTCGTTGGTGGGCGCTTCGGGGGGACAGGCCCGGGTGTTCAGCTTCATGTTATTATATTTGAGCTTGAGCGTTACGAGGCTGCACCAGCTGCCCTGACGCTGCAGATTGGTTGCAAGCCTGCGCGCAATCAGGCGCAGCGCGCTTTCGATTTCCTCAAAGGAATTGAGATCCTCCTGAAAGGTGACCTCGTGGCCGTAGGATTTGCTTTCCTCGGGGAAGGTCTCGATTTCGCGCTCGTCGATGCCGCGGGAGCGGTCATAGAGCCAGGCTCCGCTGTCGCCTAAGTAGCGTGCGAGATCCTCGCGCGACCAGGCGAAAAGGTCCCGGACGGTGCGGATATTGTAGCGGCTGAGCTGCTCCTGCGTCTTGGGTCCGACGCCGCTCAGGATACGGACGGGACGGTCCATGATCAGCTCCTGCAGTGCTTTTTCGTCGGGGATGACAAAGAAGCCGTCGGGCTTTTTTTCTTCGGAGGCAAGCTTGGCGGACATCATGTTGTAGCCTACGCCGACGGAGCAGGAGAGGGAGAGCGCCTCGGTGACGCGCCGCTTGAGCTCCCGGCCGATGTGCTCGCCGCTGCCGAAGAGCGCGAGCGAATCCGTGATGTCGAGGTAGCCCTCATCACTGGCGATGAAGAGAGCCTTGTCGGAGTATTCCAGCATGAGGCTGTGCATGATATGGCTGGCCTCCGCGTATTTCCGGTAGTGTCCGTGCATATAGATGCCGTCGGGGCAGAGGCGGTAGGCCTCCTTGATGCTCATGCCCGAGCGGACGCCGTAGGCGCGCGCCTCATAAGAGCAGGTAGACACGACGCCGCGCTCGGAGGGGAGGGCGCCGATGATCAGGGGCTTTCCTGCCAGCGACGGATCATCACGGACTTCGACGGAGGCAAAGAAAGCATCCATATCCAGGTGAAGAATGGTGCGCATGGCTTTGCCCTTCGTTTTTCTCTTAATTATTTAATTATACCCGTTTTTTCTTTTCTCTTCAAGTATCGCGGAATGTAAATTATTCATGAACACCCGCGGGAAATGTTAAAGAAATAACGTATATGTTAAAGAAATAACTATTCTTGAACTTTCCTGCCGCATGGTTTAAAATCGTGACGAACATTTTGATTGTGAGGAACAGCTATGTCTGAAAACCTGTTTTCTGTTGTGAATTCCTTCCGCGGAGGCATCAAACCGCCGGATCATAAAGAAACAACCGAAAATATCCCTATCCGTGACTTTATGGATCCGGAAGGGGATATGGTCTTTTTGATGCAGCAGCATCTTGGTGCGCCCGCCAAGCCCGTTGTGGAGGTGGGCCAGCATGTACTGCGTCATCAGCTGATCGGTGAGCCGGGCGGCTTTGTCAGTTCTCCCGTCTATTCCAGTGTATCCGGTACGGTAAAGGATATCCGACCCATGCGTCACCCGAACGGCAGCATGGTCCCGGCGGTTATCATCGAGAACGATCATCTGTATGAGGCTATGAGCGGCCCCTATCAGCCGGCTGACTATACACAGCTGGACGCTGCCGAAATCCGTGAGCGCATCCGATACGCCGGCATCGTCGGCATGGGCGGCGCAGGCTTCCCCACCTTTATCAAGCTCACCCCTCCCGAAGACAAAAAGATCGACTACGTGCTGATCAACGGCTCCGAGTGTGAGCCCTACCTGACCTCGGACTACCGGGTGATGCTGGAGGATACGGAGCGTCTGGTCGTGGGCGGCGCCATTGTGCGGAAGCTCTTCCCGGGCTCCGCCTGCTGCTTCTGCATTGAAAACAACAAGCCCAAGGCCATTGACCGTCTGAACGAATGTATTCGCAGCCGGTTCCCTGACGATGAGGACATGCGCGTGATCCAGCTGATCACCAAGTATCCTCAGGGCAGCGAAAAAATGATCATCAAGGCGGCCACCGGCCGTGAAGTGCCCGGAAACGGCGGTCTTCCCGCGGATGTCGGCTGCATCGTTATCAATATCGACACCGTCATCGCCGTCTACCGCGCCGTCATGCAGGCCCGTCCGCTGCAGCGCCGCATCGTCACGGTCTCCGGCAGCATGGTCAGGAATCCCGGCAACTACCGCGTCCGCATCGGCACCAACCTGCGCGAGCTTGTGGAGTTCGCCGGCATCACCGAGGAACCCGCCAAAATCATCTGCGGCGGCCCCATGATGGGCCTGGCCGTGGATACCTTCGATATTCCCGTCATCAAGACGACCTCGTCGCTGGTGCTTCTCACTGCGGAGGAGGCGCGCCTGCCGGAGGAGAGCCCCTGCATCCGCTGCGGCAAGTGCGTTTCCGCCTGCCCCATGCATCTGCAGCCCTATCTGCTGGCTGAGCTGGCCGACCGGCGCGATTTTGATGCATTTGAAAAAGAATTCGGCTGCGAATGTATTGAGTGCGGCTCGTGCAGCTTTGCCTGCCCGGCCAAGCGACAGCTGACGCAGGCCATCAAGCTGGGCCGAAAAATCGGTCTGGCCAACCGTAAAAAGCGTCAACAGGAGGCAAAGAAATGAGCGAACAAAGCCCTAAAATGTATTCGGTTTCGCCGCATTTCCGGGCGAAAAACAGTACCCGCTCCCTGATGTGCGAGGTTATCTTCGCCCTGGTTCCCGCCATGGTCGCGGCCTTCTTCAACTTCGGTCTGCGCGCCCTGATGATCCTGGGCCTGTCTACGGCCACCGCCGTCCTCTCCGAATTCATCTTCCAGAAGCTCGCGAAGCAGAAGGTCATGATTTCGGACTGCAGCGCGGTGCTGACCGGTATCCTTCTGGCCATGAACCTGCCGGTGTCCGTTCCGTGGTGGATTCCGGTGGTCGGCTCTGCCTTCGCCATCATTGTCGTCAAGCAGTTCTTCGGCGGACTCGGCCAGAACTTCATGAACCCCGCGCTGGCAGCCCGCTGCTTTCTGCTGATCTCCTGGACCTCCCTCATGTCCGATTTCACCCTGGACGGCATCACGCAGGCTACGCCTCTGGCGCTCGCACAGGAGGGCTCAGCTATTCTGCCCAGCTACATGGACTGCTTCCTCGGAAACACCGCCGGCTGTCTGGGTGAAACCGCTACGATTTTTCTGCTGATCGGCGGCCTCTATCTGATCGCGGCCCGCGTCATCGACTTCCGCATCCCCCTGTCCTTTATCGGCACGGTCTTTGTCCTTTCCTATGTATTCGGCATGGACGGCTTCTATCAGATTCTGAACGGCGGTCTTTTCCTCGGTGCCTTCTTCATGGCGACCGATTACGTGACCTCTCCGATGAACCGCGGCGGCCGCTGGATCTACGGCGTCGGCTGCGGCCTTATCACCATTCTGATCCGCCGCTTCGGAAGCTATCCGGAGGGTGTTTCCTTCTCCATCCTGTTCATGAATGTCTGCACGCCGCTGATTGACCGCTTCACCAAGCCGCGTGTCTACGGCATTTCCCGCAAGAAGAAAAAGGAGGCCGCGCAATGAGTGAAAAAACATCGCTGTGGCAGCGCATCAAGCAGAACCAGATCGTCTATCTGGGCCTGATGCTCTTCCTTTTCTGCATGATTTCCGGCCTCTGCCTCGGCCTCGTCTACGAGAACACCAAGGACATGATCGCCGAAAAGAAGGACTCGATCACGAAGGCCGCCTTTGAGAGCGTGCTGCCCGAGGGTGCCGGCGATCTGGTCAAGCTGGATGTTCCCGAAAACTTCAACTTTGTCATCTCGGAGTGCTATGAGGCTCCCGGCAGCGGCTACGCGCTGAAGGTGCTCGGTGCCGGCTATAAGGGCGACACCATCGAGATGGCGCTCGGCATTGACAGCGAGGGCAATATCTCGGGTGTCAAAATCATTTCCCACAGTGAAACGGCCGGTCTCGGCGCGAACGCCGCCAAGCCTGCCTTCCTGAATCAGTTCATCGGCGTCAGTGCGCTCAAGCCTATCATCTGCGTAAAGGGCAACCCCGCCGAGAACGAAATCGATGCCATTACAGGCGCCACCAAGACCTCTAACGGCATTGTCACGGCCATCAACACGGCCTGCGAATACTACCGAATTTTCCTGAGAGAGGAGGTGGAGGAGCCTTGAGCAGCTTCGGCAGTCATTTAAAGCGCGGTCTGATCACCGAAAATCCGACCTTCGTCCAGGTGCTCGGCACCTGCCCCACGCTGGCGGTTACGACCACGGCCATTAACGGTCTGGGCATGGGCCTTTCCGTTGTCTTCGTTCTGATGGGCTCCAACCTGGTCATCTCTCTGCTTCGCAAGGTGATTCCCGAGAAGATCCGCATTCCGGCCTTTATCGTCATCATCGCCACCTTTGTTACCATCATCGATCTGCTGCTGCAGGCCTTCTTCTACGACACCCTGTATCAGTCGCTCGGTCTGTTCATCCCGCTGATCGTCGTCAACTGCATTATTCTGGGCCGTGCCGAAGCCTATGCTTCCAAGAACGGGCCGCTTGATTCCGTCTGCGACGGCCTGAGTATGGGTCTCGGCTTTACCCTGGCGCTGACGCTGATGGGCCTCATCCGCGAGTTCCTGGGTGCCGGCTCCATTTTCGGCCTTGAGGTCATGCCGGCCGGCTTCCAGCCTGTGTCCATCATCACGATGGCGCCCGGCGGCTTCTTCGTCTTCGGCTTCTCCATCGCTGCCTTCCGTGCCATTCAGTCGGCCATCCGGAAGAGAAAAGAGGGACGCAAATGAAGACCGTCATTTACATTCTGATCAGCTCTGTATTCATCAACAACTTCGTCATGTCCCGCTTCATGGGCATCTGTCCCTTCCTGGGCATTTCCAAGAAGACGGACACGGCGCTCGGCATGGGCGTGGCGGTCACCTTCGTTATGACCGTCGCCTCGGCTATCTGCTACTTTGTGTACAATTTCATTCTGATCCCGCTGGATAAAACTTATCTGTACACTATCGCCTTCATTCTGGTCATCGCGGCCCTGGTTCAGTTTGTCGAGATGGTCATCAAGAAGGTCAGCCCCGGCCTGTATTCCGCCCTGGGCGTTTATCTGCCTCTGATCACCACGAACTGCGCGGTTCTGGGCGTGGCGGTCGTCAATATGCAGGCGAACTACACGCTGCTGAATTCCGTTGTGAACGGCTTCGGCGGCGGTCTGGGCTTCCTGCTGGGCATCGTGCTCTTTTCCGGCGTGCGCGAGAGAATCGAGCATAACCGGATTCTGAAGTGCATGGAAGGCTTCCCTATTGCGATGGTGGCGGCCGGCCTGATGGCGATTGCGTTCCTGGGCTTCCAGGGCTTGATTTAAGGAGGACAACGGAATATGGATTGGATCAACATTGTGCTCCCTCTGGCTATTTTGGGTGTTTTAGGCGCCTTCTTCGGCTGCCTCCTGGGCTTTGCCTCCAAGAAATTCGAGGTCAAGGGCAATCCGTTGGCGGATCAGCTGCGCGAAGCGCTTCCCGGCGCGAACTGCGGCGGCTGCGGCTTTGTCGGCTGTGACGAATACGCGCAGGCGTTGGCCGAGGGACGGGCTAAGCCCGGTCTCTGCGCGGTCGGCGGCGACAGCGCCTATCAGGAAATCTGCCGTGCACTGGGTCAGGAGCCCGGCTCAGTCGAACGCATGGTCGCGCACGTAAAGTGTCTCGGCACCTGCGATAACGCGGTCCGCCGCGTCGACTACTACGGCGCCGCCGATTGCGAACAGCTTCTGCTTCTGCCCGGCGGCGGCGACAAGAGCTGCGCCTACGGCTGTCTCGGCATGGGCACCTGCATGAAGGCCTGCAAATTCGATGCGATTTCCATTGAGAACGGCGTGGCCAAAATCGACGAGACGAAGTGCATGGGCTGCGGTGCCTGCACCGAAATCTGCCCCAAGCATGTCATTGAGCTGATTCCCGCCGACAGTCTGGTGCGGATGAGCTGCCAGAACCCTGCTAAGGGCAAGGAAGTGATGTCCGTCTGCAAGGCAGGCTGCATCGGCTGCGGCCTCTGCGCCAAAAACTGTCCGCAGCTTGTCATCGAAATGGAAAACAATCTGCCGAAGTTCAATTACGAGCTTTGTATCGGCTGCGGGATTTGCGCGGAAAAATGCCCGAAGCATTGTATAACGGCGCGTTAATATTTCTTATTTCAAAGTCTTTGACGCGCCGTCGCAATACGGCGTGAACGCCGTATTGCCCACAGTTATGGTATTTGGGGGCGCGTTAATAATTGTTATTTCAAAGTCTTTGACGCGCCGTCGCAATACGGCGTGAACGCCGTATTGCCCACAGTTATGGTATTTTGGGGCGCGCTATTCATCATCTGTCCTCTTTTCAAAGCTGCCGTTTTGTGATATAATTCCAAATAAGACATGTGTTTTCTTTTCCTCATGAAATCAGAAGGAGGAAAAGATATGAAGAACCACGACAACTTAACCATGAAGGAACTGCCCCTTTCCGAAAGGCCCTATGAGCTTTTGCGTGACAAAGGGGCGGCTTCATTAACGGACGCACAGCTTTTATCCGTATTTCTGCAGAACGGCCTTCCGGGAGAAAGCGTCCTCAGCCTGTCCACGCGCATTCTGGCCGAATGCACGGACAGGGGGGAGGGCGATCCGCTCACCGTATTGTTTTCGCAGACGCCTGAACGTATGCAGGAATTCGCCGGCATCGGCCCCATCAAGGCCCTGCAGCTGTGCGCCGTTAAAGAACTATCCGTGCGGCTTTCCTCACGCGGAGCCCGTCGGCGCGCCCATGTAAAGGACGCGGCATCCATCGCGGATATCTATATGGAGGAGATGCGCGGCCTCAAGCAGGAGATTGTTAAGGTGATCTATCTTAACACGAAGAACGCCATCGTCTTCGACAGAACGGTCTCCATGGGCTGTATCAACCGTTCTCTCCTTTCTCCGCGTGAAGTTTTCGGCCCGGCCCTTGAAAAAGGGGCCACGCGTGTGATCATGCTTCACAACCATCCCAGCGGTGATCCTTTTCCCAGCGATCAGGATCTGGAGCTTACCGAAAGAATGTTAAGCTGCGGGCTGCTGCTGGATATTCCGCTTCTGGACCATATCATCATCGGTGACCAGGTCCACTATTCCCTGCACGATTCGGGAGTCATTTGATTTTCGGAAGTCCTTAAGAGTGAAGGAGAATTCCTTCACTCTTTCAGGATAAGAAGCCATCTCGCCATAGGAGAAATCGTTTCTATGAACATCGCATTACTGGCCAGTGACAGCAAGAAAAAGCTGATGCAGAGCTTCTGCATCGCTTATTCTGCCATATTATCCCGCCACGCCCTGTATTCTACCGATACCACAGGCACGCTGATCGAGCGTGTCACGGAGCTTCATGTCCATAAGCTGCTTTCGGGCGGCTTGGGCGGTGAGAAGCAGATGTGCGCGCAAATCGCCAATGACGAAATCGACATGGTCATTTTTCTCCGCGATCCGGACAGTCCGGACAGCCTTCGCAAGCACGCGCAGATCATGGCCGAATGTGATGAGCATATGGTGCCGCTAGCCACGAACCTGGCCAGCGCCGAGATGCTGATCCAGGGGCTCGAGCGCGGCGAGCTGGAGTGGCGTATCGTATTTAAAGACTGACAGGAGAACGGAAAATGAAAGTCACGCTTTCGGATGAACTGCTTTTATCTGTGCAAAAACCGGCTCGCTATATCGGTGGAGAAGTCAACTCCATCTATAAGGAGCCGGATTTTTATGATGTCCATTACTGCTTTTGCTTCCCGGATGTCTATGACGTCGGCATGTGCCACCTGGGCTTGCAGATCCTCTATCACGAGCTCAACAAGCCCGATTTCGTCTACTGCGAGCGCGCCTTCGCCCCTTGGACGGACATGGAAGCAAAGATGCGTGAACAGCACATTCCGCTGTACTCGCTGGAAAGCTTCACGCCTCTGAAGGAATTCGATTTTCTCGGCTTTACTCTTCAGTATGAGATGTCCTACACGAACATCCTGAACATGCTGGATCTGGCGGAGGTCCCGCTTTTCTCAAAGGACAGAAGCGATGAAGACCCGCTGGTCATCGGCGGCGGCCCCAACGCTTACAATCCGGAGCCTCTGGCTGATTTTATCGACTTCTTCTATCTGGGAGAAGGCGAGGTGGAATACGGGAAGCTGTTCGAGGCCTACGAGGCCCACAAAAAAGCCGGACTCGGCCGCCGCGATTTTCTGAAAAAGGTGGCGCAGCTTCCCGGTATGTACGTCCCTTCCCTGTACGAGGTCGAATATGAGGAGGAACCGGCGGAGGGCTGCCTTCACACAGGCTGCATCCGCTCCTTCAAGCCGAAATACGACTTCGTTCCTGCCCGCGTGCAGAAGCTTTTGGTGGACGATCTGGACAGCGTTGATTACCCGACCAAGCCTATCGTTCCTTACATTCAGATCATTCATGACCGTGCCGCTATGGAGATTTTCCGCGGCTGTCTGCACGGCTGCCGCTTCTGCCAGGCCGGCATGATTTACCGCCCTGTCCGCAGGAAGAGCCGCGAGGCCATTCTGAAATGGGTGGATGAGGTGCTGAAAAACACCGGCTATGACGAGATTTCGCTGACCTCGCTCAGCTCCAACGATTACCCGGAGCTCTACAGCATCATCCGCGAAATCCACGGGAAGTACCCGCATATTCATATTTCACTTCCGTCGCTGCGTGTGGACGCTTTCTCGCTCGCGCTCATGGACGAGCTGGCGCAGGGCAAGAAGAGCGGCCTGACCTTTGCGGCCGAGGCCGGAACGCAGCGCCTGCGCGATGTCATCAACAAGGGCATCACCGAAGAAGAGATTCTGGGCGGTGTGGGACTGGCCTTCCGCGGCGGCTTTGATAAGGTCAAGCTGTATTTTATGCTGGGTCTCCCGACCGAAACCTATCAGGACATCGAGGGCATCGCGCTCTTATCCAAGAAGATCGTCTGGACCTGGTCGGACCTGCCGAAGGAAGAGCGCAGCGCCGATGTCCGCGTCACAAGTTCCACTTCCTTCTTTGTGCCCAAGCCCTTTACGCCCTTCCAGTGGAGCGCGCAGGACAGCTATGAGCATTTCATGGAGAAGCAGGCCTTCCTGACTGAAAAGATCCGCCACAAGAAGATTCAGTATGACTGTCACGATGCGTTCTTAAGCACGCTTGAGGGGCTGCTGGCCCGCGGCGACCGCCGTACCGGCCGCCTCATATACACGGCCTGGCAAAAGGGCTGCCGCTTTGACAGCTGGTCCGATCTTTTTTCCGAAAGTGCCTGGAAGGAGGCCATCGAGGAGAGCGGGACCGAGCTCGCCTATTACAATTACCGCGAGCGTATGTTCAGCGAAATCCTCCCCTGGGATTTCATCGATATCGGTGTGACGAAGAAATTCCTGCATCGAGAATACGAAAAGGCTTTTGAAGGCACGACGACACCGCCCTGCAATCAGAAGTGCAATGGCTGCGGCATGATGGCGCTCAGCTGCGGCGGGATCTGCTACGAGGCGAAGGAGGGCGTTCAGTGAAGAAGATCATTGTATTTACGAAGAGCGGACGCCTTCGTTTCGTCGGTCACCTGGATGTCATGCGGGCCTTCCAGCGCGCACTGAACCGCGCCGGGGTTAAGCTTGCCTATTCGCAGGGCTTTAACCCGCATCCGCTGATGTCCTTTGCCAGTCCGCTTTCGCTTGGATATTCTGCGAAGCGGGAAATCGTGGAGATCGTGCTGTCGGAGGAGATGAGCGACGAGGAGCTGCTCGAGAGACTCATGAAAGAGCTGCCCGAGGGACTTAAGCCCGTTTCCTGCCGGACCGGTATCGGCTCGAAGGGCAATGCGATGTCGCTCTTTGCTGCGGCTGGATTCGAGCTCAGCTCGGCGCATCCGGCCTTTACGGAACAGAATGTTCGTGCTTTTATGGAGCAGGAGCAGATTCCGGTCGAAAAGCTGGGCAAGGTCGGCGGACATAAGCGCCGCGTGACGGTGGATATCAAGCCGCTCATTTATGACTGGCAGTTTGAAGACTCTTTGCTTAAGCTTCGAGGCGCCGGCGGTGCTGAAGTCAATTTTAACCCCGAACACTGGATTTCGGCCTTTTTGGCTTTTGTCGGAGAGGAGTCAGCCATTCCGATGGCCGTTTGCCGTACGCAGCTGTTTTGGCGTCGGGAAGCTGAACTGCTTCCCCTGGAGGACTGTGAGGTACTTTAATGAAGCGCATTCTTCTTTCAGAGGCTAACGGCTATGCTGAAGCAGCGCTCCTTTACGAGGGCCGCACCGTCGAATTCGTGCGCGAAGGCAGAGGTCTTCGCAGCGGGATGATTCTCTTAGGCACGGTGCAGGAGGTATCGGCGTCGCTGATGGCGGCCTTCGTTAATATCGGCGAGAAGCGCCAGGGCTTCCTGCCGCTGGACGGGAAAAAGCTTTCTGCCTACAAAAGCGGAATGGAGCTCCCGGTTTTGGTGCAGAAGCTGCCCCTCGGTGATAAAGGGGCGGAGTTAAGCGATGTGCTGGAGCTTCCCGGCCGCTTCCTTGTCCTGTCCGAACGAACGGGTATCGGCGTTTCCTCCAAGATCAGCGACCCCGGCGAGCGGGCCCGCCTGAAGAAGCTTGCTTTCAGCTTTCCGGATGCGGACCGTCTGGGCTACGTGCTGCGGACGGAGGCGGCCGGACAGCCGGAGGAGCTTCTGAAGGCTGAAGCCGCGGCATTGTATGAAAAGTACAGCCAGATCAAGCATAAAGCCGCAATTTCCGTTGTCGGAACGGTTTTGATGGAGGCGCCCTCGGCCTGCGAGCTGTGGGCTGAGCGCGAAAAAGCGGACGAAATCGTTACCGATTCCAAGGAGCTTTACAGGACGCTCAAAAACCGTTTCCCGGAGGAAATGCTCCGTTATTATCAGGACGAGCGCTTCACGCTCTTTGATTTTTACAAGGTCAGTTCTCAGCTCACAAAGGCTCTCTCGCCCAAAATGTTTCTGGAGGGCGGCGGCTATATTTTTATCGAAAGAACGAACGCACTCGTCGCTGTGGATGTCAATTCCGCAAAGGGGGAGGGCGATACCAAAGAGAAAACCGCCTTTGAGACCAATAAAAAAGCCGCGAAGCTGATTTTTGAGCAGCTGCGGCTTAGAAACCTGTCCGGCGTGATTGTGATTGATTTCATCAATATGCGGGACGCGCAAAACCAAAAGGAGCTTCTTGACCTCGTCAATGAGCTTGCGGAGTCCGATCCGAATTCGGTCCGCGTGTACGGTTACACGGCGCTTGGTCTGATGGAGCTGGCGCGCCGTCGCCGCGGTCAGATGCTGGAAGAGATGCTTCAGAATCCGTAAAAAAGGCCTCGGAAAGGCGGAGTGCTCTTAAGAACACCCACCCAAGGGCGCGTGCCCTGATTTCCGAGGCTTGTTTTTATTGATTCATGATGCTTTTGTCGATTTCCCCTTCGGAGATGCTTTTCTCGACCCACAGGCGAAGAGCGGAGACCGAATTGGAAATGGCGTCGAGCTTGTTTTTGATATTGATGAAATCGCCGTATTCATCCACTGAGATCTTGCCGTCGACGGTGATGTCTACCAGACGGTTTTTTTCTTTTTCGAGGTTGTTGAGCGCGGAGAGCACCTCAAGCGTGACCTGCGAGAGGTCCTTCAGCTGGACCTCGGGAACGTACTTCTGACCGATGGGACATTCGTGAGAGCAGTAGTAGTTGCAAAGGGACGGGCGCTTGTAGCATTCTGCCATGGCCAGGATCTCGTCCGGATGGGGGAAGGAACGCTCGTTTTCGATTTTTTCAATCCGGTCCGCGGAAACAAAGACCATTTCCTCGGCGGCCTGCTCACGGGTAAGCTCACGATCTTCACGGCTGATTTGATAGATGTTTTTATTTTCTTTAACGGATTTTTTGCCCATGCTCATCTCTCCATGAAATAATATTGTTCATCATACTATATTTTCTCCGGAAACGCAAACCCCAATTTGAAAACAACCGCAGCCTCCCTGTAAGGTTACAATAGATGTGAGACTTTCTCCAAATGAAAATAGCGACAGAATCTGTTAGAATGTGTTTACCCCTAAACCATGACTAACGGAGGACTCTGTCGCTATGGAGAGTATAACACACATCGAGCGTTATTGGCC
>JAZRWR010000069.1:0-2567 GCA_045599825.1 Bianqueaceae bacterium | reverse complement strand
CACTTCCTCAACGCCGCCGCGCAGTTCAGGGAGATGGGCGCATACGGACGCTGAGAACCTGTCCGGTGACCCGGTCGTCACCCGGAAGGTGATGGACGGCTTCGCCGACACCGGCGGCGTTCGAGGCGTTCGAGCGGTCTGGCCTTATGGTTGAGCGCAGGTAGCCTGGCTCTTCGGGGAGTGGTGTCGGAGGTAATAAAAAAACAGAGGCCTGCCCAGCCGCAGGCCTCTGTGTTGCCCAATCGGACAAAGTCAGAGTCATCCACTAAAAACTTTGATGAACCGGTAGCCGAGACCCAAATACCGATTTATCCGTGAAACTTGGGGTTAAGAACAAGATCAATAAAAGGGAGGTGATGAATGACCAGAAATGAGTTCATCAAGTCGGTTGGCGCGGCGGTTGCCGTGTCGGCATTCGGGAAGACCATTGGCGCATCTGCTGGCGCGCTGTCGCCGGATTACGAGTCGTTGCAGGCGGAGATCGATGAAGTGACGCCTGCGATGTACTATCCGTATCTTAAGGGCGGTTCGACCGACAAGGCGGCGCTTCGGCGGCTTGATGCGGCCTTCGGCAAGGTGCTGAAGGAGGTCCGCGAGACCGTGGTGACGGACAAGCCGGCCGTCTGGTACGTCTACAACATGGGCGTCATCGTGAAGACGAAGGAGTCGTGCTTCTCAATCGACCTGCATCACCGGCGGGCGCCGGAGATCGCGCCACTCCTTGATTTCGCGCTCATTACCCACAACCACGGCGACCACTTCACCGAAGACTTCTACCGTGCGATGGACGGCGCGGGGAAGACTGTCGTCTCCAACTTCAAGGATAACGCCGGTGCGAAGGCCGCTAACGCGGAATGCGGGTATACGAAGGGGGAGCGGACGCTCAAGTTGAAGGACGTGGAGATCCACACGGCGCTCGTGGACCACCACAAGACGCTGCTGATTGACTTCATCACGTCGTTCGAGATCATCATCGGCAAGTGGCGCCTGTACCATACGGGCGACCAAGCGGATGAGGGCAAGCTCAATCCGGCCCGGAGTCCAGATCTCTGGATGCCCCATACCTACTGCTGCGAGTGGCCGATCGTCAAAGGCGTGAAGAAGTTCTCCCCCAAGCTGACGGCCGCCCTGCATCTCCACGAATTCGGGCATCCGCGCGGACGGTTCCGCCTGACCTATGCAGACGGACTCCGGGCGAAGGCGGAGATCGAGAAAGCCGGTGGTGCGGCGATTGTCCCGGTCTGGGGCGATCGGATCTTTTAGGAAGGCCGGGCGGCGGGGTCACCTGCTTTTCGTTCGGCCTTTTGCCTTCTCGGGATTTTTGCCGGCGTAGATCTCCCGGTCGATGTAATGCCAGCCGTTGAGAAAGGGCTTGCCGCCGCACAGCTGTCCGCCCTTCACCGAATAGGCCTGGGAGGACCGGTGGATGGAGCTGTTGAAGTTGCCCTCGATCGTGTGCAGGATCTCGCCCTCGCGCCAAAGGACGGCCATGTAGTGCCCCTTGAGCGCGATGACATCGCCGGTGCGGATCTCCGCGGGGTTCTCGAAGCGCTCCCCGGCGTCAAAGTTCCTGGCGCCGAACAGGTAGCAGGCGAAGTCCGTCACGAGCGCCGCGCAGCCGCCGTTTCCGCTTTCCGGAATGAGAAACGGATGCGTTGAGTTGTCCCAGTGGAGGCCGACCTGGAAGGGGGCTTCGCCGAGCAGCTCGTTCATGCGCGTGAAGTACTGGTCGCTTGAGAACGGGGTGTGCTCCTTCACCAGCACGAGCCGGCCGCGCACGCCCTTGCCGAAGACCGTGTGCGCGTTGTCCCCGCAGCAGATCAGGCGGAACGTCTCGTCCTGGAACTTCAGTTCGCCCATCGCCCATCCGTCCAGTCCGTCCCGCAGACGCCCGAGGAGGACGGGACGCTGGGATCCGTTCAGGCGGTAGACAAGGCACTGGACGCCGTTCGAGGCCGCCCATTCCTCCGGCGCGTCCCGCCAGACGAGCGGAGCGCGCAGGCCGAGGACGTCGTTCGCCTTGAACCAGCAGTTCGTGAAACCGCCCGGCGCGGCCTTGCAGGGGAATGCGGCCTTGATGCGCTTGCCGTCGGCCGAGACGCCGGTCATGATGAGCTCGTCGACGAAGGGCCTGACGGGGAACGCCCGCTGGTAGCTGAGCTTGTCGCGTCCGAGGAGAGGCCAGACGGTTTTCTGCGACATCTTCTCGGGCAGCGCGTGAAACGCCAGGGGGAGAAGCTCCTTGAACGTGTCCGTGACGGACGCGGCGAGCGGCTTCGGCGCGGCAGGCGTCGTCTGCGCAAAGGCGAGGACCGCGCACAGGAGGACGCCCGACGGCGGCAGCGCACCCCATCGTTTCATCCCGCGGACTTTGAGCTTGGCGTTCATACGGAGGATTATATCATATCTCATGCACGAATCGTGAACTTGCGCAGCGGGCTTGCGGGCAATCCTTGCGCCAATCCAAGGTGTGATGCTATAATGTTGCCAAAATCGTGGTATGAAGAACTCAACTCCAAGTGAAAGGCCCTCTGCGTGCAATCTGCGCTGACCGTGACACAATCGAA
>JAZRWR010000068.1:0-5020 GCA_045599825.1 Bianqueaceae bacterium | reverse complement strand
CCGTCACGGTTCATGAAGGAAAAACCGTTGTGGCTAAGTTCCATAACGAACTGAAGCCTGTAACGGATATCCCGAAGACCGGCGACAGCACGAACATGACGCTGTGGGCTGCTCTTGCCGGAGTTTCTCTTGTGGGAGCATACTCACACGCAGGGATTCGGAATTCAGTTTGCAAAAAGCAAAAGCTGTGCCGACGTGCTGACACTTTTTTTCGATGATATAGAAAAAGAGGTGGGAGGCGCTAAGCTGTTTTCGGAAGCTCAGGCGCGGGAAATTATCGGGTTTATTCAGAAAAACAGGGGAGCGGAAACCCTGCTGATTCATTGCTACGGCGGGGAATCCAGATCGAGAGCCGTAGGCGCCTTTGCGGTGGAAATGCTTGGAGGCAGCAGCGAAAAGTATTTTGAAACGGGACATCCCAATCGGCATGTATATCAAACGTTAAAGGATGTTTTTGATAAAACGGATAAAGCTGAGCCTTGAGGAAACGGAGACAGTCTATCGCGTTCGGTTCACGCGGCATCCTCTCAGCCGGGAGGCGAACGAAAAAAGTGTTGCGGTAAAATGCGGCTAAAGAGCATAATGTTAACCAAGTTAACAATAGGGGCTGAAGGAAGATTTCTATGCGACCCAGAGATCGTGCTGTTTAAGCGAAGACGAAAAGGAACGGGAATTTTTAAAGCAGGATAGCTGTATTTTGATTTGAAATCAGGAAAGGGAAAGCTCAAGGCGGGTGAACGCTATCCGGGAGGATGTGCTATGGAAAAAATCGAAGATATCATTAAGAATACGACAGAGGAAAACCAGCATAAAGTTGACTGGACAGCTGCCTGGAGCGTTAGGTATCCGGTTCTGAAAACATATCAGCGCGAAGTCGATATTCCGAAATACGCTGCTGAGCTCCGCCGTCTGTTAAGCGGGCTTCAGAAAGAGTACGGGTACGGCGAACGCGATGCCATGCTTGTTTTAAAAGACATTTTGGCTCATGAATACCTGGATAAGGAAAAGAAATGAAGGATCAGATTGCGGACGAACAGCTTTTCTTTAAAGGATATGAATCAGCGTACGCCTTATATGATGCGCTGAAACAGATATCGGGCAGTTTGATGAAATCGACGAGGAGCTTGCGGCGTGGTTATCGGACGCGTACGTATTTGCTGAAATAAAATGAGGGCGGCCGCTGTATTCTGGCCGGAGGTAAACGATGTTCAGACCAATTCGAAGAGTGAAAAACGAAATCAGCACGGAGGAAGCCAAGGAGCTGCTCCGCACTTCCCGCAGGGGGATTCTGGCTGTCAGCGGAGACGGTGATTACCCCTATGCGATCCCGATCAACTTCTTTTATGACGAAGAAAACGAAAAAATCTATTTTCACGGTTCCCACGCCGGACACAAGGCCGATGCGCTGAAAAAAAGTGATAAGGTCTGCTTTACGCTTATCGGGCAGGAAACGGTCAAGAAAGAGACCTGGGCTCCGTATGTAAAAAGCACGGTCGTTTTCGGACGCTGTCACGCGATGGAAGACAGGGAGGAGGCCTTGAAGATGCTCAAGCGCTTTGCGATGAAATACTATCCGGACGAGCTGACGGCAGACGAGGAAATTGGCCGGTCTGCGGGAGCCGTCATGATGTTTGAACTTGAAATCGAGCACATCAGCGGGAAGGAAGTACAGGAGAAATAGAGGAGAAAACAATGAAAAAGGCCAGGAGGATTATGCTCGCACTGCTGTTTATCCTGATGATCGGTATCGGCTTTGTCCTCATCAGCAATTTGATCATCATTCATAAAGGCAAAGCGAAAATCGTATCGGATCAGGAGCTGAAGGATATCGGCGCTGACTGCATCATGATATTAGGCGCCGGAATCTGGGAGAATAATCAGCCCAGTCCGATGTTAACGGACCGCCTCAACGAAGGCCTCCGTTTGTATCAGGCCGGAATTGCGCCTAAGCTTCTCGTCAGCGGCGATCACGGAAGAACGGAATATGATGAAGTCAATGTGATGAAGCAGTATCTGATGGAGGCGGGAGTTCCGGGTGAGGACATTTTCATGGACCATGCGGGTTTTTCCACCTATGAAAGCATGTATCGCGCCAGGAATGTCTTCGGGGTTCAGAAGATGATTGTTGTCACACAGGAATACCATCTGTACCGTGCGCTATATATATGCGAGCAGCTCGGGATTGAGAACCGCGGCGCGCCTTCCGATCCTCGCGCATACCGCGGAGCCCTCTACAGAAACGCCAGAGAATTCCTTGCGCGTGATAAGGATATTTTCTCGTGCCTGTTTAAGCTCAGGCCGACATATCTCGGAGCTCCGATCGACATAAAAGGAAACGGTAATCTTACCAACGATAAGTAAGCAAAACGCTTTTGGAGAATACCGGTTTTTGCGCAGCAAAAAAGGTCTTGTGCCGGCAATGCTTGATATGCTCATGAGCATATCGGCATTAAAGCCGGGACAAGGCCTTTGTTTTTTCTGTTTATAGGGCGGTGAGCTCCAGATTGCCGGCGGCGGCAAAGGCATCGCCCAGGATGGCGGCGGCGCCCCAAATCCCGGGAAGAGCGGTGGCCCATTCCACGGCGGGGCCCAGATCGTCCGCGCATTTGCAGCGGTTGCCCAGCATGGTGGCGACGGCGTCGGAGAGAGCCGCGTCAGGTGCCAGAACCACGGCGGCGTCCGAATTGCCGAAGCTAAGCGAATGGCCGTAGGTGCCGGAGGAGGTGCATACGCCCAGTCCGGTTCCGGGACAGACACGGATACCCAGCTTGCCGGAAAGAGGGCTTTGACCGGCGACGATGGCAATGATTCGTTCTTTCGGTCCGGCCAGGAACACGTCTCCGCCGTTTTCCACGGTGACGTTGGGGCTGTACGGCAGCAGGGCGAGGCCGACTTCGCGTGCGATTGCGCCGGCGACCGCAGCCATAGGACCGGTCCCGGCGATTCCGGTCGCGTCCAACATGCGGCGGACCAGCGGCGGCTCATCGCCGAGGGGCATAAGCGGCTCCAGTGAGCTCAGAAACTCCGGACGCTGACGGATGGCGTCCGCAACCAGCTTCCGCGCACTGCGGACAGCGGCTTTTGCCTCATTCCGCAGCACGGAGGAGGCGCCGATCCACAGGTCGGTTTCGCCCTCAGTGACACGGAAAAACGTCAGGTCATCTGCTTTGGACAGGGCGCGGTAGCGTCCTCGGTCGGCGTAGGGATCCATCATTCCAGCTCATCCACATGCATGGCGCCGGTGGGACAGGCACGGGTGCACATTTCGCAGGCGACGCAGCGGGCATTGTTGAAGGCCAGCTCGGCGGTCACCGGATCCAGCGTGAGAGCCTTACGGGTGCACACAGCGGTGCAGGCGCCGCAGTGGACGCAGACGTCGTTGTCCCAGGAGACGGAACGGTGCAGGACCTTCACGTCGATCCCCTCGTCACGGGCAAAGGCGAGCGCGTTGTTCAGGTCCTCCGGCTCGCCGGAAAGGTCCATAATCATGCGGCCGCCCTGTCCCGCGCGAAGCTCTGCCTGCAGGATGGAGAATCTGATTCCGAATTTTGTGGCCAGATACCAGGCCAGAGGCATATCCGCGGATTCGGGAGAAAATTTGACACGGACTTTCAGCTCTTTCATTCGTGATATCTCCTTTCATCCAGTACATGCTTGGTTGTATCCAGCGCCAGGGGCGCCACGGGCTCGGAGAGCAGGAAGCTGCCCGAGGCTACGCGGGACTTCAGCTCGGCGGCGATTTCGCGGGCCACCTTCAGACTGGACATGGGGGCTGTGGGGATGCGGCGTCCGTTGAGCTCAATCTCGCCGCTGCGAAGCTCCGCGAAGGAGGTGCGGCCGATGACGGGATGGCTGCGGGAGGCTACGGAATAATCGGAGATATCGGTGTACAGCTCTTCATTGGAGACAGCCAGCTGGGCCATCAGGTCTTCATCCAGCACGGGGATGGGGACGCCTATGCCCACGAACAGGGAGACGCCGTACTTGTTGATGACGGCCGCACGCAGATACTTGGGCGACATCTTCTTCAGGTCGCCGATGACGGCCAGCGTCGCGCCGTTATGGGCAGTCTTTCCGTCGGGGTAAGCCGTGACGGACGGGAAGGCCTGTGTACCCTCCCAGGCGACATATCCTTCGGCACCGCCCAGGAAAATGCGCGTACCGATACCGATGGTGCGCAGGTCCGGATCCTTCAGCAGGGGACTCAGCTCACCTGCCGTAGCATAGGTGGCGTTGGCACAGTGGGGCAGCAGGGTGCCCATATAGGTATAAATCGTTTTATCTGAGCTGTTTACGGCGCAGTTATAGTTCTGGTAGGCATTGCGGGGATTGAACAGAATGCACTGGTTCATGTCCTCCAGCTTGATGTCGGATTCAAACTCCTTGCGCGGATAGCAGTCGGTGCCGTAGGACCAGGCCTTCAGATGGACCGCCTTGCCGGAGATAAGATCCTCCAGCACGTGCGCGCCGCCGTAGGCCATACCCTTGGTATCGCTGAGATCCGTGGCGCCCACATAGCAGTCCACGGCCGCCAGGCCTGCGCAGACCTGGACATCGTTAAGCCAGATCCTGGCCATGCGGATGGGCGGATCGGCATGTCCGAAATTCAGGAACGCACCGGAAGAGCACATGGGGCTGAAGGTACCCGTGGTGACCACGTCTACCTTTTTGGCCGTTTCCTTGATGCCCTGCTCCTTGGCCATGGCGATGACCTCTTCGGCAGTCAGGACTACCGCTTTGCCGGTACGGATCTTTTCGTTGATTTCCGCGATGGATTTCATATCAGATTCTCCTTCAGATTCGCATGAAGAATTTGGGGAATATGCTACCATAATCACGAAAACTTGTCAATTAAAACCGTGTCGGTTGAAATCGGAAAATGTAAGGTTACAATAGATGTGAGACTTTCTCCAAATGAAAATAGCGACAGAATCTGTTAGAATGTGTTTACCCCTAAACCATGACTAACGGAGGACTCTGTCGCTATGGAGAGTATAACACACATCGAGCGTTATTGGCC
>JAZRWR010000067.1:0-20031 GCA_045599825.1 Bianqueaceae bacterium | reverse complement strand
GGGAGCGAAAACGCGGGGCGTTTTCGCAGGGATTATGCGCGGTGGGGCCGCGCGGGGGAATAGGGAAGAGGGATCAGAAGTTGAAGAAGGCTTTTACGTTGTTGTAGCAGATGTCTTCGACCATTTTCTTCAGATACTTTTCGTCGGAGAAGTATTCACCGCGCTCGACCAGGGTGCCGAGATAGTTGCACAGAACCCGACGGTAGAGCTCGTGGCGGGGGTAGCTCAAGAAGCTGCGGCTGTCCGTCAGCATGCCGACGGAGGCGGCCAGGGGGTAGAGATTGGCGCAGGCCTCGAACTGGCGCTCGATGCCGTATACCTGATCGTTGAACCACCAGGGGGCGCCCAGCTGCACATGACCCTTGTCCGGCCCCTTGCACATGGCGGCGGCGAGGACGGCCAGAGGCTCCTGATCCGCGGCGTTGAGGGGATAGAGAATGGTCTTGGGCAGGTGGCCTTCGAGATTCAGACGGTCGAGCAGGGTGGCAAGGGCATGGATATCGCAGCCGTTGTCGATGCAGTCGTAGCCGGTGTCGGGACCGAGCTTCTGATTCATGACGGAGTTGACACCGCGGACGGCGCCGATGTGGATCTGCATGACGAAGCCGTTGCGCTCATAGACGCGGCCCATGTTGAGCATGAAGGCGCTCTTCCAGGCGTCGACCTCTTTGACAGTCAGGGCTTCGCCCTTAAGGCCCTTGGCCATGATGGCGTCGAGCTCGGCCTCGGTGGCGTCCTGCCAGCTGAAGTTGTCGATGCCGGCGTCGCTGACGGTGGAACCGTTGTTTTTGAAGATCTGCAGGCGCTTTTCAATGGCGGCGATCATGTCGGAGAAGCAGCGGATGGGCATGCCGGCGGCTTCCTCAAGCTTGGGAAGGTAGGCTGCGAAGGGCGCTTTTTCGACGTTCATGGCCTTGTCGGGACGCAGAGCGGAGATGACGCGGGTGCGGTAGGAGGTCTTGCCGCCGGCCTGGTCTTCCGCCATCCTGAGGTGGTATTCCAGGGTATCGACGGGGTCTTCTGTGGTGGAGACGAGGTCAACGTTCATGAGCTCCATGCAGTAGCGGGGAGTCATGTTCTTTTCGATGATTTGACGGCGGGTTTCCGCATAGATGCTTTCGGCGTTTTCTTCGCACAGGGCTTCCTCGATGCCGAAGAAGCGCTTGAGCTCAAGGGCGCACCAGATGTAAAGAGGATTGCCGGCCAGGAAGGGCATGATGCGGGCGAACGCCAGAAACTTTTCGCGGTAGGATGCGCTGCCGGTGATATATTCTTCATCGACGCCCATCACGCGCATGGCGCGCCACTTGTAGTGGTCGCCGGCCAGCCACATTTCGCCCAGATCCTCGAAACGCTTGTTCTCGTAGATTTCTTTGGGGGAGAGGTGGCAGTGGTAATCGATGATGGGCATTTTGCTGGCATATGCTTCAAAAAGCCGTTTGCCCGTTGCGTTGGTCAGAAAAAGGTCTTCCGAAAAAGAACGGTTCATGTTCTGCTCCTTTATGAAAAATTGCATAATAAAATAATGAGACAAAAAACCTCTTTTATATGATACCATTTTCTTCTTTTTTTGCAAGATGAAGAAAGCGATTTTGAACAGAACATTTTGAACCGTTGCCCGTTTTTTTGTCTTGCGCACACTGTCAAAAAATAGTAAAATAATAGAGGCAGGTTTTCCTGTCAAATTCCACAAGGAGTGAAACATCCTATGGCTGAGGTTTTTGAATACAAATGTCCCTGCTGCGGCGGTGCCTTGTCCTTCGATGCGGATTCGCAGATGGTCAAGTGCCCTTACTGCGATACTGAATTCGATCCGAAGTCGCTCATGTCCTTCGACCAGGGCCTGGCAGACGGCGAGTCCGGTCCCGACGGCATGACCTGGGAAGAGGTCTACGGGGAAGACAGCATCACGGAAGGCAGCGGGCTGTATATCTACATCTGTAATTCCTGCGGCGGTCAGATTATCGGCGACGCCAATATGGCGGCCACCTCCTGCCCGTATTGCGATAACCCCATCATTATTCAGGGCAACTTTTCGGGTGAGCTCAAGCCGGACTATGTGATTCCCTTCAAGCTGGATAAGGAGGCCGCTATGGCCGGCTTCAAGTCGCATCTGGAAGGAAAGAAGCTGCTGCCCCGCGTCTTCAAGACCCAGAACCATCTGGAGGAGGTCAAGGGCATCTATGTGCCGTACTGGCTGTACGATGCCGATGCGGACGGCCGCATCCAGTGCGAGGCTACCCGCACGCGCAGCTGGTCCGACCGTGACTTCATGTATACCGAAACCAGCCATTACAATGTCGTCCGCGGCGGCCGCATGAACTTTGCAAAGGTCCCCGCCGACGGCGCCTCCAAAATGGCTGACGAAATGATGGAAGCGCTGGAGCCTTACGATTTTTCCGAGGCGGTGGACTTCCGGACGGCTTACCTGGCCGGCTATCTGGCCGACAAATACGACGTTTCGGCTGAGGCCAACATGCCCCGCATCAATGACCGTATCCGCAGCACTCTGCTTTCCGGGCTTGCCTCGCAGATCTCCGGCTACGACAGCGTCAATATCCGCACCCGCAATACCTCACTGGCCAACACGCATATCAGCTACGCCCTGTATCCGGTCTGGATTCTGAACACGAACTGGAACGGGACGAAATATACCTTCGCCATGAACGGGCAGACCGGCAAGTTTGTCGGAGACCTGCCTATTGACAAGAAGCTTTCCGCCAAGAAGCGCATTTTGTCCACGCTTCTGATCGCGGCTGTTTCTTTCGTACTCATCGCGGGAATCAGCCTGCTTTCGATTCTTTAAGGGAGGTGCCGCATGAAAAAATTCTTTGCAATCTGCTGCTCCGCGCTGCTGCTTCTCGGCCTGCTGCAGGCTCCTGAAGCCGTTTATGCGGATGCGGCCTCGCTGGTAGTCGATGAGGCTGACCTTCTTTCTCCTTCCGAGGAGGCTGATCTGGAGAAGCTGCTTCGCGAAATCTCCGACCGCTACAGCGTGGACGTTGCGGTCGTTACCGTTTACGGTATCGGAAACCGCGACATTCAGAATTTCGCCGATGATTATTTCTGGTTCAACGGCTACGGCCGCGGTGTTAACCGCGACGGCATCCTGCTGGTCGTTGACATGGAGCAGCGCCACTACTACGAGTGCACCAGCGGCTTCTGCATCAAGGCCTTCACCGATTACGGTCTTCAGTATCTGGAGGAAAATTTCGTTTCCTACCTTTCTTACGGTCAGTATTATGATGCCTTCCGCAGCTACGCCGTGGTTTCGGATTCACTGCTGAAGCAGGCGGCCGAGGGGAATCCCTATGATATCTGGATTCCGGACGATCCCTTCTACGGAGGTGATCCCCGTCCCGAATTCAAGAATACCTTCGAAGAGTTCATGTACTACTACGGAGATAATCTGACCATCTGGGGCATCATTTCGCTGGTGATCGGTCTGATCGGCAGCGGCATCAGCGTCGGCCGCATGAAGAGAGAGCTGACGAGCGTAACGCCTCAGTCCTCCGCCAATGATTACTTCTCCAAGGGCAGCTTCGCGCTGAACGAGCGGACGGATGAATTCCTTTACCGCAATACGGCGCGTACGCCTATTCCCCATGAGCGCGACATAAATCCTCCGACGGGAGGCGGCGGCCACTACGGCGGCAGCACTACCCATATTTCCTCCGGCGGCCACAGCTTCGGCGGCCACGGCGGCAGTTTTTAATAATAAATAAATGAAAATTTGTATCGGGGCTTGCTGAAACAACAAGCCCCCTTTTTGGAGAAAAAGCATGGATATGTTTTCCCTGATTACCCTAGGGGGAGGTTTGGCCTTTTTTCTGTACGGAATGCATGAGCTCTCGACCGGTCTCGAGAAGATGTCGGGGGGAAAGCTGGAGCGTCTGCTGCGCCAGATGACGGATCGCCCGCTCATGGGGATTTTGCTCGGCATGGTCATTACTGTGGCCATCCAGTCGTCCTCTGCGCTGACGGTCATGCTGGTCGGTCTGGTGAACTCGGGACTGATGAGCGCTGCGCAGACGGTAGGCGCTATTCTGGGCTCGCACATCGGTACTACCCTGACGGCCTGGATCCTCAGCCTTTCCGGCATCCAATCCGACAACGCCCTTTTGAAGCTGATGAAGCCGGAATGGTTTTCGCTGATTTTTGCGCTGATCGGCGCGCTCTTCGTGCTCATGTCGAAAAAACAGAAGAAGCGCGACCTCGGCACGGTCCTGGTCGGCTTCGCCGTCCTTATGTACGGCATGAAGCTGATGCAGGAGGCGATGGCGCCGCTCACCGAATCCGCGCGCTTCGCGTCCGTGCTGTCCCTGCTTTCGCGGCCTTTGGTGGGCCTTCTGATCGGAACGGTCTTTACCGGCCTCGTGCAGAGCTCGGCTGTGACCGTCGGTATTCTTCAGACGCTGTCCCTGACGGGCTGCATTACCTGCCGCATGGCCATTCCTGCGGTCCTCGGCCTCAACATCGGCACCTGCATGACGGCCATCATTTCGGGCATCGGTGTTTCCCGCGAGGCGCGGAAGGTCTCGGTCATTCATGTTCTTTCCAACGCGGTGGCAGCGGTGCTGGCGCTGGCGCTTCTCTACCTCGTGCCGCTCTTTGTCGAGCTTCCCTTCCTGGACCGGGCGGTCCGGCCCGTCGGCATCGCGCTGATCCACACGGTCTTCAATGTGGCCGCAACCATTTTCTGGCTGCCCTTCATGAACCGTCTTGAGCCTGTGGCCGACCGGCTGATGCGTCCGGGCACGAAGGAGGAGAATCTCCTCGACGAGCGTCTTCTGACGACTCCGGCCGTTGCGCTCTCCGAGTGCATGAACCGCACGCGGGAGATGGCGTCGCTGGCGGAGGAGGGCATTCTGACCGCCTTTTCGCTTCTGACCGCCTATGACGCCGCCGCCTGCGCTCATGTCCGCGAAATCGAGGACAAAACCGATTACTACGAGGACAAGCTCGGCAGCTTCCTGGTCGAGCTCTCGGCCCTGGATCTTTCGGAGAGAGAGGCGAACCGTGTCACGAACATGCTGCGGGCGATCACGGACCTGGAGCGCCTGGGCGATCATGCGGTCAATCTGGTCGAGACGGCGGAGGAGCTGCACGAAAAGGCCTACGAATTCTCCGCGGACGGCCGCCGGGAGCTGGATGTTCTGCTGGCCGCGCTCCGCGAAATCACGCACAATGCGCTCTCCTGCTTTGTCAGTGCTGACATGGGGACGGCGCGCAGCGTCGAGCCCCTGGAGCAGGTCATCGATGACCTCACGGATGAGGTCAAGACCCGCCACACGCTGCGCCTGCAGAAGGGACTCTGCACGGTCAGCGGCGGGTTCATGCTGAACGACATCCTCGGCAACGTCGAGCGTATCTCCGACCACTGCTCCAACATCGCCGTATACGTCATTGAGATGGAGGATCTCGCCGTGGAGAGCCATCGCTACCTGAACGAGGTGAAGAGCGGCTCGTCGCCGGAGTTCAACCGCCTTTTCGACGAATACGCCGCGAAATACGGTTTATAACAAATTCGAACGTGACAAACTTCACGAAATATAGTATAATATAACCAACAAACACTGTGGAGGATTACAATGAAACCGGAAAAAATCATGTGCGATATGACCGAGATGGTCGTTATTGACGAATCCAGCAGCCGCCGCGTCATGATGCGCATCGTGTATAATCAGATTACCAATATTGCCTTTGATCCCTGCAAGGAAACGGGCTTCCTGCGTGAAATTGATTCCGAGAAGATTTCCATCACCCTGAAGAACCGTCTGGAGCCCCTGGTTTACTACAAGGCCAAGGACAAAGAGCACTGGGAAAGCTACAAGGCGCAGCTTCGCAAATTCTGCAAGGACAACCGCGTATCCCTGTACGATAACCTGAGCACGGAAAACTGAAAACTCCCTGCATCAAAATAACCGCAGAAGATTTCTTCTGCGGTTTCTTATTTGGCAAGGCTCAGTCGGCTTCGGGCGGGACGTAGACGGGGAAGCTCAGGGAACTCAGGCAGCGCTCCAGGTAGGCATTATCTTTGCCGGTTGAAAAGTCGGAATAGAGAATCTGATACAGCTCGTTTCCGTTGGGGACCAGCGCGACCTGCATCACGCAGCTGACCTCGCCGCGGACGAGCTTCAGGGAGTAGGTGAGGGCGGTAGCGCTTCCGTAGAGGCGGATGCGCGCGTTCTGCAGCAGCACGGCGCTCATCTGGCCCTCGGAAAGCTTGGTGCCGAGCTCATTGATCTCATCCATGAAGGCTTCCAGATCCTGCCCGGTGATGACGCGGTCCAGATGGTAGCCGCCCAGAGTCAGGTAGTCGACCGTGCCCTTATCGCGCAGCGGGGACTGAAAGTGTCCCAGGATGGTGAGGCGGTTGGTGTCGCCCAGAACGCCGATGCTGTAGGCCAGGGTTTCGACCAGGTCATTCAGCGGGACGGCGGTGAAGCCGGCTTCAAAACGGAAGGAGAGCTCGTCCGCCGAGTAGCCCGCCCAGTTGTTGGGGACGCGCTCGGTGGCATCCGAGTATTCGGCGCCGCTGCAGGCGCTGAGCGCAAAAAGCAGGGCCAAAAGAAGCAAAAGGGGCTTTTTAAGAGCCTTCATGACGTTTTCTCCTTTCATTTTGATGCGGGATGGATTTATTGTACACTAAAAAAGCATTGCGGGCAACTAAAAATAATTGACAGATGGGGCAGATGCCGCTATAATTCACTTTAATACTTTAAAAGGACCAAGTCATGAACATTGAAGTTCTTACCCGGACCATGCTGGTCATGTTCGGGATGCTTTTGGTTGGCTACCTGGCCGGAAAGACCGGGCTGATGACGGAGGAAATGAACCGCCATCTGTCCGCCTTCTCCATCGCCGTCACAAATCCTCTCCAGGTGTTGTCTTCCGTTTTATCAGGCGGCTTTCCGATGACGAACTTGGAGGTTCTGAAGCTGACCGGCCTTGCTTTTTGCGGCTTTGCTGTTCTGATCGGGCTTTCCTTCATCCTTCGCCTGTTTCCGCGTATTGAGCCTGACAAGCGCCGGGTGATGGAATTTCTGTTTGTCTTTGCCAATATCGGCTGCAACGGTTACCCCCTGGTGGAGGCGGCCTTCGGCAGCGGGGCCACCTTTTACGTCACCGTCTTCGTGCTGGCCTTCCAGCTGGTCTGCTGGACCTGGGGCGTGTTCCTTTTGTCCGGCGGGAAGGGGGAACTCAGCTTCCGGCTTTTCCTGACGCCCTGCATCATCGCAGCCGTCATCGCCTATATTCTGTATTTCTTCCGTGTGCCCTGCCCGGAGCTTGTGTACCGGACCGTATACAACATCGGCAATATGTCGCCCGCGCTGGTCATGCTGATTTTGGGCTGCAGTCTGGCCTGCATGAAGCTCGGCGATATCTTCGGCCGCTTCGAGATGTATCTGCTGGTGCTTGTGCGCCTCGTCGCCGTACCGCTCCTGCTGGGGCTTCTGATGAAGCACCTCATCCCGAACAATCCCGTGATGCTGCAGGTGGCCGTTCTCATCCTCTGCATGCCCGCTGCGACCAACACCACGGTCATGAGCTACCGCTACGCCGCGGACCAAAAAACCGCATCGGCCGGTGTCTTTCTTTCAACGCTTCTATCAGTCGGAACCATTCCGCTGGTAATGAGTATATTATTCAGATGATTTTTCTTAGGAGGAAAATTCAATGAACGCCTATGTAGAACAGGTAATCAATTATGTAAAAACCAAGCACGGTGACGAGCCCGAATTCTGCCAGACCGTCGAAGAGGTGCTGTCCTCTCTGTCGCCTGTCGTCGATGCCCATCCCGAGTATGAAAAGGCCGATCTGCTGACTCGCATGGTCGAGCCGGAAAGAATGTTCACCTTCCGTGTCGTATGGACGGACGATGCCGGTAAGACGCACACCAACATCGGTTACCGCTGCCAGTTCAACGGCGCCATCGGCCCCTACAAAGGCGGTATCCGTTTCCAGAAGAACGTAAATCCCAGCATCATGAAGTTCCTGGGCTTTGAGCAGACCTTCAAGAACAGCCTGACCGGCCTGCCCATCGGCGGCGCCAAGGGCGGCTCCGACTTCGATCCCGCCGGCAAGTCCGACGCCGAGGTCATGCGTTTCTGCCAGAGCTTCATGACCGCGCTGTACCGCTACATCGGCCCCGACTGCGACGTCCCCGCCGGCGATATGGGCGTCGGCGGCCGCGAAATCGGCTACATGTTCGGCCAGTACCGCCGTCTGAAGGGCGTCTGGGAAAACGGTGTTCTGACCGGCAAGGGCCTGAGCTACGGCGGATCCCTGATCCGTCCCGAAGCCACCGGCTACGGCGCTATGTACTACCTCTGCGAGGTCCTCAAGCATGAGAACGACACCGTTGAGGGCAAGCGCATCGGTGTTTCCGGCTACGGCAACGTCGCCTGGGGCATCATGAAGAAGGCCGCTGAGCTGGGCGCCAAGGTCACCTACTTCAGTGGTCCCGACGGCTACGTCCACGATCCCGACGGCATCACCACGGATGAGAAGCTGAATTTCATCCTGCAGATGCGCGCGACCGATCCCATGCACTGCAAGCCCTATGCGGACAAATTCGGCTGCGAATTCGTACCCGGCACCAAGTATTGGGGTGCGAAGGACGTTGATGTCTACATGCCCGCAGCCATGCAGAACGATGTCAACCTGGAGTGGGCCGAGAAGATTGCGGCCTCCGGCGTGAAGTACTACATCGAGGTTGCCAATATGCCCACGACCAACGAAGGCCTTGCGCTGCTGCGCTCCACGCCCGGCATCATCGTCGCGCCCTCCAAGGCAGTTAATGCCGGCGGCGTCGGCGTTTCCGCGCTTGAGATGGCGCAGAACTCCGAGCGTCTGGTCTGGACGGCCGAGGAGGTCGATGCTCAGCTGCACAAGATGATGGTCAACATCCATAAGGTCTCCGCGGATGCGGCCGAGGAATACGGCCTGGGCTACGATCTGGTTGCCGGCGGAAACATCGCCGGATTCCTGAAGGTCGCAACGGCTATGCTTGAGCAGGGTCTCTTCTGATTGTAATATCAATGCATAGCCGTACGCAATGCTTGAGCAGGGTCTCTTCTGATTGTTATATCGGCGCATTGCAATAGTAGCTGCGCAGCGGATCCTGTTTTATCTTCGTTTTTCATTTTTGTTTTTCTTTCTTTAGGGTCGGCTCTGTGTGAGCCGATCCTTTTTTGTGCGCGGCTTTGCCCGGATAAGCGTTTGCGGATGAGCTTCCTGCAGGAAATCGAGGCGGAATATACGGAAGCAGGGTGAGCACTTACGCAGCAGCACTCAACTTTTTTTATACTCGCTGAACTTTTGCCTTGCAAAAAGGACGGAGCTGTGTTAGCATATACGTTGTATATTTTTTTCTGCGGCGAGCTCACATTTACGGCCGCCGGCAAAGAGTTTTCGCTTGAAACGGCGACGGATATGTATTATGATATTACGAGTTTGCTGACATGGACCGATGGCGGTACTCAGCCCGTCATCATCACCAATAAGACCGGAAACATTCTTTCTCTGACCACGGTCAGGATCACGTTTACTGCAGATCCGGCCCCGGCAGCTAAGAGTGTCCGTATGATAATGTCGCCCATGCTCATGAGTAATGTCGCTTCCACCCTGCTGAAGAGGAGCCGGAGCTTACGCCCGTCATCGTTTCAGCGCCTGCAGCCGGGACCGATGAGAAGCCTGTCGAGCCCGCTGAAGCGCCTGCCGAGCAGGAGCAGCCCGCTCCCGGCTTCCTGGCCGCGCTTCTTACGACCGTTTCCCGTGCCGTTAAAGCCATCATCAAGGGTCGCGGCATGCTGTTCGGCCTGAACTTTAGAGAGGAGAGTCATATGAAAAAGGATTATGAAAAACCGGAGTTGGTCTTCGACTCCTTCGAACTGTCCCAGGACATCGCCGCCGGCTGCGAGTTCATCTCGAACCACGTAAAGGGAATGTGCGGCGTGGATACCGGCGTCGGCATTCTGTTTTCCGGCGAACTGTATAGCGGAGCCTGCACGATGACGCCCGGCCCCGGATTTTATGACGGTGTTTGCTATGACGTTCCTTCCGATATGCAGAACGTCTTCTCCTCTTAACCGTCTTCTCAAGCACCCGGAGGCTTTGCCGCATTGGCAGAGCCTCCTTTTCTTTTTTGCGAAACTGTATGACTTTTCACGCTTCATTCTTGATTTCCGGCTGCTTTCATGTTAGTATGAGGCTGAGTCGAGACGAAATTTCGTCCAAAATACGAGAAAAAAATACATATTGAGGAGAAAAAAGATGCGTGAATTTCTGCTTGCTTCATGCCCTGTTTTGGTGTGGGTCATCTGCGCCTTCCACCTGTGCCTGATGGTCATTCTGTTCAAAAACTACGCGAAAACCAAGAAACCGCTGTTTCTGCTCTCCGCTCTGGTCACCTTCGGCCTGTTTTACGATTCGCTGATTCTGTCCCTCGGCACCGTAATGAAGGAAGGCGCTCTGCTTAAGGGACTGAGCCAGGTCCGCTACATCAGCCACGGTGCACTCATTCCGCTGCTTCTGCCTATCTGCGCCTATGCGCTGAACTTCAGGAAGACCGGCAAGATCATCGTCTGGGCCATCACCGCGGTTCTGATCGCCCTTGGCATCGGCTCCGGCATCGTCACCAAGCTCTACCCCGAGCACGTCGCGCTGGTCCGCTACGCCTGCGATGCGGCCGCCACCTCCGGCTGGGCCTATACCGTCAGCACCTCTGTCCTGGCCTACGGCATGGTCATCCCGCTGGTCATCGCCGGCATCATTGTCTGGATCAAGCAGAAGACGCCCTTCCTCTTCCTTTCGGGCTTCCTGATGTTTGCGTTCTCCGCGCTGGGCCCTGCCACCGGAAACTTCGACCTGATCTTCTACATCTCCATGTTCGGCGAGGTGCTGATGGTCCTGTTCTTCTATCTTTACGCGAAGAAAAAGAAATAAGCAAAAAGGCTTCGGAGCCGAAATCTCCGGAGCCTTTTCTTCCCCTTGTGCTTGACAAAAGAAGGGCGCCTGTGCTACAATTTTCCGTAATTGAATAAGAAAGACGTTGATGAAGAGGAGTACGCTGTCAAGCTTCCCGTACAGAGAGGCGCCCGCGCTCTACGGCCCGAAAAGGCCCGAAAGCATGCTGAGAGGGACCGAGGAAAAGCAGCGGAAGGTCGCTTCGGAGTCGGAAATGCGAACAGCCGCCCCGCGGCTTATTAGTTTTTCCCGTTCCGGCCGCGTCACAGGCCCAATGAGAACAAATTAAGGTGGTACCGCGGTCCCGATCGCCCTTAGCGAAACGGGACCGTTTTTTATTTCGACAAATCGAAACCGGAGGAAAAACAATGAAGAATCTGCCTACCCAGTACAGCCCCAAGGATGTGGAACCGCGTCTGTACGATCTGTGGGAGAAGCGCGGCTATTTCCACGCTGAGCCCAATCCCGACAAGAAGCCCTTTACGATCGTGATTCCGCCTCCCAACGTCACCGGTCAGCTGCACATGGGTCACGCAATGGATAATACCCTGCAGGATATCCTGATCCGCTGGAAGCGCATGGAGGGCTATGAGACTCTGTGGCAGCCCGGCACGGACCATGCCAGCATCGCCACGGAGCTGAAGGTCACCGCCATGCTGGCCGAGAAGGGCATCGACAAGCGCGCCATCGGCCGCGAGGAATTTCTGAAATACGCCTGGGCCTGGAAGGAAGAATACGGCAGCCGCATCGTCAGCCAGCTGAAAAAACTCGGCAGCTCCTGCGACTGGGAGCGCGAGCGCTTCACCATGGACGAGGGCCTTTCGGCCGCCGTTCTGGAGGTTTTCTGCCGTCTGTATGACAAGGGCCTGATCTACAAGGGCAGCCGCATCATCAATTGGTGCCCCAAGTGCAAGACCTCCATCTCTGATGCCGAGGTTATCCACGAGGAGCCGGAGGGCGCCTCCTCGCTCCTGCGCTACCCCTATACCGACGGCAGCGGCTACACTGAGGTCGCGACCACCCGTCCCGAAACCATGCTGGGCGATACCGCCGTTGCCGTTCATCCCGAGGACGAACGCTACACCGGCTGTATCGGAAAGACTGTCCACCTGCCGCTGACCGACCGCGATATCCCCGTCATCGCCGATGAATACGTCGACCGCGAATTCGGTACCGGCGCCGTCAAGATTACGCCCGCGCATGACCCCAACGACTTTGAGGTCGGCCTGCGCCATGATCTGGCTCAGATCTGCGTTCTGACCGATGACGGCCGCATGACCGAGGATTGCGGCAAATACGCCGGCATGGACCGCTACGAGGCCCGTAAGGCCATGTGCGCGGACCTGGAGGAGCAGGGCTACCTGGTCGCTGTCGAAAAGCATGTCCACAACGTCGGCACCCATGACCGCTGCCACTGCACCGTCGAGCCCATGGTCAAGCCTCAGTGGTTCGTGGCCATGAAGAAGCTGGCCGAGCCCGCTATCGAAGCGGTCAAGACCGGCGACCTGAACTTCGTCCCCGAGCGTTTCACGCACAACTACCTCTACTGGCTGGAGAACATCCGTGATTGGTGCATTTCCCGTCAGCTGTGGTGGGGCCACCGCATCCCCGCCTATTACTGCGCGGACTGCGGCGAAATGATCGTCGCGAAGCAGGCACCCGCCGGTGCCTGTCCCAAGTGCGGCTGCGCGAAGTGGAATCAGGACGAGGATACCCTGGATACCTGGTTCCCCAGCGCCCTGTGGCCCTTCTCCACGCTGGGCTGGCCTGACAAGACTCCCGAGCTCGATTACTTCTACCCGACCAGCGTACTGGTAACGGGCTACGATATCATCACCTTCTGGGTCGTCCGCATGGTCTTCTCCGCCCTGGAGCAGACCGGCACCGTGCCCTTCAAGGACGTACTGATCCACGGCCTGGTCCGCGACGATCAGGGCCGCAAGATGAGCAAATCCCTCGGCAACGGCATTGATCCGCTGGAGGTCATCGACAAGTACGGCGCCGATGCGCTGCGTCTGATGCTGGTGACCGGCAATGCGCCCGGCAACGATATGCGCTTCTACTGGAGCCGCGTCGAGGCCAGCCGCAACTTCGCCAACAAGGTCTGGAACGCGTCCCGCTTCATCCTTATGAACCTGGATGACGAGACCGCCGCCCAGCTGCCCAGGACGATGGACCCCGCGGAGCTGACCGCTGCCGACCGCTGGATCCTGTCCAAGTGCAACAAGACCGTCCGCGACGTGACCGACAACATGGACCGCTACGAGCTCGGTATCGCCAGCGCCAATCTGACCGACTTCATGTGGGAGGAGTTCTGCGACTGGTACATCGAGATGGTGAAATCCCGCCTGTACAACGCCGAAACGCCCGAGCAGAAGGAGAGCCGCCTGGCGGCCCTGTGGACGCTGCGCGAGGTCATGACGACCTGCCTGAAGCTCCTGCATCCCTATATGCCCTTCATCACGGAGGAAATCTACTCCTATATCTGCCCGGAGGAGGAGACCGTCATGTACGCGGCCTGGCCCGAGTACCGCGAGGAGCTTTCCTTCCCCGTTGAGGAAAAAGAGGTCGAGCTCCTGAAGGACGCCATCCGCGGCATCCGCAACATCCGCACCCAGATGAACGTTTCTCCCAAGCAGAAGACCGAGGTCTATGTGATCACGGAGGACGCTGACATCGCCGATATCTTCAGCCGCGGCGCTTCCTTCCTGGCTCCGCTTGCCTTTGCGACAAAGGTTGAGCTGCGCGAGACCCGCGAAGGCCTCTCCGACAGCGCGGTCACCATTCCGCTGTCCGGTGCTGTGGTCTGCATCCCGCTGGATCAGCTGGTTGACCTCGAGCAGGAGCGCGCCCGCCTTTCGAAGGAAAAGGAGCGCCTGGAGGGCGAAATCCGCCGCGTAGAGGGCAAGCTGAACAATGCCGGCTTCGTGGCTAAGGCGCCCGCCAACGTGGTCGCCGACGAACGGGCTAAAAAAGAAAAATACGAGGCGCAGCTGGCTCAGATCGTCAAGAGTCTTGCAGACCTCGGTAAATGAGAAGTAAGGTGATTCTTCATGCAAAGCTTTGAGGAAGCCGTCGCCTGGCTGGAGGGCGTGCCCAAATACAGCAAAAAAGACGGTCTCGAAAATATGTTTAAACTGATGGAGCGCTTCGGGAATCCCCAGAAGAGCTTCCACGTCATCCATGTGGCCGGCACCAACGGAAAGGGCTCCTGCTGCGCCATGCTCGCAAGCATCCTGACCGAAGCCGGCTACAAGGTCGGCCGCTATATTTCACCCCATCTGGTGGATTATACCGAGCGCATCAATCTGCTGGGGCAGGACATTTCGCACGAGCGCTTTCTGGAGCTCGCCCGGCGTGTCCGCAAGGAAGCGGAGGCCATGCAGGCGCAGGGTCAGAACCATCCGACCTTCTTTGAGCTGCTGACTGCCATCGGCTTTCTGGCCTTCGCAGAGGAGGGCGTTGACTGGGTCGTGCTGGAGACCGGTGTCGGCGGCCGTCTGGATTCCACCAACATTCTGGAGGCCCCGGACCTCTGCCTGATCGCTTCCGTCAGCCTGGACCACACGAAGGTGCTCGGCTCAACGGTGGAGGCGATTGCCGGTGAAAAGGCCGGCATCATCAAGCCGGGCGTTCCGGTCGTGCTCGGCCGCAACCTGCCCTCTGTCCAGGCTGTCGTCAAGAAGGCCGCGGACGAAAAGAAGGCGCCCTATCACTATGCGGGCTCCGTTGTTTCCAGAGTTTATCATGACGGTGAGCGCGGCATGCGCTTCAAAATGCGCGGAAACGGCTGGCGCTACGGGCTGATGCGTGTTCCGCTGTCCGGCAGCTATCAGCTGGACAATCTGGCCGCGGTGCTGGAGGCCGCCGAAATCCTGCGCAAGCAGAAGATCGTTCCTAAGCGCATGAGCATCCGCCGCGGTATCGCCAAGGTCTACTGGCCGGGCCGCATGGAGCACGTCCGCTGCGAAAAAAAGAGTTTCCTGCTGGACGGCGCGCATAACCCGGACGCAGCGAAGCGCCTGGCGCAGTACCTGGATGCCTCCGGCAAGGAATGGACCCTGTTGTTCTCGGCTCTGTCCAAAAAGGATGTGGACGGTGTTCTGAGAGAGCTTGCCAAAAGCACTGCCATCAAGCGCGTTATTTTCGCACCCCTGGCTGCGGATACCAAATCGATCCCCTATGAGGATGCGAAGGCGCTTTGGGAAGAACACGAGGGCGCTGCGCCTTTCGACTGTGCCGAAAGCACAGCCGACGCAATGAACAAAGCGGTTCTCGAGGCGCCCGCAGGCATCGTCTGCGCCGGTTCCCTTTACTTCATCGGCGAAATCAAAGCGTTTTTACAGAATAAGGAGCCTTAAGGCATGACGAATAAGCATGAACGGTTCTGGGTGATTTTTCTGACAGTTATCGCCCTTTGCCTCCTGTTTTTCTTTACCTTTGTGGATCTGGAATTCAGCCAGTCCGTTTATCACTATGCGATCTGGATGGAGTGGGTGCTGCGACTGGCGCCCGTCCCCGCGCTGGTGCTGGCCTGGCTGTTTGCCATGAATCTGACGGCGTACTCCATCCGCGGCCGATTGGCCTCCGACTCGGACGAAACCCCGGCCTTCCACATGGTGGTGGGCTTTCTGAGCGCCATCGCTATCCCGGTCTATACCTACTGGAGCGTCATGCGCTTCCTGCAGCGGGACACGGACGCAAATGCCTGGATCATGCTTTTCGTGCTGATCGCCTGCTCGGTCTGGGGCGCTCTCCGGCTGATCAAGGAGCTTCCGACCTATGCGAACCACCGCCGGGCCTCGCGCTCGCTGGCCGGGCTGATGCTTTTCTACGCCGATTGCGTGGCCGTCATGATTCTGGCCTTCCTGTGGCAGCGTGTTTCCTACCGGACCATCATCTCGGTCGGCTCCACTGCGGAATATACCGTTTGGTATCTGCGGAACACCGGCGGGCTGCTGAAGCAGATATCCGGAAACGAGGTCGTGCTCGGCAGCTTTCCCTCGACCACAGTGTCCTTCTCCTTTATGCTGGCCCTCTCGAACTATCTGCAGGACGGCACGCACCGCAAGATCCGCAACGTGCTTTTGACGCTGTCCTTCCTCTACGCGCTGTTTATCAGCGTCATTTCGGTCATCATGGGTACGGCCTACGTGACGGACTGCATCATCGGCATTCTGGTGCCCTTCCTGCTGCAGATTCTGACCGGCAAGATATACCGCCGTTTCAACCCCGCCGCCAGCTACGCGCTGTACGAAATGCAAAGCTACAATTAATTTCCGCATGAAAAATCCGCCTTCAGCGAGTGCTCTTAAGGACACTCCGCTTGGGGCGGATTTTTTGATTGAACCGGTTTTTGCTTCGTTAGGCGGATTCTCCCCTGATGCCCGCGAGCATGCGCGGCAGCATCATCTCGGAATACGAACGGAGCGAAAAGGAGTAGTCCGAGAGGCACCACTCATAGATGAGGGCGCGCTCGCAGATGGCGTACAGACGGACGATTTCCGCGGCGGAAAGCTCGCGGCTCAGCTCCCCGCGCGCCTGCCCCTCGGCGACGGTCTTGCGCAGCAGGCGATAGTAGAGACGGTCATCGTCCAGCAGACTTTTTTCGCCGCGCCGGACAAGCTGGGTGGAATAGAGCTTGACGAGGAGGTTGCGGTCGATGCGGTTGTCGATCAGATCGAACAGCTCCCGGTTCAGATAGAGCAGGGTGGAGAAACGGTTTTCGTCCGGATCCAGACTGTCCTCAAGCTCAGCGTAACGGTTGTCGAAGAGGTAGGCTAAGGAGCCGAGGAGGGCGTCCTTGGAGGGGAAATAGTGATAGAAGCTGCCCTTGGAGGTCTCACTTTTCTCGACGATTTCGTCGACGGTGGTGTCGTCATAGCCCTGCTGGTAAAAAAGCTCCCAGGCGGCGGAGACGATCCGCATCTTCGTATTGCGTTTGTTTTTCATGGCATTCGGCGCCGGCGCGCGTCCTTTCCCTGTTTTGATACTAATATAACGTTGAAATTTTGAAAAATCAAGAAATATTTTATTTTTCGTTATTTTGTCGGTCTATTTAAAAAAGCGTATAAATAAAGGAATTAACGCATATATTATACGATTTAGTCTATAATTCATTCTGTGTTGCAGTCTATTTATTTCCATGCTATACTGACGCATATTTTTTAAAAAAGAGGTCGCATATGAATCCCTGGATTTTGGCAGTGATTGCCCTGTATCTGACGTCAATGGTAATTATCGGTTTAATCTGCAGCCGCAAAACGAAGAACGTAAATGACTACTTCCTCGGCGGCCGCCGCTTAGGGCCCATCGTGACGGCGATGAGCGCCGAAGCCTCCGACATGTCCGGCTGGCTTCTGATGGGTCTCCCCGGTGTTGCGCTGGCCTGCGGTCTGGCGGAAGCCTTCTGGACCGCGATCGGCCTGGGCATCGGTACCTACATCAACTGGCTGGTCGTCGCGAAGCGTCTGCGCATCTACTCACAGAAGCTGGACGCCATCACCGTGCCCGAGTTCTTCCGCAAGCGCTTCGGCGATGATGCCGGCTTCCTCAGCCTTTTCGCGGCGCTTGTTATCATCATCTTCTTCATCCCCTACACCGCGTCCGGCTTTAACGCCTGCGGCACCTTGTTCTCTGCGTTGTCCGGCGGCGAGATCTCCTACCTGAATGCCATGCTGGTATCTGCGGCTGTCATCGTTCTTTACACCGTATTGGGCGGCTTCCTGGCGGCCTCCCTGACTGACCTTATCCAGTCGATCATCATGACAGTGGCGCTTATTACGGTCATTTTCTTCAGCATCCGCTTTGCGGGCGGCTGGGACAAGGTGGTTGAGAACGCGGCCTCCCTTCCCTCCTATCTGAAGCTGACCTCCACCTACGATTACACGAGCGGCCAGGCCGTACCCTTCGGAGGCCTGACCATCGCGTCGACCATGGCCTGGGGTCTCGGCTACTTCGGTATGCCCCACATCCTGCTGCGCTTCATGGCTGTCAAGGATGCGGAAAAGCTGAAGGTCTCGCGCCGTGTCGGCACCACCTGGGTGCTCATCGCGATGGGCATCGCCATCGTGATCGGTGTAATCGGCAACGCGATCGTGGCCAATGGGACTGTCGTACTGGACGCCAAGGACGGTCAGCGTATTCTGGTTGAGATTTCCAAGAAAATGTCCGAGCTGGGCATCCTGCCCACCATCATCGGCGGCCTCATTCTTTCCGGCATTCTGGCCTCGACGATGTCCACCTCTGATTCTCAGCTTCTGGCAGCGGCCAGCAGTGTCTCCAACGACCTCCTGGTTAACGTCCTGCACCTGAAGCTCAGTGAGAAGGCCAGGATCTGGTTCTCCCGTCTGGCTATCGTGGTTATTTCGGTCATCGCCTGCGTCTGGGCGCGTAAAGAGGGCACGGTTTTCACCATTGTATCCTTTGCCTGGGCGGGCTTCGGCGCCTCCTTCGGCCCCGTGATGCTCTGTGCACTTTTCTGGAAGCGCACGAACAAGTGGGGCGCTCTTGCCGGCATGCTGACCGGCGGTGCCTTCGTCTTCATCTGGAAGTACCTGATCGCGCGGCTTGGCGGACTCTTCGCCATTTACGAGCTTTTGCCCGCGTTTATTCTGGGCCTCATCGCCTGCATCGTTGTCAGCCTTCTGACCGAGAAGCCCTCGGAAGAGCAGACGAAGCTGTTCGACGAGGTCAAGGCCAGCCTGTAAGTGATAATGGGACAATCGGGCAGAGGAGCTATGCTCTTCTGCCCGGATCATGTGATTTTTGCGGCTCACGGTAAAGCCGCCCGCTGCACTCTTGCATAAAAAACCGCTTCCGTGGGGCAGCTTCCAATAAGACAGTATCGAAACAGTACTGACATTGGGTAGCTGCCGGACGGGTGCAACTCAAAAGAACAGGCATATCTGAGGATAATTTCTCGGGTATGCCTGCTTTTTTCATATCCTGACGTAGCTTGTACTTGTTTGTCGCTTTATTTCTCAGTCTGTACTTGTATTGCGTAAATGCCTGTCCGTACAATTTCTTTTGCTTCTCCTGCTTGGTATCGAGATCACAGAATCCTTATTCGGGTGTCCGAAGAAGAAAAGAAACAGCTTGAAGCAGCTTCGTCCCAATTTGGGACGAAGTCACTGAGCGCCTATGTCCGCAAGATGGCCATTGACGGCCCGATCATCAATTTGCAGATACCGGAGCTTACGGAAGTGTTTGCGCAGATGCGTGAAAATGCAGAGACTCTGAACCGGATCGCAGCACGGGTGAACAGTACCGGACGCATATATCCCTCTAATCTGGCTCAAATCGCCCAGGATCAACAGAAAGTGCTTAAGATGATGTATTATATCTCCGAGAAGTTATCCGATCTGATTTAGGGGTCATGCCCCCTGTTTTGGAACAAATAAGGGTATTCCAGCAGCATCCTTGAAAGCCTCCTTCGGCAGTCCTATGATAACTGCCGGAGAGGCTTTCCTGCTTCCTGACTTCGCGTCAACTTGGCCAGAAGTTGTAAAGCCTTGAAAATAAAGCGTGGAAGGAGGATTTTCAATGCGATCAATCTATGAGCAGTCCGTCGGCACCTATCATCAAAGTGGCGATTACCTGATACCCGATATTGTCCTGCCGAAGCAAAAAGAAGCATCCATCGGAACATGGGGGCGGAGGCATCTGCGGTATATCCGTGAAAACAGTCCGGCGCTGTATAACGGCCTTTTACTCCAAAATACGCTCTGGGAAAATCTTGAGGGTATAGATACACAGGCGCGGGCACATTTGCAGTCAGAAATGGGGTATTTACTCCTGTTTTGGAACGTAGACGAGGAATTAAAGGCCAGGGATCAGATGGCGTGGGTACAGAAGATGAATCAGGCAAGGAGTATTGCCGAAGAGATCGTAAATGCGGAGCTGATTTACTGCTGATAAAAAGAGGCACAGCCATTTCGGACTGTGCCTCAGTTCATTTTTGTGGAATAATCAGCCGTACAAGACTTCTATTTCCTGTTCAGCCTCATAAATCATCATACCGTCGAAGATCTTTGCAGCTTCAAACTGTTCAACGCATTC
>JAZRWR010000066.1:0-3747 GCA_045599825.1 Bianqueaceae bacterium | reverse complement strand
CGCTACCTGAACCCCATCACCCTGTTTAAGCGCGAGCTCAGCGCTTATCCGAACATCCGCCTGTCCATCTTCGGCGAATAAGACCGGGCATTTCCGCCTGACCCAAAAACTTCATAATAAGAGAGGACACTATTATGGCCCGCACTGCTTTTACCCTTGATCTTTTTGCCCCCTTTCTGGAAGAGCGTCACATCGCGCAGATCGAAGCTGTGGCCGCACGCTATCAGCTGAAGCTCCGTTACAATCCGGAGGACGTCTCCGATGCCGAAGTCATTTTCGGCGCTGCCCCCAACAGCGTCCTCTGCTCTGCCCCCGCCCTCAAATGGTTCGCGAGCTCCTGGGCCGGCCTCGACGGCGTGCTGAACGGAAGCCCCAAGCTGCCCGAATCCGTCACGATCACGAGCTCCTCCGGCTGCTACGGCGTCACCATCTCCGAGGCCATCGTCATGATGATCCTGATGGTCTTCCGCCGTGAACCGGAGCACTTCCGTCTGACCGAGGAGCGCATCTGGAAGCCCCTTGACGACATGCGCACCATCCAGGGCTCCAGCGTCACCGTCATCGGCTGCGGCAATATCGGCCGCTGCACCGCCCGCCGCCTGAAGGCCCTTGGCGCCTCCCGCGTACGCGGCGTCCGCCGCCGGAAGGCCGAGCCCGACGAGGATTTTGACGAAATGTACCAAAGCGACGAGCTCGAGCAGGCTGTCGCCGACACCGACCTCGTCATCCTCTGCCTGCCCGGCACCGATGAAACCAAATCCGTCATTTCCCGCAAGCTCATTGAGAAAATGGCACCGCAGACCGTCATTGTCAATATCGGCCGCGGCAGCGCCATCGATCAGGATGCGCTGGTCGAAGCCCTGAACGAGGGGCGCCTGGCCGGAGCCGCGCTGGATGTCACCTCGCCGGAGCCTCTGCCCGCCGACCATCCGCTGTGGAGCGCGAAGAACATTCTCATCACGCCGCACATCTCCGGCCGTACCGCTGCATCGGTTACACGCGATCTGATTGTCGACAAATTCCTGCGCAATCTGACCGCATACTGCGAGGAGCAGCCGCTCGAAAGCATCATCGACCGCCAAAAAGGCTATTAAGTGCAATTTTTTGCAAAATTCATAAAAAAAAGCTTGCAATCCTTCGTCCTATATGCTATTCTAGCATCCGCAGGTTTCCCGGGGCATTAGCGCAGTTGGGAGCGCGTCTGAATGGCATTCAGAAGGTCAGGGGTTCGAATCCCCTATGCTCCACTTTTAAACGTTCATTTGCGAAAGCAGATGAACGTTTTTTTATGCTTCCAAAAGGCCGTCGGTGCGTCCCAATCTTTACTTTTCCCCTCCTCCATGATAAAATGTACCTGCAGTACAGTTTTTCAAAAGGAGACGAAATCTTCTATGAAATACCGAAACATTCTCTTTGATCTGGACGGGACCCTGACCGATTCCGGTCCCGGCATCATCGCCTGCATTCAGTATATGCTGGAGCATTACGGTCTTCCCGTTCCGCCGGCAGAGGAGCTGCGCGTCTGCGTAGGCCCGCCCCTGGTGGACAGCTTCACACGGCTTTTCGGCTTTACGGAGGAAAAGGCACATGAAGCCGTCGGCGTCTACCGTGAACGCTACATTCCGATCGGCATGTTTGAAAACTCCGTCTACGAGGGCATTCCGTCCCTTCTGAAAGGCCTGTATGAGGCGGGCGCCCGGCTGTATATCGCCACCTCCAAGCCGACCGAAATGGCCCGGCAGATTCTTATGCACTTCGGGCTGGACGGCTATTTTACTCAGATCTGCGGGGCCAGCATGGATGAACGGCTGACCGCTAAGGACGACATCATTGAGGACCTTCTGAGGCGCCTGTCGCTTTCGGAGGAAGAAAAAGCGGCCACCTGCATGGTCGGTGACCGCAAATACGATATCTTCGGCGGGCAGAAGTTCGGCCTGGACACCGTGGGTGTCCGCTACGGATATTGCGAAGAAAACGAATTAGAGGAAGCCGGGGCGACATATGTGTTCAGCACGGCCGCCCAGCTCCTTGATTTTTTTACGGAGGATTGATCCCATGAATATCAAACAGATCCGGAATATTTTAAAGGATACCGATTACGTCCGCACCGGCGGCACTGACGAGGAGCTTCGCTGCGCCGAATATCTGAAGGACGCCTGCGAGGCTCTCGGAGCCCGGGCAAAACTGGAGAACTTTCCCGTGCAGATGGCGAGCATCAAAAAAGAAGAGCTCCTGGCGGACGGCGTAAGCATCCCCTGCAAGGCCTTCTATAACTGCGGCAGCGGCAGCGTTGAGGCGCCCTTCCTCTACCTGCCCAACCTGGATAAGGCCTCCCTGTGCCTGGCCGAGGGCAAGATCGTCCTTCTGGACGGCGGCGTGACTCACTTTGTCTATCAGGACCTCGCGGAGGCCGGCGCGCTGGGCATCCTGGCCGTCTGCGGCAACGCAGGCTTCCGCGACCGCGACATCGATCAGAAGGAGCTTCGCGCATATGTCCGCGGCGACGCACCCAAGCTGCTCTGCGCCTGCATCCACGTGAAGGATGCGCATGAGCTCGTCCGCCGCAAGGTCAGAACCATCCGTCTGAGCATCGAGCAGGATGAATATGAAGGCTGTTCCCGCAACGTCGTCGCCGAGCTTCCGGGCAGCACCGACGAATGGATCGCCCTGACCGCTCACTATGACTCCACCTCCCTTTCCCGCGGCGCCTACGACAACATGACGGGCTGCATCGGTCTTCTGGGCATTCTGGAGTACATGGCCAAATCCGCACCCAACCGCTACGGCCTGCGCTTCATCTTCTGCGGCAGTGAGGAGCGTGGGCTGCTCGGCTCCAAGGCCTACACCGCCTCTCACGAGGACGAGCTCAAAAAGTGTGCGCTGAACATCAATCTGGACATGATCGGCAGCTATATGGGCCGCTTCATCGCCTGCGTCTCCGCCGAAGAAAAGCTGGCCGGCTATGTGGAATATCTGTGCGCGGAAATCGGCTTCGGCATCGATGCCCGCACCGGCGTATACTCCAGCGACTCCACGCCCTTCGCCGACCACGGTGTCCCCGCACTCAGCTTCGCCCGCCTGGCCCGCGGCGAATACGCGACCATCCACAACCGTTACGATACCAAGGACATCGTCTCCCCCGAGCAGACGCAGGAGGACATCGAATTCCTTGCTTACTTTACCGACCGCATGGCCAACGCCATCAAATGCCCGGTCGGCCGTGAAATTCCCGAAAATGTCAAGCGCGAGCTGGACGAGTATCTCTGCCGCAAGCGCAAGCAGTAAGCCCGCGAGGTTCCGTTAATGCCTGAGAAACACAGTATCTGCCTGTTGAACGATTCCTTCCCGCCGTTTATTGACGGTGTGGCGAACGCGGTCACGAACTATGCCCGCATACTGCAGGAGGACGGCTACACCGCCAGCGTTGTCACGCCGGACCATCCCGATGCAGACGACAGTGCCTTTCCCTTTCCGGTCTACCGCTACCCGAGCCTCGATCTGCGCAAGCAGGTCGGCTATATGGCGGGCTTCCCCTTCTCCTACGACCTGGCCGCCGATCTGAAGGAAAACAAGACCGAGCTGCTGCACAGCCACTGCCCCATCGTTTCAACCGTTCTGGGCCGTGAGCTTAGGGAAGCGCTGGACGTTCCCCTCATCCTCACCTACCACACCAAGTTCGACATCGATATCGAAAAGGTCGTCCGCAGCAAGCTGCTGCAGGACGGAGCCATCAAGGCGCTCGCCATG
>JAZRWR010000065.1:0-9375 GCA_045599825.1 Bianqueaceae bacterium | reverse complement strand
TCAAAGACTATGCCTAGAAGCGATGCAATAAAAGAAGGAAAGGCTTTCTTGGGGGGAAGGATATCAAAAGGTGGAACCGGAACGTTATGTTTCGGCTGATGGATACCGTCAAATGCGTTTTGATTTAACCCACCATGATGGTTTGCCAGCACATATTAATCTTGAAACATGGAAAAAGCCAATACAGACAGGAACAAGAAATAAACTAATTAGCAATATTCACATTTTTTTTGAATAAGAAAGGTGGTGAGAAACGATGGATAAAAAAGAAATACTTAAAAAAATGCATTCCTCTACAGAATTCTCCTGGAAAAAAAACAGTTATATCCGTGTAGAACAGCTCGGGAAGAAGTCATTTTCCATACTTGCCAACAGAGAGGGACTTATTTCATTAGCCCGACAATTAAAAAATTGGCAAAAATGGAAAACGAAACTAATATTTTTTACGACAGTTTTCCCGGTGATTTAGAAAGTGGATCAGCTTTTCTTGGAATAAAAAAAATAAATATTGAAGGAAGAAAATGAAATGATTAGGACGGGGCATTGTTGTCACTTCCTTGAAGAAAGAAGAAATGTAATGCAATTGATAGCAAAAGCCTGGAACTATCCCAACAAGTGCCTTTGTGTGGACCCACAGGCGATGCTTGCGTAACTGATTCCGCAAGCAACGAATCATGACGGCAGATTGTGCTTGTCAGGGGCTTCAGCCCCTGACATCCCCTAAAAGATTGTCTCAGCAACTGAGAAAAAGCAACTGTTCACACCTTTCAGCTGCCGGGTAAGCTGTTTTGTTTTTGTACGGTGCTCTTTTATAGATTTCTTTCCTGTTGCTGAGTGGCGAGGGATTAGACGGGGGGAAAGTAGAGATTTCGCAAGAAACGCTCCGGAAGGCTCGATACAGCGAAGTGAAAGGCGGGATGCTTAGGCGGAAGCGAAGCATCCGCGAAAGAAGCCCCAGGCTTCTGCGCACCGGGCTCTAAAACCGTCAACAGGCAAAGCGCAGGTCCGGCGGAAAAAATCTTGAAACTGCCGGCACTGTATGATATAATATATTTCATAGGATACGAAGGGTCCGTCCCTTTGATATTTTTGATCTTACTTTTTAGGAGGAATTTTACAAAATGGCTGAAACCACCAAGAAAAAGGTTGCCGTTACCGAAGAAGACAAGAAAAAGGCTACCGGTAAGCGCGTTGTTGCGATTATCTTCTGGGTTCTGGCTCTTGCCTGCGAGCTCGTTGCTTTCATGAACCTCAGCGGTAAGTGGTACCTTCCCGATTTCATTGCCGCTCTGCCCGACAACTATCTGCTGTACCTGATCATCTTCCTGGTACTTGATCTGATCTTCCTGATCATCGGTTCTCAGTTCTGGAAACAGGCTAACCGTCTTGATCCTGCCTCCAAGCAGAACAAGGTTGCTTTCTTCCTGCAGAACCAGATGGGTCTGATCGTCGCCATCGCCTGCTTCGTTCCCTTCATCATCAAGCTGTTCGCCGGCAAGGATGTTAAGCTGGAAGGCAAGCAGAAGACCATCGTCGCCGTTGTTGCCTGCGCCGCTCTTCTGATCGGCGGTCTGGCTTCCGTTGACTGGAACCCCATTTCCGTTGAAGATAAGCAGGCTGCTATCGATACCATCGATGACCAGGTTTACACCACCGCTTTCGGTCACTGCTATCACACCAACGCGGACTGCCAGTCCATCCGCAACTCCACCAATCTGAATGATCCTATGGATGTTAAGGATGCCATCGAAGCCGGCTACACCAAGTTCTGCGCCTACTGCGAAAAGGCTGACAATGCCGTTCCTCAGGAGTAATCGCTTCTGAATCGTTTTGACTGACGAAAGGCAGACGGTTTCGGGTAAGCCGAAGGCGTCTGCCTTCTTTTGGATAAGCAAGGAGATTCTGGATGAAACGCTTTCTGATCTGGCTGATTCATCTGTACCAGGCCGTTCCGGGCCCGTGGCACGGGGCCTGCCGCTATTCTCCCTCCTGCTCGCATTATGCGGAAGAGGCGCTTCAGCGCTTCGGTACGCTCCGCGGATGCTGGCTCACCCTTAAGCGGCTGCTGCGCTGCGCACCCTGGGGCGGGGAGGGCTACGACCCGGTGCCGATGACCTATCCCGCGCGCCGGAGCGGCGCTAAACAGATCGTGCCGAGGAAAGCGAAGTCATCGGCTGACAAGCTTGACAGTCTGTCGTGAATTTTGTATACTTACAGTTAAGACAGCGTCGGGCGGAGGCTTCAGTCCTATGCAATGAGATCGCTCGAACCGTGTCAGGTCCGAAAGGAAGCAGCACTAAGAGCTACGTTTCATGTGATATAGGGTGCTGAAGTCTCCGCCGGATGCTGTTTTATTTTGGGGGAATTCCCCGGAAAGGAAGGTCGCTTCATGGCTTATCTGGCCTTATACCGGAAATACCGTCCGCAGAGCTTTGATGAAATCGTCGGGCAGAAGGCGGTGGTGACGGCGCTGCGCAACCAGGTGAAGTACAATCAGCTGGGTCACGCATATTTGTTCTGCGGAACGCGCGGAACGGGCAAGACCTCGGTTGCGCGTGTCTTCGCCAAGGCGGTCAACTGCCTGGAGCCGAAGGACGGCAGTCCCTGCAATGAATGCGAGCTGTGCCGCGACGCGGCCTCCGGCTTTAATATTATCGAAATCGACGCGGCCTCCAACAACGGCGTGGAAAACATCCGCGATCTGCGGGACGAGGTGGTGTACACCCCCGTCAAGGGCCGCTTTAAGGTCTATATCATTGACGAGGTCCACATGCTGTCGCCGCAGGCCTTCAACGCGCTTTTAAAGACCCTGGAGGAGCCGCCCGAGCACGTCATTTTCGTGCTGGCGACGACTGAGCCGCAGAAGGTGATGGCCACCATCCTGTCGCGCTGCCAGCGCTACGATTTCAAGCGCCTGAGCGTCGATGAGATCCGCGAGCGCCTGGCCTATGTCTGCGCGCAGGAGGGGATCGAGGCCGATGCCGAGGCGCTCAGCTTCATCGCTTCCTCGGCTGACGGCGGTATGCGCGACGCGCTGAGCCTGCTGGATCAGTGCCGCGCCTACTATGTTCAGGAGCCTATCACCCTCGGGAAGGTGCTGGAGGTGTTGGGCGCGGTCGACGGCCGCGTGTTGGCCGACATGACCTCCTGCCTCGCGCAGGGCGATAACATGGGCCTTCTGATGGGCGTCGACGACATCTTCCTGGACGGCCGCGACCCGCTGCAGTTCGTTCTTTCGTGGAACGGCTATCTGCGCGGCGTGCTTTTGTACCGCGTGCTGGGCGCTCAGGCCGACAGCTATGTGACCGACGCCGCGGAGGTCCGCGCGCGTATGGCCGAGCAGGCCGCCTCGCTCACCCGCGAGCAGCTTGTCTTTTACATTCAGGAGCTTTCAAAGCTGGCGAACAGTCTGCGTTTTGCGCAGCAGCGCCGCATCATTCTGGAAACCGCGCTCATCTCTATGGCGGCCGGACGCTCCACGGGCGGGGAAGCTTCTGCTCTGGCGGCGCGGCTGGACCGGCTTGAGGCGAGGCTTTCCGGACCGGCCAGCATGAAGCTTGCGGCAAACGCAACCGCTCCGACGGCAGCATCTGAACCGACCGCTGTCCCCTCGCAGACGCCCGTGTTTACGGCTCCGTCCGCCGGGAAGGCTGCATCCGCGCCCGCTCCGACGGCTGCCGCAGCCCCGGCGCCCGCAACGCCGTCGGCCGCTTCAGGCGCCGCAGCCAAAGCAGGCTCCGGCTGGGAGGCCATCAAGTCGCAGATGATTTCGAAGTATCCGCCCCTCAGCCTTCTTTCGGGCATGACCCTGGAGGAGGGCGAAGAGGAGGGCACCCTCATCATCCGCGGAGAAAAAAGTCTCCTGTCCTTCGTCAACGGCCGGGAGGATTCGAACCTCCGCTGGATGGAAGGCTTCATCGAGCAGCAGACAGGCAAGCACTATCACGTCATCACGGCTCCCGTCAAGGCCGGAGAGGGCGGCAAAACCATGCAGGAAATCATGGGAAGCTTCAGCGCTTCCATCGATTGGAAATAAAGGAGAATTACTATGGCTAAAAGAAGCGGTTACCCCGGCGGCATGCCCGGCGGCGGCAATATGAACAACCTCATGAAGCAGGCGCAGAAAATGCAGCGCCAGATGGAGGAAATGCAGAAGGAGCTCGAGCTGTCCGAATTTGAGGGCACGGCCGGCGGCGGCGCCGTCAGCGTTAAGGTCAGCGGCAAGAAGGAGATCACCGCGGTCACCATCAAGCCCGAGGCAGTGGATCCCGTTGATGTCGAGATGCTGCAGGACCTCGTCATGGCCGCAGCCAATGAGGCACTTCGGAAGGTCGACAGCTATCAGTCCGGCAAGATGAACGGACTGACCGGCGGCATGGGTCTGCCCGCAAGCCTGGGCGGCAGCATGGGAGGCCTCTTCTGATGGACTACTACGGCAGCGCCATGAGCCGGCTCATCGACGAGCTGGCGCATCTGCCCGGCGTCGGCCGCAAAAGCGCGCAGCGCCTGGCCTTCCACATCGTTCGGGATAAGGAAGAAAACGTGCAGGCTCTCGCGGATGCCATCCTGGAGGCTCGCAGCAAGGTGCGTTGGTGCAAGGTCTGCTGCACGATGACGGACGGGGATATCTGTCCCATCTGCTCCGATTCCGGCCGCGACCGCACGACCATCATGGTGGTCGAAGATTCGCGCGACATGGTCGCCTACGAAAAAACGCACGGCTACAAGGGCCTCTATCACATTCTGCAGGGTGTCATCTCTCCCATGGCCGGGACCGAGCCCGCGGACCTGCGCATCAAGGAGCTTCTGGAGCGCCTGCGCGATGAAAGCATTCAGGAGGTCATCCTGGCCACCAATCCCACCGTGGAGGGCGAAACCACGGCCCTGTATATCTCGCGTCTGATCAAGCCGCTCGGCATCAAGGTCACGCGAATCGCCAACGGCGTCCCCGTCGGCGGCGATCTGGAATATATCGACGAGGTGACGCTGACCCGCGCACTGGAGGGCCGCACTAACCTCTAAGGGCGCGTTGATAACTTTGGTATCTAACGCTGTGACGCGCCCTCGCAATACGCGCAGAGCGCGTATTGCCGGAATATGTCGCACCGAAGGGCGCGTTGATAACTTTGATACCTAATGCTGTGACGCGCCCTCGCAATACGCGCAGAGCGCGTATTGCCGGGATATTTGTTTCGAAGGGAGTCTTTCGATGAATCAGGAAGCCTATCAGGTTTATTGCCGTACGCGCAGCCGCCTGAACGCGCTGCGCTACGTTTCTTTTCTGACCGGTTGGGACATGCAGACCGAAGCCCCCGCGGGCGCGGCGCAGTCCGAGGCCGCCGCCCAGGGCGAGCTGGCCGCCTTACAGTATGAAATCGCGATGGCGCCCGATTATGCGGCCGCCGTCGAAGCGCTCTACGCCGAGCGCGACGGCCTGGACGAGGTCCTCGCTCACGAAATCACCGAGCAGTACAAGGAGCTTGACCGCACCCGCCGCATCCCCAAGGACGAAATGATCGCCCAGCAGGAGCTTCTGGGCCGGGCCTACGGCGTCTACGTCGAAGCCAAGCAGAGCGGGAACTTCAGCCTCTTCGAGCCCTATCTGGAGCGAATTCTGGCTTATGTCAAAAAGACCTGCAGCTGGCTCGAGACCGATACGCTGCACGGCTACGACGTCCTGCTCGATCGCTTCGAGCCGGGCTTTACGCGCAAGGAATACGACGCCTTCTTCGGCGTCCTCCGCGAGCGCCTCGTGCCCTTCGCACGGAAGGTCGCCGCGATGAAGCTCGACTACGACAAAGGCTTCGCCGAAAAGACTTTCCCGGTCGAGCCGCAGCGCGCCTTCTGCGAATATCTGCGTCGGGTCCTGTGCTTTGACACGGCCCGCGGCCTGATGAAGGAGAGCGAGCACCCCTTCACGGACGGCTTCGGCACCGATGACGTCCGCGTCACCGTCCACTACTATCCGGAGCTTTTCACCTCCAGCATCTTCTCGGTCATCCATGAAACCGGCCACGCGCTCTACGAGCAGCAGTGCGACCCCGCCCTGAACGGAACCTTCTCCGGCGGCGGCGCCAGCATGGGCCTGCACGAGAGCCAGTCCCGCCTGTACGAAAACATGATCGGCCGCAGCCGCGCCTTCTGGGAGCCCCATTTCCCGAAGCTGTGCGAGACCTTCCCCGAGCAGCTGCAGGGTGTCAGCCTCGACGACTTCATGAAATGCATCAACACCGCGGAAATGTCCTTTATCCGCACCGAAGCCGATGAGCTCACCTACCCCCTGCACATCATGCTGCGCTACCAAATGGAGCAGGATTATATCGAAAACGGCCTGGCCGTCCACGATTTTCCCGCACGCTGGAACGAGCTCTTCACCGAGTATTTCGGCATCACGGCCTCCAACGACACCGAGGGCGTCCTGCAGGATGTCCACTGGTCCTACGGCGAAATGGGCTACTTCCCGACCTACGCGCTGGGCAGCGCCTACGCCGCGCAGATCTATGCCGCCATGGCGCGCGAGCTTGACATCGACGCCGCCCTCCGGAGCGGCAGCACGCAGGCCGTCAACGACTGGCTGCGCGAGCATGTGCACCGCTACGGCGCCTCGAAGTACCCGCGCGAGATCCTGAAGCTTGCGACCGGAGAGGACTTCAACCCGAATTATTACGTCGATTATCTGATCGGCAAATACAGCAAGGTATACGGCCTGCAATGAAACAGAACTATAAATTCATCCTCGCCTACGACGGCACCCGCTACTTCGGCTGGGAAAAGCAGCCCGGCCAGGACATGACCGTCCAGGGCAAGCTCGAAACCGTCCTCGGACGCATGCTGGCGGGTCCCGACTCGGACGAAGTCCTGCCCGTCGAGCTGATCGGTGCAGGCCGCACGGACGCCGGCGTCCACGCGCGCGGCATGGTCGCGAACGCCTATCTGGATACGAAGCTTTCGCCCGACGGCATCCGCGCCTACATGAACCGCTACCTGCCCGACGACATCGTTGTCCTGGATGTGCGCGAGGCCGGCGAACGCTTCCACAGCCGCTACAAGGCGACCGGCAAGGTCTATTGCTACACCTGCTACGTCGGCGATTGCAAGCCGCTCTTTGACCGCCGCTACTGCTATGCTCTCGACGGAATGCCGGATCTCGAGCGCATGCGCCGGGCCGCCGAGCTGCTGATCGGCGAGCACGACTTTGCCTCCTTCTGCGGCAATCCCCGCATGAAAAAAAGCACCGTCCGTCTGGTGGACCGCATCGACATCGTCCGCAAGGGCGACTACCTGAGCTTTACCTACCACGGAACGGGCTTTCTGCAGTACATGGTGCGCATCCTGACCGGAACGCTGCTGGAAGTCGGCTTCGGCCGCACGGATCCCGAATTCATGCCGGCGCTCATCGAGGCGAAGGACCGGAGCCTGGCCGGCCCGACCGCGCCTGCGCAGGGCCTCTGCCTCATGAAGGTCGAATACAATTAAAAACAGCGTCATTCCTTACGGTTTTTCGTCCGAAGGAATGACGCTTTATTTTTATTATTTACCAGCGGTTTTCGACATATTCGCAGAAGGCGTACATATCAGAGATGCCGAGGACCGTCCCGTCGTCCAGCGTCACCGTGCCGCTCCACAGACCGTGCACCTGGTGCGAATGCATGCGCAGCACCCCGACATTCAGGTCGCTGTGGTGGTCGTAGAAGGGCTGCATCGTCAGATTGAAGCGGCCGTCCTCGGACACAAAGCGCCAGGGCTTCATATAGCCGTCCGGCTTCGGAAAGACCTCCACATCGACCGCGCCGATCTTGTGCGCCTTGCCGTCGAAGAAGAGGCAGGTTTCCGTGGCGGCTTCCTCACAGCCGATGCCCCAGGTGATCTCGAAGCCGAAGAGGTGGCGCTGTCCCTTATCGTCGGTGAGATAGCAGCTGCCGTTGCCCCAGTACCAGACCAGCCGGTAGGGCGTGCAGACGCGGCCCCAGTCCATTACGCAGAAGCAGCTGTCCTTGGAGAAACGGTAGCTGCCGTCCGGGCATGTGAACGTGCCCTCGCAGGGAAGACAGTTTTCCTTCGTTGTCATGAAATAGCGGTCCGGCCGACCCTCGAAGGGCAGCACCGTCGTGATGTTTTCCTGCCCGGGCAGACGGTCCATGCGGAAGGAAAGCTCCACCGCGCCCTTCTTGTAATAAAGCGTGCGGGACGTCTCCTCGGTCACGAACTCAAATTCGGCTCCGCCGATTTTGTAGGCGACCCGGTTCGGGATATCGCCCTTCGCCGGCAGCGGGTAGCGCCTGCGCGCACCGACGAAATAGGAGGCGGAGCTGCAAAGCACCTTGCCCGCCTGAAGATCCACCAGCGTGGTCGAAACATAACCGCCCAGCGTGATGTTGGCGAAATTCACCTGGACCATGTAGTGTCCGTCGGAAATCTGGTAGAAGTCCCATTCCTTGCGGTGGGCTTTTGCCTTGACATCATTGCGGTCGTAATCAAAAACATTCCGGCGCGCCCAGCCGCGGACCAGAAGCCTTCCGTCCGGCGACAGAAGACGCGCGGGCTCAGTATATTCCTGCTGACGGCTGGGACGCGGAAAGTTTTGCCAGGAAAGATATGGCTTGGAAGTGTTCATAGAAGACCTTTCTTGAGGGAATAGGAAATGGGGAAGAGGAAATAAGGAATAAGGAATAGGAAAGACACCGCACCTCCCTCCCTAACTCCCTAACTCCCTAACTCCCTCCCTCCCTTCTCACATGCTTTCTTTTATCTCATCTTTCCCCACTGCCTCGGTAAAGCGCTCGGGCAGGGTGCGGAGCCTGGAGAGCCCGGCAGGAATGGGGGCGGCTATCGCCGCGGAGAGGGCGTCAAGTGCCTCAAAATCGTCCGCGGGGACGCTTTGTCCGAGGGCGCGGAGGACGGTGGCGGCGAACTTGAAGGGGCTCGCGGTGGAGACGAGGACGAAGGGGGCGGCGGGCTTGCTTTCGAGGTAGGCATCGAGGGCGCAGAAGCCGACGGCGGTGTGGGGGTCGACCGCGTATTTGGCCTCAGAATAGAGTTTGGCGATGGCTGCGGTAGAATTTGCGTCGTCGGCGCTATAGGCGCTGAAATCGGCCTTTAAACGCGCGAGAAGGGCATCCGGGACCTGATAGGACCCTTGCTCCTTCAGCTTTTGCATCAGGGAGGCGACGAGGGCGCTGTCGCCGTCGGATTCCAGGTACAGGAGGCGCTCCAGATTTGAAGAGATGAGGATGTCCATCGAGGGGGAGGTCGTTTTGTAGAAGGGGCGGTTGCGGTCGTAGAGGCCGGTTTCGAAGAGGTCCGTGAGGACGCGGTTTTGGTTGGAGGCGCAGAGGAGGCGGCCGATGGGGGCGCCCATGCGCTTGGCAAGGAAGC
>JAZRWR010000064.1:0-7300 GCA_045599825.1 Bianqueaceae bacterium | reverse complement strand
ATCTTTTGCGGTCATGCCTTCCGGTGTTTCCGGCCATTTCCTCAGCTTATAGAGTTCTACACAGGTTACTTTAAACTCAAAGCTGTACTTCATAACAATACCCCCTTTACTGGTTGTCCAGTAAAGGGGGTACATATCAGTTCATCCCCGGGGGATTTTCTTTTTTCTCTTTCTTTTTCCGGCATTCCGTCATATAATAGGAAAGCTAATAAGATTTTTGCTTTGAACGGAGAAACACATGAGCGCAGCATATACCAAAACGCAGCTGAAGGCGCTGGCCGCCCGGTTCAGCATCGACGCGAGGCCCGTCAGCGTAGAGCCTCACGGTGAGGGGCACATCAACCGTACCTTTCTGGTGACCACAAAGAGCGGCCGTCACTACATCCTGCAGATGATCAATCAGCACGTTTTCCCTGACGTGGACGCGCTGATGCAGAATATCGAGGCAGTTACGGCCTATCTGGCCGAGCGTGACCGGGATCCCCGCCACGTCATGAAGCTGGTCTCCACCACGGATGACGCTCTTTACATCCGCGCAGAGGACGGCTCCTGCTGGCGTGTTTTCGAATTCGTCGAGGACAGCGTCTGCCTGCAGCTGCCCGAAACGGACTTCGATTTCTACCAGAGCGCCATCGCCTTCGGCCATTTTCAGAACGAACTGACCGATTTCCCGGCCGAAACCCTGGCGGAAACCATTCCGAACTTCCATAATACCGTCGACCGCTACCGCATTTTCAAGGAGACTCTGGCGAAGGATCCCGTGGGCCGTGCCGCGCTGTGCCGGCCCGAAATCGACTTTGCCCTGACTCGTGAGGAGGACGGCGCCACGCTGGTACGCCGGCTCGAAAGCGGCATCCTGCCCCTCAAGGTCACGCATAACGATACGAAGCTCAACAACGTCATGCTTGACGCCGAAAGCCGCAAGCCCCTCTGCGTCATCGATCTCGACACCGTCATGCCGGGCCTTCCGGCCTACGATTACGGCGACGCTATCCGCTTCGGCGCCTCCACAGCCGCCGAGGATGAGCCGGATCTTGACCGCGTGCGCTTCAATCTTGACCGCTTCCGCGCCTTCACCAAGGGCTATCTGGAGGCCTGCCCGAACCTGACGGAGGCCGAGCGCGAGAGCCTGGTCTGGGGTGCCAAGCTTATGACCCTGGAATGCGGCGTCCGCTTCCTGACCGATTATATCGACGGCGATCACTATTTCGGCGTCTCCAAGCCCGACCACAACCTTCTGCGCTGCCGTACCCAGTTCAAGCTGGTGGCGGAAATGGAGGCCTGTTGGGACGAGATGCAGGCCATCGTCCGCTCATTTTAAGAAAGGATATCGCCTGCGCCTGCCGCAGGCGTTTTTTTCACAGCGATGAAATTCTACAACGCTCAAGTCTTTCTGTCCGGCCGCTTTGAGACCGCCGGCTTCGAAACCGAGAACGGCCGCTTCACCCGCGTTTTTACGGACGAGGAGGCCGCGCGCCCGGACGCGGCCGCCCGCGACCTTCAGGGCGCGTACGTCATTCCCGGTCTGGTCGACATCCACATCCACGGCGCCCTCGGCTCCGATTTTTCCGACGGTGACTGCACGGGGCTCAAGCGCATGGCGGCCTATCTGCTGTCGCGGGGCATCACATCCTTCGTGCCGGCCTCGGCCACCGTCCCCTACGAGCAGCTGGGCCGCGCCTACGAAAACGCTGCCCGCCTGCACGAGGAGTCGCCGCGGGGCCTGAGCTACCTGGCCGGCATCCACATGGAGGGGCCGTTTTTCTCGAAAGCCAAGAAGGGCGCGCAGAACGAGGCCTATCTGAAGGAGCCCGACGCGGACGCCTTCCGTGCCCTGCAGGCGCAGGCGAAGGGTCTGATCCGTCAGGCCGACGTCGCCCCCGAGCTTCCCGGCGCGCTCGACTTCATCCGCGAGATCAGCCGGGAATGCACCGTTTCGCTCGCGCATTCGGCAGCGGGCTACGATGAGGCGCGGGCGGGCTTCGACGCGGGCATCACCCACGTGACGCACCTCTACAACGCCATGACGGGCCTTGCGCACCGTGAGCCCGGCGCGGTCGGAGCGGCCGCCGAGCGCGAGGACGTCTTCGCTGAGCTCATCAGCGACGGCCACCACGTGCACCCTGCGGCGGTCCGCGCGGCCTTCCGGCTCTTTCCCGGCCGCATCTGTCTCATCAGCGACGCTCTCTGCTGCCTCGGCATGCCGGAGGGACGCTACCGGCTGGGCGGCCAGGACGTTTTCGTCTACGACCACCTGGCGCACCTGGCGGACGGCACGATTGCCGGCGCTGCCTCCGACCTCTATCAGGATATGCGAAGCGCCGTTTCCTTCGGCGTCCCGAAGGAGGAGGCCATTCTGGCGGCGACGTACAACCCGGCCCGAAGCCTCGGCCTGGACGGCGAGCTTGGCGCGATTGCGCCGGGGCTTCGCGCGGATTTTCTGGTCGTGGACGAGGAACTGACGCTGCGCGAGATACATGCGGGCGAGAGCGCGTAAGAAAGAGCCGCAGAGCGGCTCAGGGAAAAGCTAAAGAGGAAAAAAGATCGCGAAAACGCGGAGTGCTTTCGCGCAGATGCACAGCGTCTGTCGCCTCTCGGAGCCTGAGTTTCGCAGCTGCAGATCTTCCCCGTTCTCTGTATCTTGTCCGGGAAGCGTTCGCTTACGCCTTGCACGCGTTTTTCTTCTGTGCTATAATATTACCAAGTTCTTTTTTAAAGGAGATTATTTAAAATGGCTATTTGCAGCAAATGCGGAAGTCTGGTTGACGAAGGCCAGAAGTTCTGCCCCACCTGCGGCGCTCCGCAGGCTATTGAAACCAAAGACGAAGACAAAATCGATCTTTCCGAGAAGATTTCTGCGCTGAACAATACTCCCGATACCACCTCCGAGTATGATCCCGCGGATATCGAAGCCAATAAGCTTATGGCGATTCTGGCTTATCTGGGCATCCTGGTGCTGGTCCCCATCTTTGCCGCCAAGGAGTCCAAGTTCGCTCGCTTCCATGCCAATCAGGGTCTTGTCCTTGCGGTTGCGGAGCTCATTATTTCCATCCTTTCCGGTATTCCGATTCTTGGTGTTATCTTCGGTCTGCTCGGATTCGTCTGCCTGATCTTTGCCATCATCGGTATCATCAACGCCTGCAAGGGTCTTGCGAAAGAGCTGCCCATCATCGGCAAGGTTGTGATTCTCAAATAACAATAGTTTGCGGCGAAGCCGCAAACTATGCGTTTTGCCGCTGCGCGGCAATTGCCGCTGCGCGGCAATTCCGCAAAACAAAATAGGAAAAGTTTACGGCGAAGCCGCAAACTATGCGTTTTGCCGCTTCGGCAATTGCCGCTTCGCGGCAATTCCGCAAAAATTTTTACAAAACAAATCCGCATCCCTGAGGGGGTGCGGATTTTTGTGTCAGTCGCTTTCTGCGTAAATCAGCTGCGGAACTGCTGCTGGTACAGCGTCGCATAAAGGCCGCCCGAGGCAATCAGCTCGTCGTGGGTGCCTTCCTCCAGAATGCGGCCGTCGTCGATGACGGCGATGCGGTCGGCGTTCTTGACGGTGGAGAGGCGGTGCGCGACGACCAGGGTGGTGCGTCCGATGCACAGCTCATCGAGGGCCTGCTGGATGAGGATCTCGGTGGTGTTGTCGAGGGCGGAGGTCGCCTCGTCCAGGATAAGGATGGGCGGGTTCTTGAGGAAGACGCGGGCGATGCAGAGGCGCTGCTTCTGGCCGCCGGAGAGGCGGACGCCGCGCTCGCCGATGACGGTGTCGTAGCCCTCGGGCAGGCTCATGATGAAGTCGTGGATGTTGGCGCGCCGGGCGGCTTCGATGACGTCGGCGTCGGAGGCGCCGGGGCGTCCGTAGAGGATGTTTTCGCGGAGGCTGGCGTTAAAGAGGTAGATGTCCTGCTGGACGATGCCGATGTTCTGGCGGAGGGATTTGAGGGTGAGCGTGGTGATGTCGCGGCCGTCGATGAGGATGCGGCCGTCGGAGAGCTCGTAGAAGTGCGGGATGAGGTGGCAGATGGTGGTTTTGCCGCCGCCGGAGGGACCGACGAGGGCGAAGGTGCTGCCGGCGGGGATGTGCAGGCTGATGTGGTCGAGGACGTCCGGGCTGGTTTCGTAGGAGAAGCTGACGTCATCCAGGACGATGTCGCCGCGGACCGCTTCGGCAGGGGAGGCGTCGGCGCTCTCAAGCTCGGGCGCGGTGTCGAGGATTTCGATGAAGCGCTCAAAGCCCGCGGCGCCGTTCTGGAACTGCTCCTGGAAGCGGATGAGCGTGCTGACGGGGTTGAGGAAGAGGTTGATGGAGACGATGAAGGCGGAGTAGTCGGCGAAGTCGATGCGGCCGGCATAGAGGAAGAGGCCGCCGGCAATCAGGACGACGACGTTGAAGACCTCGGTGATGAAGGTGGTGCTGGAGTGGAAGACGCCGAGGGCGCGGTAGGCCTCGCGACTGGCTTCGCGGTAGCGGCTGTTTCCTTCTTCAAATTTTTCGATTTCGCGCGGGGCGTTGTTGAAGGCCTTGGTGACGCGGATGCCGGAGATGCTGGTTTCAAGGGCGGCGTTGATCTGCGCGTGCGCAGCGCGGGTGGCGCGGAAGGCGTCGCGCTGGCGGTTGCGGGTCTTGCCGGAGACCAGGATGAGCAGCGGGACGCAGGCCAGCAGGATGAGGGCCAGGATCCAGTTGATCGAGAAGAGATAGCCGAAGGAAACGAGGACGGTGATCGAGCAGATGATGACGTTTTCGGGGCCGTGGTGCGCGAGCTCCGTCACATCCTGCAGATCGGAGGTGAGCCGGGACATGATTTTGCCCGTTTCGTGGTTGTCGTAGAAAGTGAAGGGCAGCTCCTCCAGATGGCGGAAGAGGTCGCTGCGCATGTCGGCCTGCATGGCGACGCCCATCATGTGTCCCTGGTACTGTACGAAGTAGTTCAGGAACATGCGGACGGTGTAGAGCACGAGCACCAGCAGGCCCGCGGCGACGATCATGCGGTAGTTCCGGTTCGGAATGAGGTCGTTCAGCATGGTGCGCGTGACGATGGGGTAGATGACGCCGATGAGCGACATCAGGAACGAGGCCAGCATGTCGAGGATGAAGATCTTCTTGTGGGGCTTATAGTAAGCGATGAAGCGTTTGATCACGGTTTGCCTCCTTGTGAAGGGATTTTTTTATTATATAGGGGGCGGGACAGAAAAACAAGCGAAAAAAAGAGGATTTCTATGAAGAAGCCGGTGTTTATATCCTGCATTTATCGGACGGGCGCTATATCTTTGTCGAATAAAAACGGTAAGGAATTCTTAAAAAAAGCATTGACAAACCCTTCCGCAGGCCCTATAATAGCCAAGTCAATAAGCAGAAGGGTTCCGCTTCTCACCTGCCACAACCTTCCTTGCCTCTCCGGCAACAGGGCAATACAGTGCGCACGGCTCACATGACTTCATCATCACGGGCATTTCCCGGGAAATAAAATCATCAGCGGATTCCTATGCGAGTCCGCTTTTTTTATGCGCACCTTTCGGTGCGTACGCATTTTGGAGGTGCTTGCTATTAGCGAATTAATGATCAATGAGGAGATCCGCGACAAGGAAGTTCGCCTGATCGACTCGGACGGTACGCAGTTAGGTATTGTTTCTGCGAAGGAGGCCATGGCAAAGGCGCTGGAGCGCGAGATGGATCTGGTTAAGATCTCTCCCAACGCGAATCCGCCGGTTTGCAAGATCATGGACTACGGTAAATATCGCTTTGATCAGTTGAAGAAGGAGAAGGAAGCCAAGAAGAACCAGAAGACGACGGAAGTCAAAGAGGTCCGGCTTTCTCCCAACATCGATGACCACGATGTCGAAACGAAGGTCAAGAGCGCGATTAAGTTTTTGGAACACGGAGACAAAGTCAAGGTTTCGGTCCGCTTCCGTGGGCGTGAGATGACGCACACGAATCTGGGCAAGGAAGTGCTGGATGCTTTCGTCGAGGCTTTGGACGGTGCGGGCGTTGTCGAAAAGGCCGCCAAGATGGAAGGCCGCAACATGGTCCTGTTCTTATCGCCGAAGAAGAGTTAATTTTTTAAGGAGGATCTTATTATGCCGAAAGTAAAAACCAAGAGAGCCGCTGCGAAGCGCTTCAAAGTAACCGGTACCGGTAAACTGAAGAGATACAAGGCTTACAAGAGCCACATCCTCTCCAAGAAAACCACCAAGAGAAAGAGAAACCTCAGAAAGCCCATCATGACTGATCAGACCAACTTCAAGGTCATGAAGAAAGTCCTGCCTTACAGCTAAGACGGATGATATCGAGGGAAAATACTAGGAGGATTTAAATCATGGCACGAGTTAAAGGGGCTTTAAACAGCCGTAAAAGACATAAGAGAACTTTAAAAGCAGCCAAGGGCTTCTACCTGGCTCGCTCTACCCAGTATCGCAGCGCTAAGTCTGCCGTTATGCGCGCTCAGAATTACGCGTATGCCGGCCGCAAGCAGAAGAAGAGAGATTTCCGCGCTCTGTGGATCGCTCGTATCAACGCCGCCTGCCATCTGAACGACATTTCCTACAGTCGCTTCATGTTCGGTCTGAAGGAAGCCGGTATCACCCTGAACCGCAAGGTCCTGGCTGACATCGCCGTCGCCGATCCCGCTGCGTTCACCGCGCTGGTCGACAACGCCAAGAAGGCGCTGGAGAAGTAAGAAGATTAAAAAAGCTCCCCGATGAGGCGGTCCAATAAAACAGTATAAGATGTTTTCTCTGAAACGGCATGGCTTCGGTCATGCCGTTTCAGTGTTTCGTAAATCGTAGAGCAACGCGGCAGGAAGAATCCCTACGTAGTTGTAGCTGATCTCCACGTCCTGTACCCGCTGTCCGCTGGATTTGACCGGCGCATGAACGTACACAGCGTTCACCATGTCGTTCAGTATGGTCGGCGTCAGCTTTTCCAGATACAGATACTTTTTCGCCGTGCGGATGAAACGGTCAACGTTCTCCGCCTGATCTTCCTGCCTTTCAATTTCTTCTTTCAGCAACTCGATCCTGTCCCGCAGCTCTGCCTGTCCCTTCTCATAATCGTCCGAGAGCATCTGAAACCTTGCCTCACTCAGCCGCCCGTTCACCATATCCTCGTAGATATGCTTGAACAGCCTGTCCAGTTCGGCAAGACGATTTTCGGATTTCTGAACCGTCCGCTTCTTGGACGTCAGTTCCTTCTTAGCCTCGTCGCTTTTTCTTGCGCCGAGCGCCCGTCGGAAAGTGTCCTCATGGTGGGCAATGCAGGAGATCACAAGCTGCATATTCTGCAATACGCCTTCTTCCAATACAA
>JAZRWR010000063.1:0-4471 GCA_045599825.1 Bianqueaceae bacterium | reverse complement strand
CTCCTTGGCTCACAGAACGACATGGCTACGATCCGACTTGTATAGTTGCCGTTGCCGTCGTTGTCGAACTGGGAGAATACGTTGTTCCAGATCTCCATGTAGCGGTCGCAGTCGCAGCCGACGGTGCAGCCGGGCTTGCCGCAGCCGTACTTTTCACCGCGGTCATAGTAGATCTCCGAGCAGGGGCCGCAGGGACCGGCGCCGTGCTCCCAGAAATTGTCCTCCTTGCCGAAGCGGAAGATGCGCTCGGCGGGGATACCGATTTCCTTGTTCCAGATATCGAAGGCCTCATCGTCGTCCTTGTAGATGGAGGGATAGAGACGGTTCGGATCCATGCCGACGACCTCGGTCAGAAACTCCCAGGACCAGGCGATAGCTTCGTGCTTGAAGTAGTCACCGAAGGAAAAGTTGCCCAGCATTTCAAAAAAGCAGCCGTGACGGGCGGTCTTGCCGACGTTGTCGATATCGCCGGTGCGGATGCATTTCTGGCAGGTCGTAACGCGGCGGCGGGGGGGAATTTCCTGGCCCGTGAAATAAGGCTTTAAGGGAGCCATGCCGGCGTTGATCAGGAGCAGGCTCTTATCGTTCTGCGGCACCAGCGAAAAGCTGTTCATGCGCAGATGTCCCTTGCTCTCGAAAAAGGACAGATACATTTCACGAAGTTCGTTGACTCCATACTGTTTCATAGTAAATCCTCCTGTAAAAGATGGATATAAACGGGGACCCCCGCTCAGGCGGGCCGCCTCCCGGAATTGATGGTTTTCCAACAGATGGCGGATGCGGGTGCTCGACACCGGCGCTCCGTCCGCGTATACCATGGGCACGGTCACGCAGCCGATCCCCGCCTCGCGGCAGAGCGCGGCCATAGCGGAAGCGTCCGCTTTTCCCTCCCGGCCGAAACGGTAGTTCTCACCGATGACTACGGCCGAGGCCCGGATGCGCTCCAGCAGAATCTCGCGGAAGAATTCCTCCGGCTCATAGCTGCGGAGTGCTTCGAAGGGCAGGAAGATGACCTCGTCGGCCAGCTTTTCGCGAAGCAAAAGCTCCTTCTTTTCATCATCGCTCTGGAGCAGCTTTAGCTCCTTGCCAAGGGCCTGCTGCGGGTGCGGGCTCAGCATAAGCGCTGCGACCCTGTCGCCCGTTTTGGCTGAAAGCGCCCGCGCTGCCCGAAACAGCGCCCGGTGTCCCAGATGAACACCGTCAAAATTACCCAGACAGGCAATTACGGACAAGGCAGGCACCTCCTTTTTATGCAAAAATTCTTTCGGTCCGCATGCGCACCGCGCCGTCCAGAAGCTCGGTCACGCGGTAGAGGCCGATGAAGGCCCCGTCCGAAGTATGTACGCGGATACGCGCGCCGATTTCCCGCGGCAGCGCCGGGTCCGCATAGGTCAGGCAGTTGCCGTTCAGAAGGTACAGATCGTCCTCCTCGGGGACAGTGAACGAAAAGCAGTCCGCGAAAAGCTCCTCGAGCGTGACCAGGAAGGATTCGTCGCCCGCGGCCATGCGTGCCTTGATCTCGGCGATGGTAAGGGCGCCTTCCACGCGGTAGGGTCCGCAGGCGGTGCGGCAAAGCTCGCGCATGTGAGCCAGATAGCCCGTGCGGCGGCCGATATCCTCGCACAGCGTGCGGATATAGGTGCCCTTGGAGCAGGCGACGCGGATGCGCGCGCCCTTCTCGTCCAGCGAAAGGATCTCGATGGCGGGTATCTCCACATGCCGGGGCTCCCGCTCGACGCTCAGTCCCTCGCGCGCCATTTCGTAGAGCTTCACGCCCTTCATTTTGACGGCGGAATACATGGGCGGGATCTGGTCGTAGCCGCCCTGAAAGCTCAGGATGGCATCTCGCGCCGTCGCCTCATCAAAGACATAGTCCGTGCTTTCGGTAACGGCGCCGCCGGCATCCTGCGTGTCGGTTTCGCAGCCGAAGACAAGCTCGGCGATATATTCCTTGTCGCGGCCCATAATCAGCTCGGCCGCCTTGGTCGCCTTGCCCACACACACAGGCAGAACGCCGGTCGCGTCCGGATCCAGCGTGCCCGTGTGACCGATTTTCGAGGCGTGCAGGACGCCGCGCAGAATTGCGGTCACATCGTGTGAGGTAAAGCCCTTTTCTTTATAAACATTGACGACTCCGTTCATCACGCCTCCGCCTCGTTCAGCTGTCGGCGAATCGCCGCCAGGAGATTTTCTTTAACCAGAAGCATGGGGTCGGCCACGGTGCAGCCCGCAGCGCGCACATGCCCGCCGCCGCCGAAGCCGGAGGCCACGCGGGCCACATCGACCTTGCTTTTGGAGCGCATATTGACACGGATGGCGCCGTCGTCCATTTCCCGGAGGACGCAGACGACCTCTGCCTCCTCGATTTCGTTCAGTGCGCCGGCCACGCCGTCCAGTTCAGCCATCCGGGACTGCACCTGGAAGACATCGCCTATGGTCAGGCAGCACATCAAAATGCCGCCCTCATACAGCTTCGACTTACGGATGGCCAGGGAAAGGCCGCGGCATTCGGAGAAGCTCCTGGAGTGAAAAAGCGCATTCTGAAGGCGGGTTGGCTCCGCACCAAGCTCCGTCAGCTCGGCCGCCATGCGGAAGGTCTCCGCAGTCGTGCTCGAATGCCGGAAACCGCCCGTGTCGAAGCAGACACCCATGAAGAGGGCCTCCGCCATCGCCTCCGTAATCGGGAAGCCGGCCTCCTTCAGCAGGTGGTAGAGCACCTCAGAGGCCGAGGAGCTTTCCGGTTCACAGTAGAAGAAGTCCGTGTACTCCAGAGCGGAGCTGTGGTGGTCGATGCAGAGGCTGGCCTTCGCGCGAAGCACCAGCTCCTCTGCTTTTCCGGTCCGGCCGGGCTCCGCGACATCCAGCATGATGAAGGCGAAGCCGCTTGCCGAGCCGAGCTCGTCGGGACGGATGATGGGGAAGGGACGGAGCATTTCCGTAAAGCGGCTGCAGTCCCCGTCCAGGATCACCCGGGCATCCTTGCCCAGATCAAGAAGCAGGTGGCAGAGCGCCGCCGAGGCGCCCACACTGTCTCCGTCCGGGCGGATATGGCCGCTGATAATAAAGCGCTCAAAACGGCCGATAAAATTCTTTAAAGTTCTGGCAAACTCCGCGCGTTCCAGGCTCATGCGTCACTCTTTCCCGGGCTCTTCGCCCTCGCAGGCATCACCGGCGGGAGTATCCCCGGGCTTTGCCTCGGAAGCATGAATCTGCGCCAGGAGCTCCTCCATGCGGATGCTGTAGGCGATGGAATCGTCCATCACGAAGCTGAGCTCAGGCGTAATGCGCAGGTTCAGGCGTGCAGCCAGCTCCCGGCGGATAAAGGGCTTTGCGCTCTTCAGCGCGGCCGCCGCGTCCGTCTGCTTGGTCTCATCGCCCAGAACACTGACGTAAATCTTGCAATATTTCAGGTCGCGCGTCGTCTCCGTGCGCACCACGGAGGTGCACAGGTCGATGCGTGGGTCCTTGAGCTCCCGGAAAATCAGGCAGAGCTCTTCCCGGATGGCCTCGTTGATGCGTTCGCCCCGGTTCTGATTGGAATGTCTAACGGCCATCAGCGCGCCACCTCTTCCATGATAAAGGCCTCGATGACGTCGCCTTCCTTGATATCACTGAATTTATTCAGCATAATACCGCACTCGTAGCCGCTGGCGACCTCCTTGACGTCATCCTTGAAGCGGCGCAGGGAGTCCATTTCGCCCTCGTAGATGACGATGCCGTCGCGGATCAGACGGGCCTTGGCCGAACGGGTGATCTTGCCGTCGGTGACGTAGGAGCCGGCGATGGTACCGACGCTCGATACCTTGTAGACCTGACGGACCTCTGCGTGGCCCAGCTGCTTCTCGACAAATTCGGGATCCAGCATGCCCTTCATAGCGGCCTGGATATCTTCGATCGCATTGTAAATGACGCGGTACAGACGGATGTCGACCTTCTCGCTTTCCGCAGTGGATTTCGCGGTAGCGTCGGGACGGACATTGAAGCCGATGATGACCGAGTTCGAGGCGGACGCCAGCATGACGTCGCTCTCACTGATCGCGCCGACGGCGCCGTGGATTACGTGAACCGCGACCTCAGGCGTGGAGAGCTTCTCGAGGCTCTGGCGGACGGCTTCGACGGAGCCCTGAACGTCGGCCTTGACGATGATGTTGAGCTCCTTGACCTCGCCGGACTGAATATCGCCGAAGAGGTTGTCGAGGCTGACCTTCTTGTTGCCCTCGATCATCTTGGCGCGCTCGCGGGCGCTGACCTTCTCGGCCAGGGCGCGGGCTTCCTTTTCAGTGGGCGTGACGAACATCTGCTCGCCGGCGGCGGGGACCTCGGACAGACCGATGATTTCAACGGGCTTGGAGGGTCCGGCTTCCTTGACGCGGCGGCCGGTGTCGTCGACCATTGCCTTGATGCGGCCGTAGGTGCTGCCGGAAACAACGATGGCGCCGACACGCAGGGGGCCCTTCTGGATCAGGACGGT
>JAZRWR010000062.1:0-63971 GCA_045599825.1 Bianqueaceae bacterium | reverse complement strand
CCGTCTTCGTCGATGATCTGCACGATGTCGCCCTGCAGGTTCCGGAGGTAGTAGTAGGTCTCCCCCTCCCGTTCAAAACCGACTAAAGCATCACCGTAGTAGAGGAAATGCCAGAGGGTGTCGTCCGTGATCATCGCGACGATGCGGCTGCCCTCTGTATAGTAGACGGTATAGACCTCGTCGACGCACTTTGTGGTGCGGATGCCGTCTGCGTTATAGCTGTAGCTTGCAAAACGCACGCCGTTATAGAAGCCGATGAGGCGCTTCCCCTGCCAGTAGAACTCGCGGTTTCCTAAGTAGTAAAGCGGGTTTCCGATCTCGTCATAAGTGACGGTTTCGCCGTTATACTCAGTCAGAAGGTCCTTCCAGCCGCTTGACGCGTAATCGTAATAGAGGCTCTCTGCAAGCACCCAGCTGTTTGAGACGCGCTCGTAAACTCGCTTTTCAAGGAGATTGCTGCCGTTATCGTAGTCGTATTCGATGCGATCGGTGCCGGTTTCGGAAGAGATCAGACGGTTCAGGGCATCGTAGGTGTAGACGGTGGTGATGCCGTCCGCATCGGTCACGCTCCCGATGTTTCCGTTCAGGTCATAGCTGTAGCTGAAGGACGAGAGGGTGTCTCCGTCGGCATTCTTGTTTATGAGGGATGAAACCTGGTTAGTGGTGCGGTTTCCGCTCAGGTTGCGGTAGCTTAAGTCCGTTTCAAAGATGAGGGCGCTTCCGTCCGTCAGTTCGGTCCCGGTGACGCGCTCTAAGCTGTCATAAGTATAGCACAGTTCCGGCCCGCCGACAAGAAGGACGCTTTCAAGGCGGCTGTCCGAGCCGTAGGTGACAAGGTAGCGGTAACTGCTGTTTCCGAGGGAATAGACGGTTTCTGAGACGCGGCTTAGGGCATCGTAGGAGAAGCTTACCGAAAGATCGCCTGCGCAGAAGCCGGTCAGGCGGTCGGCAAGGTCATAGATGTATTCGGCTTCTGTGGTTCCGCCGTTTCGCACTTCGGAGAGTCTTCCGCGAGCATCGTAGATATAGCTGAAGCTGTCATAGACGTATATCTCGCCGGTCAGACGCCCTAAAAGATCGTAACTGTATGTGATCTCATCGCCGTTTCCGTAAGTAAGCTTACGGAGGCTTCCGTTATTCGGATAGTAGGTATTCGTGACGAGCGTCTGCCCGCCGGCGCTTACGGAGCTTAGGTTCCCGAAGCGGTCGTAGCTTAGGTCGTAGTGAAATCCGTTGTGCGTGATGCGGGCGAGGCTTAGATCCTGATTGTCATAGCTATAGCTGACCGTAACACCGTCTGCGCTCACGCAGCTTAAGAGCTTCTTCTGCGTATCCCAGCTGTAGAGTGTTTCGTTTCCCTCCGGATCCGTCAGCTTCGTGACAAGGCCGTTTAAGCTGTTTCGCTCGTAAGATACGACTGCCCCGCTCGGGTAGGTAACGGACTGCCCGTAGTTAAAATCCGCACTGTAGCTGACAGAAGAGGAAAGATAGAGCGCGCCCCAGTCCGGACTTCCGTCTGCCAGGACCGCGCCGGCCCTTGTCTCCGTGACCTCACCCTTTCCGTTATAGCTAAAGTTAAGGCCTAAGCCGCTCTCCTCCGAACGGGCGGAAAGAAGGCGGTGGGGATTGCTTGTATCGTAGGTGTAGCTGTAGTGCTCCGAGAGGGTGCTTCCGCTTCGGGATGCCTCCAAAAGCTCGCCCGAGGAGGAGTAACTGTAGAGTCTTCCGGTTTCGGCGAGGCTGGAGGCAGAGACAAGACTGCCTTCGGAATCGTAGCTGAAAGCCGTGCCGCTTTCATCCGGGAGGAGCTCGCAGTCGGAGAAAGAAAGCGTGCCCCTGGTATACCCGTAGGTGATTTGGTAGCGCACCTTCGTGATGAGCTTCTCTCTGTTTTCCTCCGAGGGGCGCGCAGCCAGGCTCTTATACTGGAGGCCCGCGGTATCGAAGTTCAGGTTCTCGCCGACGGTCTCCGTACTACCGTCCGCGTAGTAGAAGGTGAGGGACAGTGCGGCAGTGCGGTCCGGCTCATCCGGGCGGGCAGGGAGGGTATGCCCTTCCGCTTTTACGGAGAGAAGGAAGCCTGCGTCGGAGCGGCCGACCGAAACGTCCTGATAAAAACCCTTTAAAAAGGCGGAATCTGCATTCAGCCGGAAAGCGCCGCTGCTTATTCCGTCACCGCTTTCAAGATTGCCGGAGGACCAGCCTGCGGGCACGCCCGAGGAGGCACCCGTCCAGTTCGCATTTACGAGAAGATTTTCCGGATCGCCCGTCTCTCCCTTTACCGATACGCTTGAAAGCTTGTTCGTGCTGCCGTCCGGAGAGGCGGGTGCGGTGTAGCGGAAGTCGCTTGCGGCGCCGGTCAAAAGATTTGTGACGGAAAGCGTACGGCCGAGGTAGTCAAAAGCGCTCTGTTCGCTCACTTCCCCGCCGTTTACGGAGTAGGTAAAGACCGTGGTTCCGTCACTTCGGTAGGAGAAGTCGATGTAGTTTCCGGGCGTTGTGTCGGTCGCGTATTCCTGCAGGCGGATCACGCGGTTCTTCTCACAAAGCGGCAGGCTGCTGCCGCTCCGGTAGCTTAACGACAGGGCACTGCCGTTTCGGTTTTCCGCGCGGATGAGCCGCCCTTCACTGTCATAGGAAAAGCTGCTTATCTGTCCGTTCGGATAGCTGATCGAACTAAGGCGTTCGTTTGTATAGACGAGGTTTACCGTTCCCCCGTCGGGTGCGGTGACGGATGTGAGGCGGCCGTTTGTATCACGGATAAAGCTTGTTACACGGCCGGCGCCGTCTGTTGCCGCGCATACAAATTTTCGGAGTGTGCTGCCGCTTCCGCTCACAGCGTAGGCGAGCGAGAAGCTGTTTCCCTCACTGTCATAAGCAAAGCTTAAGTAGCCGTCTGCGTCAAAGCAGAGGTACGATCCGTCCTGACAGTTCAGGCGGTAGCGCTTGCTGACGGAGGCGGTATCAAGCTCAAGGGTTAGCGAAAGACCCTCCTCGTCCTTATAGACTGCCCCGTCCGCATATAGGTAATGGACGGTTGCGTCCGCGTCGCGGAAGGCGTAGACATAGTCGGTGCTTGTGTCCGCCAGCACGGCGTCAAAGAGCGCCTGCTCAGCTGCGCTTGTACCGCCCGTATCGAGCGGATCGATGCGGCAGGAGAGGTTCAGCGTCCAGCCGGATCCCGCGGTAAGGCCCCGCTCAGCATCCAGCGACTCCCGATCGGAGAGGTAGCCGTTATACGTAAGATAGGTACTGACCGGCATCAGGAGACCGTCTGTTTCCGAGAGCGGCGCGGCAAAGCTTAAGTTTCCGCTGTAATCGCTGACGTAAGCGGTGCCCGCATAACCCGCCGACGCACTGCGGCAGCTTTTATACTCCTCCAGTCCGACATCGCTTAAAAAGCGAATCATGATGATGGGAAAGTAGTGATAGAGCCCGCTATAGTCGGAGGAATAGTAGCGGACGCGCGCATAGGCACCGCTTTCATCCTCCCGCCACTTGAGAAAGACTCCGTAGTTTTCCTCTGCTCCGTTATACCAGGCCTTAACAAGCTCTGTCAGGTAGAAGCTCTGGACAGTAGAGCCCGTCCGCGCCGTCGTGACGTCATAGAGGCGGGAGGAATCGTAGTTCGTCCGCTTTGTATTCCAGGTCGCGCTTAAGGAGCCCCAGCTCGAGCTTGCCCGGTAGGCCTCAAGCTCAAGCAGCGCGCCCGCAGGGCTGACAGCCGTGTCGTACTGCGTAAGCGAAAGGACGGCTCCGACCACCGTATCGCCCTTTGAAAGCTCAGGAAGGTCAAAGCGGATGAGCACCCGGCAGATCCCGTAAAAGGACTCCCGGCCGAGGTAGAAACTGCCCATCCCCCCGTAGGTCGTATCCGGGTGGAAAGAGGTGATGTAGGTATCCGCGATCGACTCCTCATCCGTCACGGTGTGAAGGTAAGGATCGAGGCTTACCGGATAGCTTCGCTCCGGAGACGAGAGCCACTCCTTATCCGCGCTTAAGCCTAACACCAGTCTGCTTCCGTTTTCTTCTATGACCGTCAGGCGGATCGAATCCGAGCTTTCACCCGCTGCGTCCGTCATGCAAGGAGCCTCCAGGCGGAAGAGCTCCGTCCCTGCTTCATCATACAAAGATACCGTTCGCGCGTCTGTCTGCCTTGCGCAGAGAGAACCGATATCAAGCTGCAAACGGTAGTCGGAGGCAGCCTCACGGCTCTTTAATACGATGTCCTCCTTCGCGCCGACGGTCGTGACCGTTACCAGAAGGTCGGCATCCGGAAAAGCATTGTCATAGCTAAGCTTCGATGTGAGCTTCGGAAGGTAGAAGGGGTTTTCTATGAGTGAATAATCCGTCGCGTCCAGAACCGTTCCCTTGGACGCTTCGATCCCCTCCCACTGCCAGCGGATGCTTTGGCCGTTCTCGGAATAAACGCTTTCGCCCGTTCCCTGCGTTTCAGGGAGAAACAGCGCAAACGCCCCGTCCTTTAAGCGGAAGCCGCCATCGGAGGCAACAAGCGTATTATCGATATCCTCCCAGCTGCCGTCCGAAGCCCTCTTATGCACGCGGCTTCCGTAGGAGGCTGAGACGCCGCTTTGGCGGTCTATCAGGAAGGTCTTACTGTTTTGCTCACGGCGGGAGACGTCCTCGCCGAGGATATCCGCCGCACTTAGACTCAAAAGGTCGATTTCGCCAGGCGAAGCGGATCCCACACTGTTTTCTTCCACTAAAAAAGCGCCGCTTTCCGGCGCAGACGCAGGGGAAAGAGCGCTTATGGAACTTAATTCGGCCAAGCACGGAAGCACCATCTGAAGGCATAAAACAGCACTTAGAAGGGCGGAAAGGGTAACACGTACGCGGCTTTTCATGATTTAGCCTTTCTGCACGGGGTTTGTGCGTTCATAAGGGAAAAATGCGATATATGATTAAATCGCTTGGTGAATGTTACTTTATTCGTTTACAGGTTAACATAGCATTGCGAGATAGTCAAGAGGCAAAAACCATCCGCATAAAATAAATAGTTTTAAAGATTTTTCAACTATCAGCAGCTCTTTTTCAAAAACGTATTCTCTCCAAAGAACCCACATTTCTTGACTCTTTCCCCCCTTGATGGTACAATGTGCCAATCTGAATCTGTGAGAAAGGACTTGGTTTCCTTGAAAATATCCCGTTTTCTGCTGCGGCTTGCGGCCGGCGGGCTGGCAGCGTGCATGCTCATCCTGGGCGCAGGCCCTTATCTGCCCGGGCGCTACACGCGCTCGCTTCTGCCCGAAGCCGCATCCGATTGCACCGCCCTGCCCGAGCGCATTTCGCTTTCCGCGCTCGGCGCAGCACCCGCGCTCGGCGGAAGCGATCCCGAACTGAATCAGCCCAGTCCGGAAAAGGCCGCCTTCGTCTTCCGCTTTGAGGCGCCCGAAACGGAGGCGCCCTACCTGCTGGTCTACGACGCCACCGCTGAGCTCCTCATTTACGAAAAAAACGCGGACACGCGCCTGCATCCGGCCTCCACAGCCAAGCTGATCACCGCCCAGCTCACGCTGGACTTTCTGGACCCCGAAAGCCTCATCACCGTAGGCGACGAGCTTTGCCTGGTGCCCTGGCTCTCCAGTCTCTGCGACGTAAGCCGGGGCGATGTCCTGACCGTCCGCGAACTCCTCTACGGCCTGCTCCTCCCCTCCGGCAACGACGCCGCCTACGTGCTGGCCGTCGCCGTGGCGCGGAAGGTCACGGGCGACCCCGATATGCCGGCCCGTCAGGCCGCCGATTATTTCTGCCGTATGATGAGCGAGCGCGCTGCCGAGCTCGGCTGCCGCGATACCAACTTCGTCTCCCCCAGCGGCTGGGATGACGAGCTCACCTACTCCACCTGCCGTGACATGCTCCTCATTGCACGCGCCGCAGCCGGATATCCCCTCATCCGTGAAATCGCGGCCACGCCCTATTACCGCTTCACCTGCCGTTCCGGCGCAAGCTTTGAATGGCCGAATTCCAATAATTTTCTGCACGAGGGCTACCCCTTTTACCGCGAGGAGGTGAAGGGGCTCAAGACCGGCAGCACCGATGAAGCCGGCCGCTGCCTCGTCACGCTGGCCGATCTGAACGGCCATGAGGTCTATCTGCTCATCTACGGAAGCGAAAGCACCGAGGCCCGCACCGCCGATCTCGCGGCGCTGATGGACGCCTACCTGGACCAGACCGTCCGCTTGATCTTCCGGCTGCAGCCCGCGCCCGAAGAGTAAACACAAAAAGAAAAACCCGAAAACAGTTTTGTGTGATGAACTGCTTTCGGGTTTGTTTTTTATCCGACGCTGTCGATTCCCAGCACGTCCCAGGGCGTCAGCATGCCGAGCAGCGTGCCCTCGGCGTTTCCGCTGTCCGTCACGAAAATGACGGCCAGACGCTTGTGCTTGTAGACCTGTCGGAAGGCCTCGCGTGCCTCCCAGACGGACATGTCGGGCGTGGTGAAAAGATAGCGCTCCATGTGTTTATCCAGCGGATAGAAATCCGCAAACTGCTCGACCTTGGTGCTCTTGTCCAGCACGAAGCCCGGGTGCGCCAGCTGATAGCTGAAGACCGTGCTGCGGCTGAAAACGCCCGCCATGCGGCCGTAATACCAGATGGGGATATGCGAAAAACCACGTTTCTCCATGATGCCCATCAGCTCCAGTGCGTTGCGCGAGGGCGTCGTCATGACGATGTCCTCGGCCGCGGTGGCAAAGTCAAGCACCATGGGCGGCGTCTCGAGCTCGCTGACGACCGCCTGCAGGATGCTGACCAAGCCTTCGGCGGGCTCCACCACTGCCTCGCCGTTGATATCCGCATGATGCGACAAAACGTTGCGGATCTCGCGGCAGAGGTTCAGCTGGTCGCGGTAGCGCATTCCCTGACGGCTTTGGCAGAACTGAATGACCACATTGTTGGTGCTGGAGCTTTCGTAGCCGTATTTATGTTCCAGGAGCTCCTCCATACGGCAGTACAGATCGAGGAATTGCTCCGCTCTGCTTTCAGACACGACGGTCCTCCTTTAATATTTCGGGCTTATTTGACGAGGATCTCTTCCATACCGCCCATGTAGGGACGCAGGACTTCGGGAATACGGACGGTACCGTCCTCGCGCAGGTTGTTCTCCAGAAGCGCGATCAGCATGCGGGGCGGTGCGACGACGGTGTTGTTGAGCGTATGAGGCAGGTAGGTGCCGTTCTCGCCCTTGACACGCATCTTCAGGCGGCGGGCCTGCGCGTCACCCAGGTTGGAGCAGGAGCAGACCTCAAAATATTTCTGCTGACGGGGGGACCAGGCTTCGATATCGCAGGACTTGACCTTGAGGTCAGCCAGGTCACCGGAGCAGCATTCAAGCTGACGGACAGGAATGTCCATGGAGCGGAAGAGCTCGACGCTGTAGCGCCACATCTTCTCGTACCATTCCATGGAGTCCTCGGGCTTGCAGACGACGATCATTTCCTGCTTTTCGAACTGATGGATACGGTAAACGCCTCGCTCCTCAATGCCGTGAGCGCCCTTTTCCTTGCGGAAGCAGGGGGAATAGCTGGTCAGCGTCTGAGGCAGGGTATCCTCGGGGATCATCTGGTCGATGAACTTGCCGATCATGGAGTGCTCGGAGGTGCCGATCAGGTACAGGTCCTCGCCCTCGATCTTGTACATCATGGCATCCATGTCGGTCTGGCTCATAACGCCCTCGACAACGTTGCCGTGAATCATAAAGGGCGGGATGAAATAGGTAAAGCCCTTGTTGATCATGAAATCGCGCGCATAAGCCAGGACGGCGGAATGCAGGCGGGCGATGTCGCCCTTCAGTTAATAGAAGCCGTTTCCGGCCACGCGGCCGGCTGCGTCCATCTCGATGCCGTCCAGCTTCTCCATGATTTCGGTATGGTAGGGGATGGCAAAGTCGGGCGTTTTGGGCTCGCCGAAGCGCTCCACCTCCACATTTTCGGAATCGTCCTTACCAATCGGGACGCTCTTGTCGATGATATTCGGGATCGTCAGCATGATGCGGCGGATGCGCGCGGACAGATCGGCCTCGGCCTCCTCCAGCTCAGCCAGACGCTTGGCGCCCTCTGCGACCTCAGCCTTTTTGGCCATGGCTTCATCCTTCCGGCCCTGGCCCATCAGCTGGCCGATTTCCTTCGAAATACGGTTGCGGCTGGCGCGCAGGTCATCCGCCTCCTTCTGGGAGGCGCGGAACTGCTCATCCAGGGCGATGACCTCATCTACCAGCGGAAGCTTCTGATCCTGGAATTTATTACGGATGTTCTGCTTGACAATTTCGGGATTTTCGCGGACAAATTTTAGATCCAGCATGATTTGTTCTCCTGTTGTAAATTATTCGTATTGAAGGAGCCGGATGCCGCCGTAGCCGTACATCAGACTGTAAGAATCGGTGATAAAGTGCATTCCGTCGGCGAGGAGCGTGCGCCGGGCGGAGCTCAGGACAGGAATGCGGTAGCTCATTTCCAGGAAGCCGCGCTCCAGAGAGGCCGTGATGAAGAGCTTGGTGCCGTCATCGGCGTTGGCGAAACGGCCGTCGCCGAAGAGGGAACGGGACCAGTCCTGATAGCTCATGACATAGCTGCTTTCGTTCAGCTTAAGCATAAGCTCGGTTTCAGCGGGGTTCCAGCAGGCGCTTTCGGAAAGCTTGCCCGCGTAGGTTTCGCCGTCCAGGAAGAGCTGCATGTAGCGGTAGGGTGCGAGCGCGCCGCCGTCCCACGAGCCGAAGCCGATGGCGAAATCGCCTTCAGGCACGGCCTTATAGCGCCCTGTGACGCCGCCTACGGGCTCAAGCGTGACCTTGCCGAAGCCGGCAGCCTCCGCTTTGTCGGAAATCATTTCACTGACGGCTGCAGCCAGCGCCGTATCAGCCTCGGTAAGCGGACCGTCACTCCAGGCGACTCGGAGCACGATTTCGTCCTTGCCGCTGTACAGGCCGCGGCTCGTGAGCTCCGCAAGAGCCGTTCGGAACAGCTCGACCGGATCGTCCTGATACAGCTCGCTGATGCGTCCGGCCTCGGCGGTTTCGCGGTAGGAAACGGCACTTTCGGTGAAGGGCGCCAGCGTGAAGAGGCTGTTCATCAGACCGTAGGCAGCCTCACCGCCGCAAAGGGCAGCCAGACCTTCCCGGTCAAGCGCCAGGCTCATGGCCCGGCGGAAGGCATCGTCCGTAAGGACCGCGCTGTTTCGGTTGCCGCTTTTATCCAGCTTTTTCAGCGTTTTCTCGTTGGTGTTGAAGAAGAAGGAACGGACGCCGCCCGAAAGCTCGCGGTAGAGCGTGCCGCCCTTTGGCGCCTCGGCCCCCTCCGCTAAACAGAGGAGGGAGAGCTCGCCCTTGGAAAAGGCCTCCGCCTGCGCCTCCGCACTGAGCTTTTTCAGGATGATTTTCGTGCTTTGATACTGCTGGAGGTATTCGCCGTCCACCTGTGCGTGCGTATAGGAGACCAGGAAGCCGTCCTTCTTTTCCCAGCCGTACCAGTTTTCGTTCTGTACGAGGACCATTTCGGCCTCGTTCCAGCTTTCGATGCGGTAGGGGCCGCAGCTTTTGAAGGCATCCATCCCGGTGCCGTAATCGGTCACAAAGAGCTGGCTTTCGGAATAGCTGCGCCCGGCCTCGTAAAGCTCCCGCTTGACAAGCCAGGATTCCGTAAGGGCGGCAAGCAGCGTATCAGAATCAGTGTAATTCTGCGTAACGTAGCGCAGAGTATAGGCGTCCGCCTGATAGAGGCCGACGGTATCTTCGTATTCGAAGCGTTCGGACGGCTGAGAATAGATCAGATAGTTGACGGCGTCTTCCGCGGTATCGCCCCAGCGGGCATTTTTGGTGATGACCGCCGTAAGCAGCGCCAGGCTTTCGTCCGTGACGGCCACGCGGCCCTTTTCGTCAGCCGAAGCAATCAGCTGCTTGTAGGCGCTGACATCGAAGTAGAGATAGCCGTAATAATCGACGAAGGTCTGCAGGGAATAGTCATCCAGAAAACGGAGGCCGTCCTGCGTCGCAATAGCGAGCGCAAAGCCTTCGGGCGTGGTATAAACACCGTCTTCACCCTTCACCAGATCACTCAGCTGATAGGCGGCATTGGTGTAGTTCTCAAGCTCGTTGATTTCGTAGGAGTAATAGCGCCAGGCGCCGGCCAAGGCGCCGGAGCCGCCGTAATAGGCCCGGGCGCGCTCATTTTTCATTTCGGGATCCAGAAGCGCCTTCATGGAGAAGATATAGTCATCCGCCGTGATGGGCGTGCCGTCCTCCCAGCGGGCGTTCGGATTCAGGCGGATTTCATATACATAACCGCGGGTGAGAGAGGCTGCCTCCACCCCGTACGGAAGACTGACCGCGTATTTGACCAGGTCGTCCGTATGAAGCTGAGTGACATCGGTAACGGAGTCCGCCATCTCGAAAATCCACTGGAAGCCGCCTCCCTCCGCGGATACAGGCAGGACCGAAACCAAAGCGGAAGAAAGAAGCTGCATCAGCTCCTGCTCCGCCTTGGCCGCATAAGCGTGGGGGTTAAGCGTAAGCTTCAGACTTTCTGTGCCGATACCAAGCTCATGCTCGCCGACAACCGTTGGATGCTTGCCGGGATTTACGCAGCCGGAAAGAGTTCCCAGGCCGAGCAGGAACGCCAGCAGAAGCGCAGCGGTTTTCTTAAAACAAGCCTTCATATAAAGCAATTTACCTCAACTTACTATACTTTATTGGTACATTATAGCATCGCCCGCCGGCTTTTTCAAGCACCTAAATGACGGGCCTCCGAAGCGTTCCATCGCTCTTTCGTCAAAAAAAATCCCGCTGCGGACGGACGCTTCCGGAAGCGCTCCGCCTTGGCGGGATTTCATGTTAAAAACTGTACAGCGCCAGGAAAACGGCGCCCAGCACCAGCCCCAGCAGACCGCAGACAATGAGGTGCCAGAAACGGGTCTTCGGCTCGGCCTTCTTCCGCTCGCGGTATTCACCGTAGGATTCCAGCCGTCCGTTCTTGCTGTAATAAGCGTTTTTCTGACGCTCGCCTAGAAGAAAAGGCGGAATGATCATCTTCAATGCACTGCTTCCGGCAAAGCCCAGGCCCCAAAAGGTACCCTCATTGGACGCCCACACCAGAAGCCCCGCTCCGACGAAGAGGACGCCGCTGATAAAAAAGGCATCCGACAGACAGGCAAACATTCTTTTCGTTTCCTCTGTCTCCGTAGTCATGCCGAGGCGAAGCCAGAAGGCCAGTGCGCTGACCGCGGCAAACACCGCCAGCGCGATCAAAAGATTCTTTTTCGTCAGCTTTTTTTCCATCGAAAAACGCTTAATCCTTAACTTCCTTCAGGTACTTCTCAAATTCCGCATCATTGCAGCGGATGAAATGACCGGGCTTGATCTCTCGCAGCGTGGGCTGCTGCAGCGAATAATCATGCTCTGCCAGGGGATTGTAAACGATACGGGTACGCTGCTTCTCATACTCGGGGTCGGGCAGAGGAATAGCAGACAGAAGAGACTTGGTATAGGGGTGCAGCGGGTTCAGGAAGAGCTCGTCCGAGCTTGCCAGCTCGACCAGGTTGCCGTAGTACATAACGCCGATACGGTCGGAGAAGTACTTGACGACGGAAAGGTCGTGGGCGATGAACATGATCGTCAGACCCAGCTCGTGGCGCAGCTCATTCAGCAGGTTGATTACCTGAGCCTGAATGGAAACATCCAGAGCGGATACAGGCTCGTCGGCGATGATCAGCTCGGGGTTCATGACAACGGCCCGGGCGACACCGATACGCTGCTTCTGGCCGCCGGAGAACTCGTGGGGATAACGGCCGGCGTGCTCACGCACCAGACCGACGCGTTCCAGAAGCTCGTAGACCTTGTCGTCGATGACCTTCTGGTCCTTCTCGCCCTGGATGACCATGCCTTCGGAGATGATCTCGCGGACGGTCATACGGGGGTCAATGGAGGCGATGGGGTCCTGGAAGACCATCTGGATCTGAGTAGTCAGGCGAATCTTCTTGTTGCGGCGAAGCTCCGCCTTGCGGGCAGCCTTGAGCTTCTTGATCTCTTCGGGATCGGAGGCCTCATTCAGCAGCTTCTCGTACTTTTCTTCAATAACAACGGCATTTTCCTTGGCGAAATCGCGGTCGCAGTGAGTGTGGTCATAGCGGGCAGCCTTGATGTTCTCGCGCTGCTCCTTGATCATGACAGCGAGCTCCGCGCGGGCCTCGTCCAGCTTCTGTTTATTGGCAGAGGCGTTTTCGGGGTTCGCCTTGGAATCGGCCTTCAGCTCTTTTTCGAGCTCGGCATACTTGGACTTGCCTTCCTTGATGGCGTCGGTATAGGTCAGGGTGCCGGCGGCGATGCGGCGGCCCTTGAAGTATACGCTGCCGCCGGTCGCGTCATACAGGCGGATGATGGCCCGGCCGGTCGTCGTTTTACCGCAGCCGGACTCACCTACCAGACCGAAAACCTCGCCCTTATGGACTTCAAAGCTGACGTCGTTAACGGCCTTCAGCGCGCCGAAATGCTGGCTTAAATGCTCAACCTTCAGGAGAACTTCGGCATTTTCGTAATTGTAGGTTCCGTCACTCATTGCCACTTTCCTCCTTCTTAGCATCTGCGGCGGCTCTCTGCTTCATGCGGGCAACACGCTCGGTCACGATCTTAGGCGGATCGATATGGGGCGCATCGGGATGCAGCAGCCAGGTAGCCGCGTAATGGGAGTCCGAAATTCGGAACATCGGAGGCTGTTCCTCAAAGTCGATTTCCAGTGCGTATTTGTTGCGCTCCGCAAAGGCATCGCCCTTGGGAGGATAAATCATATTGGGAGGTGTGCCGGGGATGGCTTCCAGCTTCTCCTTGGTGTCCAGATCGGGCATGGAGGACAGAAGCGCCCAGGTGTAGGGATGGGCCGGCTCGTAGAAGATGTCCTCGCAGCTGCCGTACTCAACGATCTTGCCCGCATACATGACGGCGATCTTGTCCGCCATGTTGGCAACAACGCCCAGGTCATGGGTGATGAAGATGATGGACAGATTACGCTCCTTCTTGATGCGGTTGATGAGCTCCAGAATCTGAGCCTGGATGGTAACGTCCAGAGCGGTGGTGGGCTCGTCGCAGATGAGGATGTCGGGGTCCGCAGCCAGCGCGATCGCGATAACGATACGCTGTCTCATACCGCCGGAGAACTCGAAGGGGTACTGACGGTAACGCTTGCGGACATCGGCAATGCCAACCTCCTCCATCAGCTTCAGGGCGCGGGCCTTGGCCATCTTCTTGGTAACATTGTTGACGACGCCGGAAGCGTTCAGCTTCAGGTAATCGATAACGGCAACCGTTTCCTCGTGGAAGTCACGGTTCGGATACTCAGCCACCTGAGCCTCAAAGCGCTCTTTGACGCGGGAGATGATGCGGATGATATTTTCTTTGACAAGGTCCAGATCGACCAGCGCCTTAGGTGCGGGCTTCCAGTCGGGCTCGGTGCCCTGACGGGCAATGGCAGCCTCATACTTGGCCTCTTCCTTGGCAAAGCGCTTCTCTTCTTCAGCATTGCGCTTTTTGCCGTTGGCATAGGTCTTGACCGCATCCTTCAGCGAGGTGCCGAAGGTGTAGGCGACGCTGTCGCGATTGATGTCGATGGGGTCGATAGCTTCCTTCACCAGAGCGGACAGCTCCTCGCAAAGGGCGCTGAGCTCTTTCTCACCGGTGGCTTCGTCCATGATAGCGGGCAGAACCTCGGCGAAGCGGTCGATGGCCTTCTGCTTCAGGGCGTCGTGCTTCCTCGCGGAATAATCCAGAGAGGCCTGCGCCTTGTCGATGAAGTTCAGCATGAAGTTGTCGTCCAGATACTGATGCAGGTACTCATTCAGTTCGGAGACGGACATGTTCTCGGGCACACTCTTGCTGCCGGAGAAGGTCAGGTAATAGCCCTGGGAGAAGAAATTCGGCTCCTCAAGCGCGACGGCGCGGTTGAGGACCTCCTTGATGGTCTCCAGAGGCTCGGCGGCGCCGGAGAAATCCTTCTTCAGGCGGGCAGAGCGTTTGACATCCTTGATGGCCTTCACGGCATCGCGCAGCGTCGTTTCGTCCTCGCCGGAGACCACATAGGTGTGGATGCTGGCCAGAGCGGCCTCGCAGACCTCCTTCAGGCGGTACTGCTGGTCCTCAAAGGCCTCCTTTTCCATCAGGAACTGGATGTTTTCGATCTCGGGGATGATGGTCTTCGCGGAGTTGATGGCCGCGTTGTAGTCCTTTTCGAGCTCGATGTGCTTGAATTCGAAGCTGTCGAAGTCCTTGCACATCTTGGTATATTCCTCACCGGCCTTCTTGTCGCCGCCGGCCAGCGCCTCGATCATGGTGCTGTTCAGGGTCTCAAGCAGACTGTTGAACTCACTGCGGCTGGCCTTCTGACGGGCCTTGCCCTTCAGGAGCATGGCCTCGGTCAGCTGACGGCCGATACGCATGATGGGGTTCAGAGAGGACAGAGGATCCTGGAAGATCATGGCGATTTTGTCGCCGCGGATCTTATAGAATTCGTCTTCGGGAATCTTCAGAAGGTCCATGCGGTCATAAAGGATCTCGCCGCCCTCCACGATGGAGTTGCCGGCCAGAATGCCCAGAATGGCCTTGCTGGTAACGGACTTACCGGAGCCGGACTCGCCGACGATGGCCAGGGTCTCGCCCTCGGGCAGCTCAAAGTTGATGCCGCGGACGGCCTGGACCTTACCGGACATAGTCTTAAAGGAAATTCTTAAATCGCGTACTTCAAGTTTATTTGCCATGGCTTAATCCTCCGATCCACGAAGCGACGGGTTGAACGCGTCGCGAAGTCCGTTGCCGAACAGGTTGAAGGAGATTTCCAGAAGGGCGATGAAGACGGCCGGGAAGAAAACAACGTGCGGGGCAATGGTCAGACAGCCCTGGCCGGCAGAAAGCATGGAGCCGACGCTCGACAGCTTACTGGATTCCAGGTTGATAATACCGAGGTAAGTCAGAGAGGTTTCGGAGAAGATGACACCGGGGATGACCAGAATGGTGCCGGTGATGATGGTTCCGAGACTGTTCGGGAAAATATGCTTGAACATGACGCGCAGGTCGCTCGCGCCGAGAGTACGGGAGGCCAGTACGTATTCCTGATTCTTGAAGCGGTAGAACTGCATACGGACACGGCTGGCCATGCCGATCCAGCCTGTCAGCACGAACGCAAACAGCAGGGCCGGCACCGTTCCCACCTTGTGGGCCAGATGGAGGTTGAACAGAACCGTTACAACCGTGAACGGAATACCGGAAATGATATCGGAGATACGTTCCATGATCATGTCGACCGCGCCGCCGTAGTAGCCCTCGATGGCGCCGTAGATCGCACCAATGGTCAGATTGATGAGGGAGACGCAGACGGCCAGCAGGAAGGAGAAGCGGGCGCCGCTCGCCAGTCGCGAGATGATGTCGTAGCCCATGCCGTCCGTTCCGAAGATGAAGGAAGGCTCGTAGCCGAAGCGGTAGATGAAATACTGATAGGGATCTACACGCAGCACGTAGTTGTAGCCGTAGGTCTCGGTACCGGTACGCTGAGCGTACTTCCAGTTTCCGGGATCGTTGGGCAGACGGAGACTGTCATAGTCGTCCTTGCCGGTAGTGAAATAGGCGGGTACGAAGTTGCCGTTCGCATCCAGCACGGCGTTGCCCTTCTTGTCGGACTGGTACCAGACGTTGGGGTTCACCGAAACCGCCTCGTTATCTACACGGGGCAGGATGATCTGGACGTTGTTCTCGTTCTGATACTGCTGCAGCTTGAGGTAATCGCTGTAGGTGAGCGTAACGTTCATCGTGGTCAGGGCCTGGTAGCTGTCAAGGCGGACCTTGTAGACGGTGGACTTGTTGCCCATGACGTCCTCGGTCTCCTCCGTACCGAAGTCCTTGGTGATGATGGCGGTCTGACGTTCGATTTCCATCGCCTTGTACATTCTGTACTTGGAGCGGGAAAGGTCCGTCTTTTTGGTACCGTCCCAGATACCGCTGCCTTCCATGAAGGAAAGCTTGGGCAGGAGGTACTTGTAGTTGATCAGCATGGTCTCGGTGGAATAAGCTTCCTTGTAGTTGCTGTGGCAGAAATAGGGGCCGACAATCGCAAAGAGAACCAGAATGCCGATGATGATGGCCGCAACGACAGAAGCCTTGTTGCGGGAAAAGCGGTACATGGCGTCCTGGAAGTAGCCGATGGGCTTCGTCTCAAATTTCTGGTCGTGCAGGCGGTTGGTATCCTGAGCCAGCGCGAATTTCTCTTTGGGATACTGATATTTTTCAAACTGATTCTGATCCATATCAACGTTCTCCCATTCTGATCCGAGGATCGATGATGCCGTAGCTGATGTCGATGACGATACCGGCAGCCAGACCGATTAAGGTATAAAAGCAGGTATCCAGCATGAAGTAGTTATAGTCAGGTGCCGGCTGCGCCTTGATCGCGCCAAGGTAAAGCTCGCCGACGCCGGGGATTCCGAAAATCTGTTCGATGATGAGGGAGCCGCTCATGATAGAGATGAACTCGCCCAGGATCATCGGGAAAATAGGTACCATGGAGTTACGCAGCGCGTGACGCAGGGTAGCCTGAGAACGGGTAAGGCCTTTGGTGCGGGCCAAAAGCATGAAATCACTGGTTAAGACTTCCGTGAGCTCAGCGCGGGTGAAACGGGCAAAGCCGGCAACCGTACCGAAGGACATGGAAAGAATGGCCGGGATGGCCGATTTGACATAGGTCCAGCTCCAGGCGCCCTTCGACGTGTTGACGATCGCGGCGCTCCAACCGAGCTTGAAATAAAGAATATACTGGACCAGGAAGGCGTAAATGAAAGAGGGAACCGAAACAAAGATCATAACGCCGGTGGAGATTACGTGGTCCTGCCACTTGTTCTTCTTCAAGGCGGCGTAGATGCCAAGGCCTAATCCGACGGGAATAGCGAAGAGAATGGTCACCAGGTTCAGCACGACCGTATAGGGCAGACGGTTGCAGAATACAGTCCAGACCTCCGTGCCCAGCTTATAGGTTTCGCCGATACCGAAATTTCCGCGGAATGCATATTTCCAGAAACGCATGTACTGCTGCATGATGGGCAGGTCGTAGCCAAGCAGTTCACGCCGCTTCATAATAAGCGCCATGTCTTTGCCGAACTGCTCCGCAGGCAGGTTGGGCAGAAGCTTGACTAATACGAAGCACATCGTGACGATAATGAAAAACGTCATCAGCATCAGTGCGATACGCTTCAAAATATATTTGAAAAGATACATCTTTTAGGTCTCCTTAAAAACGGCACTAAAGGAGCGGAAGAAATTTCTTCCGCTCCTTAATGTCGGAATTACAGCTTTTTAAGCCTCAGGGACGGAATTTAATCCGTTTCCCGACTGCCGATTATTCCTCAACCTTGTAGTTCAGGACGCCGCCCTGAGAGGCAATGAAATCAGCAAATTCAGCATCGTCCATGCTGTAGGTGTAGTACTGGATGCCGCCGCGGCCAACGCCGAGGATGTATTCCTCAGTCTTGAAGTTGACACGCATGCACTTCAGAGAAGCAGAAGCATCAGTGTTCAGCGGGAAGATGTTGCCAACGTTCAGAACAGCTTCCTCAAGGGTAGCCAGGATGATGTAGCGAAGCTCGGTGGGCTCAGAGGGACCGGCCTTGATCTTAACGACATTGCCGTTAGCATCCTTGGTGTCGATCTCTTCGCCGGTCAGAGCCTTCTGCCAATCATAGATGGAGGCAGTAAGAGGAGTGCCGTCGATGGTAACAGTCGCATTGATGGTGCTCATATCGGTGAAAGCATCATACTGCAGAGAACCGGTGAATACTTCGAACAGACCGAAGGGATCGAACTGAGAACCGGTGAAGCCTACGCCGAACAGAAGGTCGATCTGACCGTTGCGGAGGTAGGAGCCGAAGGAAGAGGAGCCCAGAGTCTGGGACTGGATGAACGCGAAGTGGCCTTCGAAGGGAGTGCCGACAGCAGCGTTGGTCCAGGTGGTCTTCAGGAATTCATAACCCTTGGTGTAGTAGTTGGATTCAGAGGGCTTACCAATGATGATCTGAACTTCCCACTTGCCGGAGGCAAGGGCTTCGTCAGAGATCAGACCCTGCTCAACAGCCTTGTTGTAGGCAGTGGTGAAGAGTTCCTTAGCGCCGGAGGGATCGTAACCGGTGATGGAAGCGATAGCTTCGTCACGGGTAGCGTATTCCTTACCTTCGCCCCACTGATCGGCAAGGCCCCAGTAGGAAAGGATAGCATCCTTGGCAAGGTCAAGAGAACGGTACATGATACCCTGTTCAGGGTCAGCAACGATGGTCTTGGAGTACAGAGCGGTCGCTACGCTGGCGGTAGGATCCATGTACAGGTCATAAGCGTTACGGTCAAGACCCCAGGACAGAGCCTGACGGAATTCCTTGATGGTAAGGACGGTCTTGTTGACTTCGTTGCCGGGAGTCAGAGGATCAGCCTGCTGCTCAAGGTTATGAAGGTTATCGTAATCGGGGTTCATGGCAAGATACCATACGGAATCGCCATCGGTGAAGTAGGTGTACTTGGAGGACAGGTAGTCTTCCATATCCTCGGTCTGCAGGCCGTAGCTCTCAAGCTCGCCCTTCAGGAACATTTCAAGACGGGTGCTGTTCTCGGTAACCTTGTTGTAAACAACGCGGTCAGTCTGATAGGTACCCTCAACATACTCTTCGGGAGTATAGCCGTGCCAGTACTCGTTACGCTCCAGAACGATCTGGGCGCCTTCCTGGAACTGGGTCAGCTTGTAGGGGCCGAAGCCGACATAGCTGTCAACGCCGGTACCGTAGGTGTTGTTGTAAACGCCGCCATCCATGGTGATGAGCTGCTCGTACAGAGGATTGTAAACCAGGAAGAAGCTGGTGCAAAGCTCGTAGCGCAGGTAGAAGTTGAGCTCCATGGCGTTCTTCAGAACGATAACCAGAGTGTCATCGTCTTCGGCGAAGAAACCGACTTCGGAGAAATCCATTTCGGGCCAGGTGTTCTTGTAGCAGAAGAAACCGAAGGGCTCGTTAGGATCGGTGCACCAGAAATCGTACAGGATAGCCTGCAGGACATCGTAGTAATCGGGGTTGGCAAGGATCTCGGTAAGGGACTTGCCGGTCATTTCGTTGGCAATAGCGGTCATGGAAGCATCGCCGATGCCGCCCCAGACTTCGATCCAGAAGCCGGCCATGCCGTACTTGTCGACGTAGCTCTGATAGCCGCTGTCGATGGAATACTTACCAACGTAGCAGTCATCGGGAATGAAGTAGATGTTGTCGGCGATTTCCTTGGGAATGGAAGTACCGTCATCACCGAAAGCCCACTCTACACCCTGGTAAGGCGCAGCGCCTTCACCCTCGGTGCAGTCCTGGTTAGTGGAAGAACCCTGCTTGACGTAGTTCTCAGCGTTCCAGATCTTCATGGAGCCGGAAGCATAGAGGTTGTCAGCACGGAAGTTAGCGGCCTGGGGGTTAAGAAGGTTCTTAACGGACTGAACGAAGCTGTTGGCGTTCAGAACTTCGCCGTTATCGTACTTCAGGTTCTTTTTCAGGTTGATCTTGTAGACACGGCCGGTGTCACCATCGGCGATGCCGTACTTGCCGACATACTCGGAAGTTACATCGATGGGATCGCCGTCAGCCATGGACGGAACAATCTGGAAACGGGTGCCATCTTCGCTGTAATCGAAGGTGTACAGAGAATCGCTGGAGTAGTCAAGAACATACGTAGAAGTATTGGACTGGTAGGTATGAACGTTCCAGGATTCAGGCAGATCACTGGGGGCCATACGGTAGGAATAAACCTTACCGTCATCCTGATAGCCCTTATTTTCCTCAGGCTTCTTGCAGCCGGCTAAGCAGGCGCAGGAACCCAGAACGAGAACGAGGGCTAAAATGATAGATAAAGCCTTTTTCATTTTGTTTTCCTCCTAAAAAAATGGACAATATATTAATATCGCTTGGCAGCTGAAAACCGCTTGCGAGATTAACCGGTGTGAGAGGCGTTATTTGCATTAACGCACTAAAGCAAAACGAGGACACTAATCCCTTTCAAGGGATTTCCTGCGGCGAAGCGCACGCGCGGCGCACGGTTGCCGGGGATTCTTCCTATTCACAGCATAAGTGCCTCTGCAGCGCTTTGAAATGAATATTATGGAGATGATACCATCTTTGTCTTCAAAAAGCAAGCTTTTTTTTGCGTCTTACTCAATAAATATGCACTCGTGTCAAATAATATACTGATGTTGGGGCCTCCGGTTTGCAGCATGCATAAAGAATTTCGAACTGTACAAATAAAAAACATCTTCCTTCCGTTTTCTTTTTCGGCCGAAAATGATAAGATATAGGGTGACTGTTTTGATGAGAAAAGGAGGCTTCTGCCATGAATCGGCCCTATCTGCGTGGTATGAGGGACGGACTGCCCATCGCGCTAGCGTATTTAGCCGTCTCGTTCGGCTTCGGCATTCTGGCCCGTCAGGCCGGCATCAGCACCGGAAACGCCGTGCTCATCTCCGCCAGCAACCTGACCTCCGCCGGCCAGACCGCCGCTGTCGGCATCATCGCCGCGGGCGGCACGCTGCTGGAAATGCTTCTGGCGCAGTTCATCATCAATCTCCGCTACTCGCTTATGGGGCTTTCGCTTTCGCAGAAGCTCTCCCCGAAGTTTACCGTCGGACACCGCCTGCTCGCCTCCTTCGGCATCACGGATGAGATCTTCGCGCTGATGATCCGCTCGCCCGGGCCGGTCGAGCCCCGCTATATGTACGGCGCCACTCACGTCGCCGTAATCGGCTGGGTCCTCGGCACCTTCCTCGGAGCGTTTTCCGGCTCCCTCCTGCCCGAGCACCTGCTGGACGCAATGGGCATTCTCCTCTACGGCATGTTCATCGCCATTGTCGTGCCGCCGGCCAAGCGCGAAAAGCCCGTGATGTTCTGCGCACTGATCGCCGTGGGGCTCAGCTGCCTCATCTATTTCTGCCTGCCGGCCGTCTCCTCCGGCTTCTCCATCATCCTTTCGGCGCTAGGCGCCTCGCTTTTGATTGCCTGGCTCAGACCCCTGCCCGATGACGGCGGGGACGCGGAACACCCGGAGGCGGACGCATGAGCATCTTCCTTTATATCGCCGTGATGGCGCTGACCACCTACCTCATCCGCATGATCCCCTTCACGCTGCTGCGCCGGAAAATCCGTTCGCGCTTCTTCCGCAGCTTCCTTTACTACATGCCCTACGCGGTGCTGGCCGCGATGACCTTCCCGGCCGTGTTCTTTTCGACCGGAAGCGTCCTGAGCGCCTCCGTCGGCGCAGCGGTCGCTATTGCCCTTTCCCTCTGCGACCTGCCGATGACGCTGGTAGCCGTGGCCGCCGCGTTGGTCGCCTTCCTGATCTGAATGAAAATCCCGCCCCTCAAAAGGGCGGGATTAATTTATATTACCTTCAAAACAGCCAGCTGCAGAATTCCCTTCAGGCACAGGCCGAGGTTCAGCACAATCAGCGCCATGTAGATCCAGAAAACCACACCGTCCGTTTTGACCGCGTCCCAATAGCAGGAGAAAGCCAACTTTGCCGAAATGCCGATGTCGCCGAAAAAATCCTTCAATCGGCTCACCATGACCTTAAAAGGCTTCTTCAAGCCTCCGGAGATGACAAAGAGCATTGTCACGATAAAGCCGATCCCGAAGGCAAAGGCCAGACACTCTGCCTTCTGGATCGCAAGCGAATAGTGCATCCAGCTTCGGAAGAGCAGACGAAGCACTGCGTAGAGGCAGACGGGCGGCAGAAGCATTGCCGCACAGATCACCGGAACGCCGTCGTAGGGCGATTTCGCACGGTGAAAATCGGGGTTTGGTATTTCCATATCAAGCAGCTTCCTTAAATGAAGGCGCCTGTCGCTGCGGCGGGTGTCCGAAAGGAAAAGCTTCCTTCCGGAGCACTCCAACGCTTGGGCAGGCGCTTCGGTTTCAGCTTACATCATGCCCATACCGCCGGCACCGGCAGGAGCAGGTGCTTCAGGCGCGGGCTTATCCGCGACAACGGCTTCCGTGGTCAGGAAGGTGGACGCAACGCTATTCGCGTTCTGGAGCGCGGTGCGGGTTACCTTGGCGGGATCGATGATGCCCGCGCTTACCATGTTAACATAGGTCTCGCTCAGCGCGTCGAAGCCGGTACCCTTTTCGGAATTGAGCAGACGGTTGATGATGACGGAGCCCTCCAGTCCGGCATTCGCCGCGATCTGGCGCAGAGGTGCCTCCAGGGCCTTAACGATGATGGAAGCGCCGGTCTTCTCGTCGCCGCTCAGGGTCTCGGCAAGTGCCTTGGTGTCCTTGATGGCGTGGATGTAGGCGCTGCCGCCGCCGCAGACGATGCCCTCCTCGCCGGCCGCGCGGGTAGCTGCCAGCGCGTCCTCCATGCGCATCTTCTTTTCCTTCATTTCGGTTTCGGTCGCGGCGCCGATCTTGATGACAGCCACACCGCCGGCCAGCTTCGCCAGACGCTCCTGCAGCTTCTCACGGTCAAAGTCGGAGGTAGTAGCCGCGATCTGGCCCTTGATCATTTCGATACGGGAGGCGATGGCGCTCTTGTTGCCGGCGCCGTCCACGATGACGGTGGTATCCTTGGTGATCTTCACGGACTTCGCGCGGCCCAGCATGTCGACGGTGGCCTCCTTGAGGTCCAGGCCGACTTCCTCGGAGATGACGCGGCCGCCGGTCAGGATGGCAATATCCTCCAGCATGGCCTTGCGGCGGTCGCCGTAGCCGGGCGCCTTGACGGCCGCTACGTTCAGCGTACCGCGCAGCTTGTTGACGATGAGATTGGTCAGCGCGTCACCCTCGACGTCCTCGGCAATGATGAGCAGACGGGCGCCGCTCTGGGCAATCTGCTCCAGAACAGGCAGGATTTCCTGAATGGCGGAGATCTTCTTATCGGTGATCAGGATGTAAGGGGCCTCCATGCCGACTTCCATCTTGTCCATATCGGTACACATATAAGCGGAAAGGTAGCCGCGGTCAAACTGCATGCCCTCGACCAGCTCGAGCTCGGTGTTCATGGACTTGGATTCCTCAACGGTGATGACGCCGTCACTGGTGACCTTTTCCATGGCCTCGGCAATCATATTGCCGACTTCTTCATCACCGGCGGAAATGGACGCGACCTGAGCGATGTGGGCGGAGCTGGAGACGGGGGTGGAGATGGCCTTGATGCTCTCAACGGCCTTCTCGCAGGCGGCCTTCATGCCCTTGCGGAGGATGATGGCGTTGGCGCCGGCGGCGATGTTCTTCATACCCTCGTGGATCATGGCCTGAGCCAGAACGGTGGCGGTGGTGGTGCCGTCACCGGCGACATCATTGGTCTTGGTAGCCGCTTCCTTCACGAGCTGGGCGCCCATGTTTTCGAAATGATCCTCCAGCTGGATCTCCTTGGCGATGGTAACGCCGTCATTGGTGATGAGGGGAGCGCCGAACTGCTTGTCCAGCACAACATTGCGGCCCTTGGGGCCCAGCGTAACCTTAACGGTATCGGCAACCGCGTCAACACCCTTTACCAGTGCGGTGCGCGCATCGCTTCCGTACATAATCTCTTTAGACATTTGTGTTTCTCCTTAAGCGAATTTTATTCAACAATTGCCAGAATGTCGCTCTGCTTTACGATGATGAATTCCTCACCCTCAAGCTTTACGTTGGTACCGGCGTATTTGGTGTAGATGACCTTCTGGCCGACCTTGACTTCCATCTTGATTTCCTTGCCTTCGACGACACCGCCGGGGCCCACCGCGAGGACTTCGGCCTCCTGGGGTTTTTCCTTGGCGTCACCGGTCAGGACCAGACCGCTTTTGGTCGTCTCGATTGCCTCGAGCTGCTTGAGAACAACTTTATCTCCTAAAGGAACCAGCTTCATAAAAAGAACCTCCTAACAAAATTACTGTTTATTGAGGGTTGTTAGCACTCTTTGCTTATGAGTGCTAAACCACCTTGCCATTGTAGGCGATTTCGCCCCTATTCGCAAGCGAAGGAAAATAGGTAAAAAGGGAAATATCGGCTTTTTCCTTTGTTTCTCTTTATTTTCCTTCATTTTCCTCTGTTTTTCTCTTTTTTAAGAAAGAATGGCTGTGAATTGACGCGAAGCCATCCCTAATTGTATAATAAGCGCATCAAAATTGCAAGCAGGAGGCGTATGTTTCATGGCCAGCGGTATCATTTGTGAATACAATCCCTTCCACAACGGACACCTGTATCAGCTGCAGGAATCCCGCCGCTTAAGCGGGGACCCGGATGTGGTCTGCATCATGAGCGGCAACTTCGTCCAGCGCGGTGAACCGGCCATTGCGGATAAATGGATCCGCACACGCATGGCGCTCTCCGCCGGGGCGGACCTGGTGCTCGAGCTTCCCACGCTCTACTCGACAGCCGGCGCGGCCCACTTTGCCGCCGGCGCCGTCCGCATCGCCGAAATGAGCGGCATCATCGACACACTCTGCTTCGGCACCGAAGGGCCGGCGCTTTCCGTTCTCACGCCCGCTGCCCGCGCGATGGTGACGGAAAGCGAGCGCTACGAAAGCCTCCTGCAGCAATATCTGAAGGAAGCCTACAGCTTTGCAGCCGCGCGCGAAAAAGCGCTCTCCGCCCTGCTGCCGGATTTCCCGCCCGAAAAAATCGAGGCTTTGACCGCCCCCAATGCCATCCTGGGGCTGGAATATCTGCTCTGCCTCTTCCGCTCCGGCTCCTCCGTCAAGCCGCTCATGCTGCCGCGCCGCGCGAAGGGCTACAAGGAGCTGGACATCACCTCGCCCTTCGCTTCTGCGCTCGCCCTGCGCGAGCAGGTCAAGGACGGCGTCGACATCACCGACCTCCTGCCCGAGGAAACACAGAACCTGTGGGACGCCGCCGTCTCGCAGGGGCTGGCGCCGGTCCTGCCCGACTCCTTCTCCGACATGCTCAACTACCGCCTGAGCCTGCACGACCAAAAGTCCCTGTCGCAGGTGGCCGCCGTCGCCGAGGGCCTTGAAAACCGCGTGATGAAGAGCGCCGCCGTCTATCCCTCCTGGGATGAGCTTCTCGCCGGGCTCGCCACCAAGCGCTATCCGACCGCCCGCCTGCGCCGCATCCTCCTGCACACACTCCTGGGCATCGATGCGGAGCTGAGGCAGCGCGCCGGCTTCGAGGATGGCCCCGGCTACATCCGCGTGCTGGGCTTCCGCCGGAACAAGGACTACCTGCTGGCCGAGCTCAGTGAGAAGAGCCGGCTCCCGATCGTGACAGCCTACGCCCACCCCTCCGGTCTGACGGACAAGGCACTGTACATGCTGCAGCTCGAAAGCCGCTTCACCGACATCTACATGCAGGGCATTCCGCGCAGCGACGCCCGCGGCCGCGGCTTTGAGTACCGCGCCCCCATCATCGTAAGCGAATAACACTCCGAGGTCGCCTTTTTATGAAACGCCTGCTGCTCCTTTCTTTTCTTCTTCTCGTGCTTCTATGCGGCTGCACCGCCCGCAAACAGCCGTATCTGATCCGCTTCTATGACAGCAGCGGCACCCTCGTGCACGAAGAGGAAATCGCCTCGCCCGAGGTCTACCCGCGCCTCTCCTCGCCGGATATCACGGTCGGCGGCCGCACCCGGCTCTTCAGCCACTGGACGCTCGAAATCAACGAAGCCGAACGCCTCATCATCGCCCATCCCTTCTATACGGACGATTTCCCCCGCAGCCAATGCCTCGCGGACAGCTATGACATCCTCTACGATGTGCTGATGCCCGACGCCCTCAATCACCTGCTGGTGATCCGCATCGGCTTTGAGGGCGAGCCCGCCCCTGACCGGGAGCGTTTCGAGGCCTTCTTCACCGGGCAGTACGGCCCGGATGACGCCCTCCGTTCCGTCAAAAGCTATTTCTTCCATAACTCCTACGGACGCGGCCTTCTGGACTTTCAGTTCGTCTACTACGACTGTCCCATGACCGTTGAAGAAGCCTGGCACTATGTGAATGACGAAGATGAATACGGCAATTTCGTCGGAAATGATTTTCTCTTTGACATCTTTGACGAGCTGAAGACCGACGGCCGCATTGATACCTCCTCCCTGGACGCCAACCGTGACGGCTATGCGGACGCGGTCCTCTTTCTCATCGCGGACGATCCCGAAAGCACCGGCCACTACCTCTTCGGCGGGGCCGAAGGCCACACCTCGCTCTATGATTACAAGCCCGATGTCAGCAGCCCGGTTCTGGGAAAATACCTTAAGGTCTCCTGCGCCTACCTCGACGCTCCGCTCGAAAAGGCCAGCTACGGCAGTCAGAACACCCGCATCCTGATCCACGAGGTCAGTCATCTCTTCGGTGCGGTCGACTATTACGATTGCGCCTCCTACGAGGGCTCCCTCATCTCCTCCCTGGGTGATTTCGACATGCAGTGCGCCGATACCGGCGACTGGAACCCCTTCACCAAGCTCTGCTGCGGCTGGCTGGAGCCCTACGTCATCACGGCCGACACCGCCTCCGTCACGCTGAAGCTGCGCTGCTCCTCCCTCTATGGCGACGCCGTCCTGATCCCGACCTCTCTCGGCTGGAACGGCACCCCCTTCGACGAGTACCTGCTGGTGGACGTACTGGCGCCCGCTGCGGCCAACGGCTTCGACTGGGGCATTCTGACCGAAAACGCCGAGCGTATTACGGACGGCGGCGAGCTCAGAAATACCGGCGGCGGTGTGCGCATCCTTCACGTTGACGCCCGCCTCCAGCGCTGCAGCAACGGAGAATTCACAGCCGTTTCCGATCCCCTGGCCGAAGCCGCCACAGCCGAAGACAGAATCCTCCTCGGCTTCGCTTTTACCAATTCCAACGGCTTTGAGCCGAATCTCGAAACGGACAGCCGCTTCTATCACCTGCTTGACTGGATCCCGGCGGACGGCTCCTCCAAATTCCGTTTGTCCACCCCACCAACTGGTCCGTTTACACGCCGGCCTGCATCAATGACCTGTTCGCTCCCGGCGAAAGCTTTTCGCCTGTTTCACACGCGGCTTCCTTCGTAAATGAAAGCTCCGATGTCGGCGGACTTGCGAACAACGGCGGCTACTTCGGCTTCGAAATTACCGTTCTGCACTATGACCCCCTGCTTCAGGAAGCGGTGATCCGCATCACCAAAATCAGCTGAAGCCGCTTATCCCCCCCATAATTGACCGCACTGCGGGCGCGAAGAAATTCGCCCCGCAGTTTTTTACGGAAGGATTTGATTGTCAAAAACCGGGCCGTGTGGTATCCTATGCATACCGAGTACGTGACGGTTACAACGAAAGAGAGGTACCTGAAAATGGCATACAACGGATTTGCAATCGACGAATATCTGGATGCGGCGGCCGTTACCGCGCAGCTGGATGAGCTGATTAAAAAGCCGATCACATCCATCCGCCCGGAGGCGCTTAAGGCCTACGAGCAGGATTACTTCGACAAAAAATGCGCCGGCTCCAAGGCGATGATCACCGAGGCGAAGGAGGTCATTCCCGGCGGCGTCCAGCATAACCTGGCCTTCAACCATCCCTTCCCCATCGTCATCACGAAGGCGGAGGGCAACAAGCTCTACGACATCGACGGGAACTGGTACTATGACCTGCTGCAGGCGGGCGGCCCGACCATCATCGGCTCCAATGACCCAGTGGTGCGCGATGCGGTCATCGAGCTGCTCCGGACCTGCGGCCCGTCCACCGGCCTGTTCCACGAATACGAATACAAGCTGGCGAAAAAAATCAGCGACTGCGTGCCCAGCGTAGATAAATTCCGCATGCTCGGCAGCGGCACGGAGGCCTGCATGTGCGCCCTCCGCGTGGCGAGGCTCAAGACAGGCCACAAGAACGTGCTGAAAATGGGCGGCGCCTATCACGGCTGGTCCGACCAGATCGCCTACGGCATGCGCATTCCCGGCACCAAGGGTCTGCAGAGCCCCGGCGTCCCGAATTTCGTCTTCCGGCATACCAACGAATTCTTCCCGAATGACCTGGATGATCTGGAGCGCAAGCTCTGGTGGGGCCGCTTAAACGGCGGAAACGCAGCGGTCTACATCGAGCCCGTCGGCCCCGAGAGCGGCACGCGGCCGGTCTCGAAGGAGTTCGTCAAGGGCTGCGAGGAGCTGGCGCACAAATACGGCGCGCTGCTCGTCTGCGACGAGGTCGTCTCCGGCTTCCGCATCGGCCTGTCCGGCGCGCAGGGCTTCTACGGCATTGACCCCGATCTGACCGTCTTCGGCAAGATCATCGCCGGCGGCTATCCCGGCGCGGGCGGCGTCGGCGGTCACGAGGACTGCATGGCGCACCTCGGCGCAGGCCTTGATGCGGGCGGCAAGAAGGTCACCAAGGCCATGTGCGGCGGCACGATGGCGGCCACGCCCATCTCCTGCGTCGCCGGCTACACGGTCATCAGCGAAATCGAAAAACGCAACGCCTGCGAGGTCGCCGGACGCATGGGCGACCGCCTGACCAAGGGCCTGCAGGCTCTGATCGCGAAGTACGAGCTGCCCTTCGTCGCCTTCAATCAGGGCTCCATCTGCCATCTCGACAGCGTCGGCACCATGCACTTCAAGATCGATTGGAGCAAGCTCTGGACCATTCCGCACGTGCTCTCCGAAACCGATAAGCGCAAAAAGGAGATGCAGCATATGGGCGCGGCTTACATGGCCGAGGGTCTGGTCACGCTGGCCGGCTCCCGCCTCTACACCAGCGCCGCCTACACCGAGGCGGACATCGACGATGTCCTGTCCCGCTTTGAGCGCGTCTTCGCGAACTGCGCTCCGCTGGAGGGCTGAGCATGATCTATGAGGAGCAGAAAGCGCGTGAGCTGGTCATCGAGGCCGGCCACCGCCTGATTGAAAAGAAGCTGATCGCCCGCACCTGGGGAAACATCAGTGCGCGCGTCTCCGACACGGTCTTCGTCATCACGCCCTCGGGCCGCGCCTATGAGACGCTGCGTCCGGAGGACCTGGTGCTGGTCAATATCGCCGACGGCTCCTATGAGGGAGAGGTCAAGCCCAGCAGCGAAAAGGGCATCCACGCCGCCGCCTACGCGCTTCGGCCGGAGCTCGGCTTCATTATCCACACGCATCAGTTCTACGCCTCGGCCGTCTGCGCCGAGGGCGAGGATACCCCTGCCGCCCCCTGCGCCGGCTACGGACTGCCCGGCACCGGCAAGCTCGTAAAAGCCGTCGCCGCAGTCATCGCCGCGCATCCGGAGCAGAATGCCTTTCTGATGGCTCATCACGGCGCCATCTGCCTGGGCGGAAGCATGGAAGAAGCTTTTGAGGCCGCCGACCGGCTTGAGGAAGATTGCAAGAAGCTCTACGAGGAGCGCGCAGCCGAGGACCGTCCCGTCCGCGGAGGCCTCCCCTGGCTCGACGACTACGCCCAGCTGATCGGCCGCGGGAAAAAGCAGGGCCCGGCCGACGACGCGGAGGCCATCGAAGCGGTCCGCGAGAAGAATATCGCCGCCGCCCGCTACGTGCGCCGCGGCAAACCCCTCGGCTTTTTTGACGCCGCTCTCCAGCGCTTCGTCTACCTCAAAAAGTATTCGAAGCTCAAGAATCAGTGAGGCTGACCCATGGCATACGTCATTTCTTACGATATCGGCACGACAGGCGTCAAAACCTGCCTTTTCAACGTCACCGACCGCATCGAGCTGATCGCCGCGGACAGCTGCGGCTACCCCCTCTACGTGCTGCCTGACGGCGGAGCGGAGCAGGACGGCGACGACTGGTGGAACGCCATGTGCTCGACCACCCGCACCGTCTTCACCAAAACCTCGGTCCGTCCGGACGAGGTCCGCGGCCTCTCCTTCTGCTCGCAGATGCAGGCGCTCATCCTCGTTGACCGCGAGGGACAAACGGTCCGCCGGCCGATGAGCTACATGGACCAGCGCGCCAAAGAAGAAATCAAAAAAGGCATCGCCAATGGCCTGCAGATTGCGGGAGCCAATATTTTCAAGCTGATTCCGAGCCTCATCATCACGGGCGCGGTGTCCTCCAGCGTCAAGGACCCCATCTGGAAGTACAAGTGGGTCGAGGCGCACGAGCCCGAAAATTTCGCGCGCGCCTACCGCTGGCTCGATGTCAAGGACTATCTGGCCGCACGCTGCACCGGCGAATTCAAAATGACCGAGGACAGCGCCTTCGCAACCCTTCTCTACGATACCCGTCCCGGCAAAAAGTGCTTCAGCCATAAGCTGTGCCGCATGTTCGGCATCAAGGAGGAGCTGCTGCCGCCCATCATCCGCTCGACCGACGAGGTCGGCAAGCTTACCGCGCGCGCCGCAGAGGAGCTGGGCCTGGCGGAAGGCATCCCTGTCTTCGGGGGCGGCGGCGATTCGAGCCTCATCGGCGTCGGTGCGGGCTGCGTCCGCCTGGGCGACACACACATCTACTCCGGCACCTCCGGCTGGGTCATCACCGTGACCGACAAGCAGACCGTGGATGCGGACGCGATGATTGCCGCCATCACCGGCGCGCAGGACGGCAAGTTCAATTATTTTGCCGAAATGGAGACCGCCAACAAGTGCCTCGAGTGGGCCAAGGACCACCTGGCCCTCGACGAGCTGGGCGTCTTCGCCTCTCCCGACGGCAGCGCGCCCGGCAAGGGCTACGAGGGCGTTTACACCAATATCTACAGCTATCTCACGAACGCCGTCAAGGACGTGGCGCCCGGCAGCGGCGGCGTGATCTTCACCCCCTGGCTGCACGGCAATCGCTGTCCCTTCGAGGTTCCCTACGCGACCGGCATGTCCTCCGGCATCCGCCTGGAAACCGGCAAGCTGGAGCTCATCCACGCCGTGCTGGAGGGCATCTTCTATCATCTGCGCTGGATGCTCGAGTGCGAGGACCGCAAGGTAAAGACCGCGGAGCGCATCCGCTTCGTCGGCGGCGGCGCCCTGTCGCCCGTCTCCTGCCAGCTGCTTGCGGACATTCTGGGACGGACCGTCGAGACGGTTGAAAATCCGCAGAATGTGGGCTCTGTCGGCGCGGCCGCCGTTATCGGCGTCGGCCTCGGTCTGATCCCGAGCCTCGAAAGCGTCTGCGATTTCATCCCCGCCTCGGCCGTCTACGAGCCCGACCCCGAGCGCCACGCGCGCTACCAGCCCTATTACGAAAGCTTCAAAAAGCTCTACAAGGCCAACAAGGACCTGTATAAAACCCTTCCCGAGGAGGCATAACATGACGCCCGAATCCAAAAAAGAACTGCTCCGCACCGTCAAATTCACGCTCTTTTCGATTTCGGCCGGCGCCATTCAGCTGGGCTCCTACGCCCTGATGGATTACGTGCTGCACTGGCCCGCCTGGATCAGCTACCTGATCGCCCTGGTGCTTTCGGTCATCTGGAACTTCACGCTTAACCGCCGTTACACCTTCCAGTCCGCCAACAATGTCCCCAAGGCGATGCTTCTGGTCTTTTTGTTCTACCTTGTCTTCACGCCCCTCAGCACGATGCTCGAAGGCTATCTGACCGCCGGCATCGCCCTGCCCTGGGCCGAGGATAAGATCCTTCTGCCCGGCATTGAGTTGGTGCCCGGCATCGTCGCCACCATTATCAACATGGTCCTGAACTTTGTGCTGGAGTTCCTCTACGACCGCTTCGTCGTCTTCCGCGACTCTATTGACACCAACGAACTGGCCCAAAAGAAGGAAACGAAATGAAGGAACGGATCTCCTCTTTTATTGAAACCGACGGCGCTCTGTGGCTGAAGGGCAACACCCATTGCCACAGCTGCTTCTCGGATGGCCGTCTCACGCCCGAAGAGCTGAAGGACGCCTACAAAAGCCACGGCTACGATTTTCTGGCCGTCACCGACCACGATTTCTACACCGACACACGCGCTCTGTCCGACCTGGATTTCACGATGCTCCAGGGCTTTGAGCTCTTCGGCTTCGCCGGAAGCGGCAAAAGCATCCACATCAATTTCCTCTGGGACGGGACCCCCGCAGGGCTAAGCCCGAACAGCCGCGTCAGCCTGAGCGAGAAGACCGGCGAGGCCAGCCTCGCCTTCTGCCGGAGGCTGCGCGCGGAGGGCGCCTATTGCATGCTCAATCATCCGCGCTGGTCCGTTCTCGAAAGCGCCGAGATCGAGGACGATAATCCCTATCACGCCGTCGAAATCTTCAACTACAGCTCCGAATGGCTGGAACGAACCGGCAATTCCCAAAGCTTCTGGGCCGAAATGCTCTACCGCGGCGTCCCTCTGTGGGGCGGCGGCACCGATGACAACCACAACCACGCCCCGATCGACTCCCTCGACTGCGATTCCTTCGGCGGCTTCACCGTTGTCCGTGCCTGCGACCGCTCCCCCGCGGCCATCCTCGATGCCCTGAAGCGCGGCAGCTTCTATACCTCTGCCGGCCCGTCCATCTACGACTTTTACGTCGAGGATGGCGATGCCCACCTCCTCTGCTCTCCCTGCGAGCGTATCTACCTGATCGGCGAGCAATATTGCAGAAGCTCCAGACGCGGCCGCTACCTGACCGAGTTCAGCGCGAAGCTCCGGGAAGACCAAAAATTCATCCGCGCCGAGGTGGTGGATGCCGCCGGCCGGATCGCATACTCGAACCCTATTTTCCTCCGCTAGAGAAGCTCTGCTCGTGAAAATGCCCCGAAAGCTGATATGTCCCCCCTTTACCGGTTTTGTCCGGAAAAGGGGGGACATACTATTCAGGCCTTCGAGGCATTTTTTGTCCTGCTTATTTTCTCTTCAAAAGAACGACCAGAGCCGCAATCAGACCGGCGATCAGCAAGCCGCCGGCGACGGCCAGAAGCACTAACTTCGTGTTCGGCGCCTGTGCGTTGCCGCCCGAGGATTCCTGTCCGGACTCCGTTTTCGACTCGGTACTGCTTTCGAAAACCGTGTCGCTTTCGGCATTGCTTTCAATACTGCTTTCCGCTGCGCTTTCCTTGCTCTCTTCCGCACTCTCCTGCACGGATTCCTCCGCCGGGAAGCTGCCGGTCACGGTCACGCGAATGGCGCTTGAATAGCTGACATTCGTGCCGAGCGTAACCTCGCAGACATAGCAGCCGCTCGTACGGGGCATGAACTCCGCCTTGTCTGCATCATCCATGACCGCGCGAATCGTGAAAAGTGTCCCGTCGTCACAGTAGAACCACCGGCAGCTGACCGGACGGGAACCGTTCTCATCATAAGCCGTAACGGAAACTGTTTCTCCCGCCGTAAGCTCCGCCGAGGGCGGCGCAATGATGACGGCATGCGAATCGACCTTCGTTTCGGAAACCAGGATCACGGCCTTTTCAGTGCGGACCTTGCTTCCGTCGGACTGCGTGAACTCCGCATAGAGCAGCGAGCCCTCCAGACCGGGCTGAATACCTCCCAGGAAAAGACTGCAATCGATGGGGCCTACGCCGAAGGGGCCGGAGGCCGGATCCACATACTTGGCCCACGGCTCGGACAGGTCGCGATCGCTCAGGCAGTAGGTGACACCGTTCATTTCCAGATACCACTCAGGATAAAGCGAGATATCGGGATTTGAACAGGCCGCGTAGGCGGAATAGTAAGCGTCATCTCCCGCGTTCCAGCAATAGCTTTGCGGGTTCTCGCTCACCGTCGCGGTAAAATGCAGCTCGACATCGGACTCCTGCCCCTCCGCCGGGCTTGACGCCGTCACATTGAAGCTGACCGTAAAGCCTTCGTAGGTGACGGTGATCACGTTCTTGCCTTCCTCGGTCAAAACATCGGGATAGTGGTCCATGCCCTGGCCGTTTTCGACATCGCGGAAGCCTTCGCCCGTCCAAATGCGGATGCGGAGGCCCGTCAGGTCTACGCTATCGCCTACCGTGTAGTGCAGCTTGTCGGGCTGGGAAAGAATCTCCATGTCGACGATATCAGGCTGCTCGTATTCACCCTCGACACGCACGGCGATGATGCCGCTGTAGCTGTAGTTGGGATTCTCCCCGTCATTGAGCACCAGGCAGCAGTAGTAGCGGGTGCCGACGCGGGATGTGTCCGGCTTGTAGCTGCTGGACGTATACTGACCGTCTCCGATGGCCCGGATGGTGTCGGGCATACCGTCGGGACTCTCGTACCAGATATACTTGAAGGCCGGCTCGGTCGGATCAAAATGCGAGGCCTCCACGTTCAGGGTAACCGCATCGCCCACCGTGCAGCGGACCTCGCTGCGGACCGAAATTTCGCGGGGAGGCATCTTCATCCAAGCGTCACCGACGCTGATAACGGCGATATTGCTGATGGCCTGCAGAGAGGGGTCGTAAAAATTGGAGGCGACGCAGTAGATGTAGGCGCCGCTTAAGCCCTTCTGGATCTTCGGAATGGTGATGGTAGGACCGTTGACCGTGCAGCGGGGCGGCATGCCGAAATCGCCGAAGCCGATCCAGGGATATTCCACGGAGAGGTCTTCGGACAGGCAGTAGGTTTTGCCCTCGTAGACAAGGTACCAGTCATATTTATACATGGTGGCCTCTTCGTCCATCCAGGCGAAGCAGGTATAGCTGGCATCGGAGCCGGCAGGCCACGAGTAGCTTTGCGGGCCGTAGATGATTTCCGGGATGCCGCTGTCCGCTTTAGCAGGAGCGGAAGGGAATAACGCGGCCGCCAGCAGCAGGCAGAGCGCGAAGCAAAGCAGTCTGTTCGTTTTTCTCATAGTATGTTTCTTTCCTTCCGAAAAAATTGACTTGAATCTGTGCGGGAGCCTCCGGAGCCTCAGTTCTTGCTGATACAGTCCGCCAGCCACAGCACCAGGCAGGCGCCGCCGATGGCTACCAGAAGCTCGACCAGAAGGCCGTTCGGCTCAATGCCGAAGAGGCTGGTGACGAAGCCGCCGACCACAGCGCCCAGAACACCCAGGAGCACATTCTTCAAAAAGCCCTTCTTCGGTCTTTTCATCAGTTTATTGGCTAAAATACCGGCCACCAGACCGAGCAGAATGTAAGCGATAAAGTTCATGATAATTCCTCCGGAATAATTTCTTGCTTATATTATATCATATTTTTTTCGCCGGCGCAAATGCAGCCGCAAAGGGGTACTGAAGACCCTTCGGGCAAGCACGGGGTACCGAGACCCTTGTTCATCAAAAAACTGCTTCGCGGCAAGGCGCGAAGCAGCTTTGATATACGGTCAGTTGCCCATATCCTGGACGTAGAGGACACGTACCTCATCCTCAGGCTTCTTGTCGCGCTGCTCGAAGAACTTGGGCGCAACCTGGGGGAACAGGGCATAGCTTAAGACGTCCTCCATGCTCTTGGCCTTGTCGCCGATTTCGGCCTTGACCTTATCGAGCTCGGGCGCAAGAAGATCGGCGGGACGGCAGGTGATCATGTCCGTGTCGCCAAGGGCCTTCTTCTGGACCTCTTTGTTGATCTCACCGGGCAGGGTGCCGTAATCACCGTGCAGGAGGCCCTTGGACTCCTTGGTGAACTGCTTGTAGCGCTCGCCGAGAACCACGTTCAGAACGGCCTGCGTGCCGACGATCTGGCTGGTGGGGGTTACCAGAGGAGGATAACCGAAGTCCTTGCGGACTCTCGGAACCTCAGCCAGAACCTGGTCAAGCTTGTCTTCCTGACCCATTTCCTTCAGCTGCTTGATCATGTTGGAGAGCATGCCGCCGGGGACCTGATAGATCAGGGTCTTGCCGTCCGCGCGCAGGACCTTGGGATCCAGAATGCCGGCATCCTGAAGACGCTTGGCAACGCCGCGGAAGTGAACGGCCACATCGGCCAGCTTCTCAAGGTCCAGACCGGTATCGCGGTCCGTCCCCTTCAGCGTGGCTACGATGGCCTCGGTAGAGGGCTGGGAGGTACCGTTGGCCATGGGAGACAGTGCGGTATCAATGATATCGACGCCGGCCTGGGCGGCCATCAGATAGACCATATCGCCGGTGCCGGTGGTGTTGTGCGTATGCAGATGCAGCGGGACGGAAAGCTCGCTCTTCAGACGCTTGACCAGACTGTAGGCGTCATAGGGCAGCAGGAGGTTCGCCATATCCTTGATGCAGATGGTATCCGCGCCCATTTCCTGCAGCTGGCAGGCCAGGCGGACAAAGTAGTCCTCGTTGTGGACGGGGCTCTGAGTATAGCTGATGCAGCCCTCGACGTGGCCGCCGTAGAACTTCGTGTACTTCATGGCCGCTTCCAGATTGCGGGGGTCATTCAGAGCGTCAAAGATACGGACTACATCGATACCGTTCTCAATGGACTTCTTGCAGAATTCCTCGACGACATCGTCCGCGTAATGCTTGTAGCCTAAGAGGTTCTGCGCACGCAGAAGCATCTGCAGGCGGGTCTTGGGCATGGCCTTGCGCAGCGTGCGCAGGCGCTCCCAGGGGTCTTCATTCAGGAAACGCATGCAGCTGTCAAAGGTGGCGCCGCCCCAGCACTCCAGGGACCAGTAGCCCATGTTGTCCAGGCGCTCGCACGCGGGCAGCATATCCTCAATGCTCATGCGGGTAGCCGCCTGAGACTGATGCGCGTCACGCAGAATGGTTTCGGTAATAAATAAGGGATTGTTTGCCATATCGTATTCCTCGATTCTGTAATCAGCCAAAGAGCGCCATCAGGACGCCGGCCGCAATAGCGGAGCCGATAACACCGGCGACGTTGGGGCCCATAGCATGCATCAGCAGGAAGTTGCCGGGCTTGGCCTTCTGGCCTTCGGTGTTGGAAACACGGGCCGCCATGGGAACAGCCGAAACGCCGGCGGAGCCGATAAGCGGATTGATTTTCTTGCCTTCGGGCAGGAAGAGGTTCATGAACTTGGCCAGGAGCACACCGCCGGCAGTACCGCAGCTGAAAGCCACAATACCGAGCAGCAGGATACCCAGCGTCTTCAGGCTCAGGAAGGTGGAAGCCGTAGCGGTTGCACCGACGGAGATGCCCAGGAAGATGGTAACAATGTTCATCAGCTCGTTCTGCATGGTCTTGGAGAGACGCTCGGTAACGCCGCTCTCCTTGATGAGGTTGCCCAGCATCAGGCAGCCGACCAGAGGCGCCGCGGAGGGAACCAGAAGCGCAACGAAGGCCGTAACCACGATGGGGAAGATGATCTTCTCGGTCTTGGAAACAGGACGCAGCTGCTTCATTTCGATCTCACGTTCCTTCTTGGTGGTGAGACCCTTCATGATGGGCGGCTGGATAACGGGAACCAGCGCCATGTAGGAATAAGCCGCAACGGCAATGGGGCCCAGCAGATGAGGCGCCAGACGGCTCGTAACAAAGATGGCCGTAGGACCGTCCGCACCGCCGATGATGCCGATGGAGGCCGCTTCAGTAGGCAGGAACTCCAGGCCGGGGATGCCCAGCTTGCCAAGCTCGACCGCACCGAAGTAGGTCAGGAAAATGCCCAGCTGAGCGGCAGCGCCCAGCATCAGGCTGATGGGGTTCGCAATGAGAGGAGCGAAATCGGTCATCGCGCCGACGCCCATGAAAATAAGGCAGGGGTAGATGCCCAGCTTGACGCCCAGATACAGAACGTCAATCAGACCGACCGAGATGCTTTCGCCGACGGTGACCGACGCCAGAACCGCCTCGGAAACACCCGCACCGGCCATCTCGTTGATGAATTCCTGCGTAACGGGAGCGCCGCCGAACAGATCCCAGTGGATATGGCCGCCCGCGAAAAGAATCTCGTGGAACATTTCCGCGCCGGGCAGGTTCGTCAGCAGCATACCGAACGCGATGGGAAGAAGCAGCAGAGGCTCAAACTCCTTCTTGATCGCCAGGTACATCAGCACCAGCGAAATCACAATCATAACCAGGCAAAGCCAGTTGTCTCCGATCAGGGAGAAGCCGGTCTGCCGGATAAAGTTCAGAATGGTTTCCATAATTAATCTCCCGATTGAGCCGCGCGTTCACAAACGCAAGGGCTCAGAATATACTGAAATTATTCAAGAACGCAGAGCACATCACCGGTCTTAACGGTAGAACCGGCGGAAGCGGAAACGGAAGCGACGCGGCCGTCGGCGGGCGCCTGGATCTCGTTCTCCATCTTCATGGCTTCCAGAATAAACAGTACTTCGCCGGCCTTGACAGTGTCACCGTTCTTGACGTTGACCTTCAGGATGTTGCCGGGCATGGGGGCAGACACGGTCTTAGCGCCGGCCGCAGCAGGAGCCGCCGCCTTCTCTTCTTTTTTCACCTCGGCCTTGGGAGCGAAATCCTCGCCCTCCTTAAGCGCCTCAAGGGTAATTTCGTAATCAGTTCCGTTCACATTAACGCGATACTTTTTCATGACGATCAGATTCCTTTCAAAAGATGTTTAGATAAAAATAACAACTTACAGACGACGGATGGAAACGATGCGGATCTTTGAAATATCCGTACCCAGGTCCTCAGCGACAGCGGCAGAAACAGCCGCCACAAATTCGCCTCGGTTGGGGATTTCCGCAGGAGCTTCCGCTTTTTTCGGAGCCGCGGCCTGTGCTTCTTCCTTACCGCTGAAACGGCGCACGATCGCGCTCATCAGGGTGATTAACAGGATGATGCAGATAAGGCCGAGAAAGACAATTCCGAGGCCCATCAGAATGACCGCACCGGGGCCGGGAACAGCAGGAGCCTGAGCGCCAGATGTTAAATAAACCATAGCTAACCTCCTAAAACCGATTCAATGGCATTTTACCATGATACGAAACATCATAACATATATTGCGCAAAAAGGAAAGGAGAAAAATGCTATTCACCGAAAGGCGTACAGAATGAACGGAATTTGTATAGAAGGGAGCGAATCCCGAGCAGCAAAGCTGCTCAGGATTCGAAGGGAGCGCGCTCTGCGCGCAGGGAGTCAGGAAATAGAGAATAGGGAAGATGCAAACCGGAAAATAGCACAAAGTGCGCTGCGCAAGCTTATATTCCCTACTCCCCGCACTCCCTAACTCCCTGCGAAGCGAAGAGCAGCCAAGCTGCTCTGCTTCGCTCCCTGACTCCCTACTCCCTTCACTCCCTAACTCCCTGCGAAGCGAAGAGCAGCCAAGCTGCTCTGCTTCGCTCCCTGACTCCCTAACTCCCTGCACTCCCTAACTCCCTGCGAAGCGAAGAGCAGCCAAGCTGCTCTGCTTCGCTCCCTGACTCCCTACTCCCTATTCCCTGCGCAGCTCCGCTGCGCTTACTCTCTGCACTCTTCCTCTTCCGAGGCCGGTCACGGCGCAAACCAGCCGGATGCTCAGCTGGTCCTCAAAGCGCAGTGACCTAATCAGGGCCTCTGTCTCCTCGAAGCTCATCGCAGCAAGGACCTCGCGCGGATGCGGGCCGAGGCGGCGCTCCAGTGCTTCGCGGGCGGCCCCGGCGCTCTTTCCGTACTTATCGGAAATTTCTTCCAGAAATGCGGCGCCCGTCCTTCCGTAAGCGGTCGGCTCCTCCGCCACCTCAGGCAATACCCGCACGGACTGCATTCTGCGGCCGGCACTGCTGTAAGGGTAGTCCTCAGCGCAGCTGCAGAGGCCGCGGCGGACCGCTTCGGTCTCGACAAAAGAAATGGCGCCGGGCAGCTGCCAGAGCTCCAGCGGCTCACTTTGATAGCGGTCGCGGAAGACCGGAGCATCGCCGGGATGAAGCTTCTTGTAACGGTGGGAAAAGCTGACGCCGATGCGCCGCATCAGGGCGCTGAGGCCGTCCGGTCCTTCGTTTAGGACGAGGTGCGCATGGTTTTCAAATACGGCAAAGGCAAATAGCTGCACCTCACCCTTCGTTTTGTACTCCAGCAGGCGGTCGATGAAGAGGAGCTTGTCCTCCGGATTTTCGAAAACGCGGCGGCCCCTGGCCCCCTGGACGACGATATGATACAGTCCGCTTTCGGTGCGGACGCGGGCGCTTCGCGGCATAAAAAAACCTCTCTTTCCTCTTGCTTTCCGTTTGTGGGAAAAGCTTAGCAAAGAGAGGTTGTTTTGAACAGAACATGCTGTGTCAGCTTTTTGCGTTTTCTGACATGCTATGTCAGATTTTCACGCTCAGCACTCCACTTCTTTTCCGCCGGCCTCGCCGATGGGGGTCAGGAGCGCCTCCGCGAAGTCCTGCGCGTCGAAGGGGAGAAGGTCCTCGATGCCTTCGCCGACGCCGATGAATTTGACAGGCACAGGCAGACTGTCCATGATGGAGATGACGACGCCGCCCTTGGCCGTGCCGTCCAGCTTGGTGAGGACCAGGCCCGTGACGGGGGTGGCTGCCGAAAAGAGCTCTGCCTGCGTTTTGGCGTTTCCGCCGGTAGCGCCGTCCAGGACCAGCAGCACCTCGCGGTGCGCGTCGGGCATTTCACGGTCCATGATGCGGCCGAGCTTCGCGAGCTCGTCCATCAGGTTTTTCTTGTTGTGAAGGCGTCCGGCGGTATCGACGAAGATGACGTCGCTGCCCTTGCTGCGGGCGGCCTTGAAGGCGTCGTACAGGACGGCCCCGGGGTCGGAGCCCTCCTCACGGCGGACAAAATCCACGCCGGCGCGGGCCGCCCAGGTCTCAAGCTGGTCTGCGGCGGCCGCACGGAAGGTATCGGCGGCGGCAATCAGGACCCTGTGTCCGTCCGCCTTGGCACGGGCGGCAAGCTTCCCGACCGTGGTGGTCTTGCCGGCGCCGTTTACACCGATGACCATCACGACATTGATCTTGCCCTCGCGCAGGAGCGTCGGATCGCCCTGCTCCAGCGTTTCGGCAATGAGTCCGGCCAGCACCTCGCGGGCGTCTTCGGGCTCCGTAATACCGCGGGCACGGACCGCGTTGCGCAGGTCGTCAACCAGGCGCGAGGCTGTCATGCCGCCGACATCGGCCAGCACCAGCTGATCCTCCAGCTCCTCGTAGAAGTCCTCATCGAGTGCAGAGGCGCCGAAAAGCGAAGCCAGGCCCCGCCGCGTGCGGGACAGGCCCTTATGTAAATTGGAAAATAAAGCCATTAGAGTTCCCCTTCAAAACGGACGGAAATACATTTGGACACACCCTTTTCCTCCATGGTAACGCCGTACATGGTGGAGGCGGCTTCCATGGTGCCCTTGCGGTGTGTAATAACGATGAACTGCGTATTCGCGCAGAGCTCATTCAGATAATCGGCAAAGCGCGAGACATTGACCTCGTCAAGCGCGGCCTCGATTTCGTCGAGGATGCAGAAGGGCGCGGGGTTCAGCTGCTGAATCGCGAACAGCAGTGCGATGGCCGTGAGGGCGCGCTCGCCGCCGGAGAGAAGCATCATGTTCTGCAGCTTCTTTCCCGGAGGCTGGGCGACGATCTCGATGCCGGCCTCCAGGGAGCTCTCTCCCTGTGTCAGCTGCAGCAAAGCATGGCCGCCGCCGAAGAGCTTGCGGAAGGTCTCCTCAAAGAGGCTGCCGATTTTTCTGAAGCCCTCGGTAAACTGCTTTTCCATGCTGGTCTTGAGCTGTTCGATCAGCTCGCGCAGGCTTTCTTCGGTTTTGACGATATCATCGCGCTGGGCGGTCAGGTTCTCGGTGCGTTCCTTCAAGGCGACCAGCTCCGTGATGGCGTTGACGTTCACGCTGCCCAGACTCTTGATCTGTTCCTTGAGCTCGCCGATACGGCGCTTCATGGCCGCGGCGCTGCCCAGCTCCTTCTTTTCGAGCATGGCAGCGGCGTTGTAGGTGAGCTCGTATTCCTCCCACATGCGGTCCTGCAGATCCTGCAGATCCCGCTGGGCACGGTTCTTCTGCCCCTCCAGACGAAGCTGCTCTTTTTCCAGGGAAGAAATCTCGCCCATGACGGCGGAGACCGCGTTCATGCTCTCTTCCCAGCGGACGCGCTTCTCGTTCTGGACGCGCTCCATTTCATCGGTTTCACCGGCGCGCTGCTCGATCAGAGCCGCCAGCGTTTCCAGTTCCTTTTCCAGGAGCTCCAGCGCAGCGACATCCTCTGCGTGCTGGCTGCGCGAAGCATTGAGCTCGGTCAGGCCGTTCTCGGCGCGGGTGGAAAGCTCACCGGCATTCTCCTGCTCGCGTTCGATGCTGCGGCGCATATAAAGGATTTCCTGCTCCAGGCCCTTGGCCTCGATGCGCAGGTTCATTTCCTCAGCACGGGCCGACTCGCAGCGGACGCTCTCGGCCTCGAGAGCTGCCTCGGCGGCACGCAGGGCATCGCCGTGCAGGGTCTCTTCCTGCTCCAGGCGGGCCAGCTCACCGTCAAAGCCCTCCATCCAGGCGCGATGCTCCTCCTGAGCGCGCTCCTGGGCGCCGGCGCTTTTTCTGGCCTCGGCCAGCTGCAGTTCGATCTGCTGCCGCGCGGCAGTAAAGGAGGCCAGCTCATTCTTAAGCTCCATGACCCTCTGACGGGCTGCGTCATAGGCAGCAGCCTTCTGCTCGAGCTCGGCGTTTTTCTCCTGACGCGCAGAGGTCAGCGCCTCCGCCTCGCGGCGAAGCGTCTCAACGCTCTGCTCCTGCTCCCGGCGCAGCTTCGTAAGGCTTTCGGCCTCGCCCTTGCGGGACAGGATACCGCCGCCCTTCTGCGTGCTTCCGCCGGTGACAGCGCCGCCGATATTGAAGAGGTCCCCCTTCAGCGTGACGACGCGCAGATCGCTTCCGTATTTCTTCGCGACATCCGCCGCGCTGTCAAAGTCCTCTGCCACGACCACGTTGCCGAGCAGGCGGTTGGCGATGCCGACGTAAGCCCTGTCATAGCCGATCAGCTCGTGCGCGAAGCCGCGGACGCCCGCCTCCTTCAGCACCTTGCCGCGCAGGGAATCGTTGGCGCGCCCCTCCACGCGGTCCAGCGGCAGGAAGGTCACACGGCCCTTCTGCTCGCGGCGAAGATACTCGATCAGTCCCTTGGCTGTCGCCAGGTCCTCGGTCACCACGTCCTGCACGGAATTGCCGAGAGCAGCTTCGATGGCCGCGCCCAGCTCGGCCGGCACGCGGATCAGATCTGACACGGTGCCGCGCACGCCGCGGAAACGGCTGTCGCTTTTGGCCAGGCTCATAACGGTTTTGACGCCCGAGCTGAAGCCCTCGTAGTCCTTCTCGAGCTCGCTCAGCCACTGGAGACGGCTCTTGGTCTTGGTAAGGGTCTCCACGGCCTCGGCCAGGGCATTCTGACGCTCCCGTACCGCAGCCCGCAGGTCCTGGATCTCATTATTCAATGCGGAAATTCGGCCGCCCAGCTGGTCCGAAAGGGCCAGGGCCTCGCCGATCTCCTGATTTTTCTTTTCTTCTTTAGCGCGCAGCTCATCAACGGAGGCGTCCAGCTGACTCTGCTGCTGCGCCAGAGCTTCCTGCTGCGAACGGTCCAGCGCCAGCACTTCTCCGAAGCCGGCTCCCTTCGCCTTCAGGGCGGCGACAGCCGTGCGGCACTCCTCGAGCGCATTCTTTGCGGCCTCTGCCTCCGTCCTGCGGACGGCCAGCGCGTCCTGGCTCTCGGTAAAGCGGTCCCAGGCGGCCCGGCGGGCCTCCTCCTTCGCATTCAGCTTCTCGTCGTTCTGCGCAACGCGGGCCTCCTCGCGCTGAATAGTCGAAAGCAGCGCGTGCAGGCTCTCCTTGGCTTCCTCAATCTGGCGGGACAGACGCTCCTCCTCGCGGATGAACTGCTCACCGCGGGAAAGAATCAAGGCTTTTTGGGACTGCTTCTGCTGAAGCGAAAGCTCCAGCTCATGATGGTTTTCGTTCAGGCTCTTGTAGGCTTCATCGGCTGCGTTGGCCTCCTGCTTGTACTGTTCGGAGCGGGAACGGGCCTCCGCCTCGCGCTGACGGGCATCGTACAGCTGTGCGCCCAGGGCGCTCAAATCGCCCTCCACCTTGTCGAACTGGTCCCTGTACTGCTTGTACTGGCCCAGGAAAGCCGACACCTCGTAGCTCTTCAGCTCGTCCTTCAGCGCGATGAACTGCTCTGCCTTCGCGGCCTCGGCCGTCAGCGGATCGATGCGCGCGCAAAGCTCGCTCAGAATATCGCTGATGCGGTTCAGGCTGAGCTCCTCATCCGCCAGCTTGCTTTCGGCCTCTTCCTTGCGGCTCTTGAACTTGGTAATACCCACGGCCTCCTCAAAGATGAGACGGCGGTCCTGGGGCTTATTGGAGAGCAGACGGTCGATCTGGCCCTGCCCGATAATGCTGTAGCCTTCCTTGCCGACGCCGGTGTCCATCAAAAGCTCGGACACATCGCGCAGACGGCAGCGGCTGTCGTTAATGGCATATTCGCTTTCGCCGGAGCGGAAGACCTTACGGCTGATGGAAACCTCATCGTAGTCGACCGGCATGCGGCGGTCGGAATTGTCAAGCACGAGGGTGACCTGCGCGAAATTGACGGGCTTGCGGCGCTCGGTTCCGGCAAAGATGACATCCTCCATTTTGGAGCCTCGGAGCATCTTGGCGCTCTGCTCGCCCAATACCCAGCGGACGGCATCGGCGATGTTGCTCTTGCCGCTTCCGTTCGGGCCGACGATAGCCGTCACACCCCGGTCGAATTCCACGACGGTCCTCTCCGGGAAGGACTTAAAGCCCGTGAGCTCTACTCTTTTCAGTTCCATGATAACCTCTTATATCATTCTTTTCTTTGCTTTAAAACAGTCAGGGCCGTCTCGGCGGCGTCCTGCTCCGCGGCCTTTTTGCTGCGGCCCCGGCCGCTGCTGAGCACCTCGTTCCGATAGCTCAGCTCAACCGTGTAGCTGCGCTCGTGCGGCTGACCCTCCTCGGCGATGACCGTATAAAGGGGCAGATTCTGACCGAACTGCTGGACATATTCCTGCAAAAGGGTCTTGCTGTCCTTCTTGCGCTCGCCGGGAAGCTCCGCCTCCCGCGAAAAAACCGTGCGCCCGATCAGCGCGCGGGCCTCGTCCAGGCCGCCGTCCAGGTAGACTGCGCCGATGATGGCCTCGCAGACATCGCAGAGAATGGATGCGCGGGAACGTCCGCCGGTCTTTTCTTCACCGGCGGAAAAACGCACGTACTGCCCGTAGCCCATGCACTCGGCCACATAAGCCAGCGACGGCTCGCAGACCATCCGTGCGCGGTGACGGGTAAGCGCGCCCTCCTCCTCGTCCGGATAGCGCGCAAAAAGATATTCGGAAGCGGAAAGCTCCAGCACCGCATCGCCCAGAAACTCCAGACGCTCGTAGTCCGCCGGCGCGCCCTGCTCCTGCTTATAGGAGGAGTGCGTGACCGCCTGCAGCAGAAACGCCCGGTTCCGGAAGCGATAGCCGATGATGCTCTCCAGCTCGTCCAGATTCGGCTTTCGGTTCATGCCGTGCCTCAATATTCATCCCGGATGTAGCTCAGGCAGTCGCCGACTGTCTTGATCTGCTCGATATCGCTGGGATCCAGCTCGATGTCGAAGTCTACTTCCATGGCCATCATCACCTGCAGAACGCTGATGTTATCCATTTCCAGGTCCTCGCGCAGGGACTGCTCCTCGGTGATATCCTCGGGATCGATGTCCATCTCCTCGGAGATGATTTGCTTTAATTTATCGAATTCGTTCATACAAAAACCTTTCTGAAATACAAAGGAATGTCAAAAGAGATACAGCACGCTCATTCTGTTGAAAGCAAATTTATTTGCTTTCAACTTAAGTTTTTTTGAAAAAGCCTATGCTTTTTCAGAAAAACTTTTCTCGATATCCGCGTTGATATCCGAGCGGATGAAATCCCGGCACTGCAGGACGGCGTTCGCAAAGGCCGGCGCCTTGGAGTTTCCGTGCGCCTTGATGACCGCGCCTTTAATGCCTAAAAGCGGAGTCCCGCCGACCGCGGAAGGATCCAGCTTGCCCTTCAGGGTCTTCATCACGGGCTTCAGCAGAAGACCGCCCAGCTTCCCGCGCAGGGAGCCGTAGATGCCGCCCTTCAGAAGCTTCACGATATAATCGGCCGTGCCCTCGATGCTCTTCAGCAGCACGTTGCCGGCGAATGCGTCCGTCACGATGATGTTGACGCGGCCGGAGAGCGCCTCGCGCGCCTCCACATTGCCGACAAAGTTCAGGCCCTCCTCCGCGGACAGCGCGTCGAAGAATTCCTTAGCCTGCGCATTGCCCTTGCCGGGCTCGGTGCCGACGTTCAGAAGACCGATGGAGGGGCTCTCAAGCCCGTAATATTTCTTCATGTAAATGGTGCTCATGCGGGCGAACTGCACCATCCACAGGGCCTTGGCGTCCATATTGGCGCCGACGTCCAGAAGGAGAGTCGGGATATCGCCGGCGGGCAGAGCGACCGAAAGCACGGGGCGCTGGACTCCCTTCAGACGGCCCGTAAAAAGCGTGGCGCCGGACAGAAGCGCGCCGGTATTGCCGGCCGAAACCAGGCCGTCCGCCTCACCGCTTTTCACCATGCTGCAGCCGACCACCATGGAGGAGTCGCGCTTGTCGCGCACGGCGTCAGCGGGATTGTGTTCCTCATTTTCAATGACCTGCGTGGTATGACGGATCTCTACGCGCGCGGCAGGATAGCTTTTCCCGGCCAGCACGCTCTGGATGAGCGTCTCATCGCCGGTCAGCACGATCTGAAGCTCCTCATCCTTTTCAAGCGCCTCCAGCGCGCCGAGGATGGGTGCCTCCGGGGCGTGGTCGCCGCCCATGGCATCCACTGCAATTCGAATCATGGCTGTCTCCTTCAAAATGATATTCGTGAAGTTCAAGTTTACACGATGAAAATGTTTTTTTCAAGTATTATTCCTGCCCGGGGACACGCTGCGCTGCCGCAGAGTCGTGCTTCGCCTCCTGCGCGGCACGGACATCGTTCAGATAGCGGTAGGCGACGCTCAGGTAGGGCAGGTAGGGATTCGGCTCGGGGATACGGTAGCGTTCCTCGAAGGCGGACAGAGGCACGCTGCGGCGGCCGTCGGCGTCATCATAGTAGCGCGCCAGCACCTCCAGGGGCAGCAGGTAGTACTTCCCGTGGGCGCTTAAATGCACCAGCAGAAAGGCCAGTCCGCCCTGGGCCGCGAAATCCTTCATGAAAGCCACCTGATGGGGATGGATGTTGGAAAAGGGCAGAAAATTCTTGCCGGTTTCCTTGGCGTCGAAGCACAGCGGAGCACCGTTCATCACGCCGATATAGTCGACGGTGCTCTTTTTGTCGAAGTAGGCCTTCGTGATGATGCGGGTCTTCTGATCCATTTCGACCGGCACGATAGGCGTCGGTATCTTCTGAATCAGGGCGATGCCCTCCTGGCGGTAACGCTCGTTGGTCAGGTTGATGGTCTCCTCGAACGCGTCGCCGCGAAGTCCGCGGCTGTTCCAGTAGCCCATTTTATTTTGCCTTTCTGAGGGCTCGGCGGTAGCAGCGCTCGACACGGCGCAGAAACTGCTTCATGCTGCAGCCGGAGTCCAGCACGCGGGTGGCGCGGGCCTTGTATTCCTCGTCCGTCCACTGGCTGCTGATGCGCGCGCGGGCATCCTCCTCGCTCATGCCGCGGTCCTCGGTCAAGCGGCGCAGACGCTCCTCTTCCGGTGCGGTAACTACCCAGATCTCGTCGGTTGCCTTGGGCAGCGTGGTCTTCAGAAGGTCAATGGCCTCGACGATCAGCATCTCGCCTTCCGTCTGCTCGATCCATTTGGAAATAACCGCCACGATGACAGGCCAGGTAACGGATGTCAGATACTCCTTCTCGCCCTCCTCGTTAAAAACGCGGTACGCGAGCGCAGAGCGGTTGATTTTGCCGTTCCGGTCAATGATGCCCAGACCGAAATGGCCGACCAGCGTATCCTTCACTTCCTGCAGGTCCAGCACCTGGCTGTTGACCTCGTCGGCATCCAGCACGGGCACGGCGTGCTCGCGGTGCAGATAATCGGAAGCCGTGCTCTTGCCGGCCGCGATGGTCCCGGTCAGACCGATAACGATTTTCTTATTTTGCTTCATACCAGTTTTCTCCTGTATGTACATCTACTTCCAACGGCACCAGCAGAGAGGCTGCGCCGCACATTTCCTCTTCCAGAATCCGGCGGACCGCTTCCTCCTCCGGACGGTAGACCTCCACCAGCAGCTCGTCGTGCACCTGCACCAGCAGCCGGCTCTTAAGCCCCTCTGCCTTCAGGCGGCCGTAGACACGCACCATGGCGATCTTCATGATGTCCGCGGCCGTGCCCTGGATGGGCATGTTCTTGGCCACGCGCTCGCCGAAGGAGCGCTGGATGAAATTGCTGTTCTTCAGCTCATCGATCGGACGGCGGCGGCCGTAAAGCGTCACGCCGACACCGCTCTCTTTCGCCTTCTGCACGCACTCGTTCAGGAAGCCCTCGACCTTCGGATACTGCGCGAAATAATTGCGGATGTAGTCCGCCGCGTCCTTGATGGAGATATCCAGACCGTCGCTTAAGCCGAACGCGCTCTGGCCGTAGATAATGCCGAAATTGACCGCCTTCGCGGAGCTGCGCTCCTGCGGAGTGACGTCCTCCGGCGCCTTGTGAAGGACGGAAGCCGCCGTAGCGCGGTGGATATCCTGCCCCTCCCGGTAGGCGGCGATCATCTTCTCATCCTCCGACATGTGCGCCAGAAGCCGCAGCTCGATCTGCGAATAGTCGGCGTCCATAAAGAGAAAATCCCTGTTCTCGGGGACGAAGGCCTTCCGCAGCTCTCGCCCGAGCTCCGTGCGGATCGGAATATTCTGCAGGTTCGGGTCCACGCTCGACAGGCGTCCGGTGGCCGTGATGGTCTGATTGAAGCGGGTGTGGATGCGGCCGTCCTCGGGCTGAATATAAGCGCCCAGGCCCTCCACATAGGTGCCGTTCAGCTTCGTAAGCTGACGGTAATTCAGGACCAGCCTTACAATCGGGTAATCCGGCGCCAGCCGCTCCAGAATATCGGCGGCGGTGGAATAGCCCGTCTTGGTCTTTTTATCGCCCGGCAGGCCCAGCTTTCCGAAAAGGATATCGCCGAGCTGCTTCGGGGAATTGATATTGAATTCTTCACCGGCGAGCGCGTAGATTTCCGCGCTCAGACGTTCGATTTCCGCGCTCAGCGTGACGCCGAAGCTCCGGAGCACTTCGGTATCCGCGCGGATACCGTTGTTTTCCATGTCGGCCAGGACCTCCGTAAGCGGAAGCTCGATATCGTAATACAGGCGCTCCATGCCGGCATCGGCGAGCTGCGCCGTCATCACGGGCTCGCAGCCGAGCACAATGTGCGGCACCGACAGACAGTACTTAAGACGCTCCCCGGCGGGCAGATCGCGCAGATCCTGCTTCTTCGCACCTGTTCCCAGGACCTCCGCCTCGGACAGCGCAGCCTCGTTCAGATAGGCCTCGGACAGCTCATCCGGCGCATAGCTGCCCTTGGTCGGATTCAAAAGATAGGCCGCCACCATCGCGTCAAAGGCGATGTTCCGCGGACGGATTCCGGCCGCAAGAAACAGCCGGCAGATTTTTTTCGTATCAAAGGAAAGCTTGGCGAGCGCAGAATTTTCGGCAAAGGAACGCAGGCCTTCGATGACCTCTCCGGGGCTAAGCTGCGCCTCGGGCCCGTCAAAAAGGGACAGATTACCGGACGGAAGCCCCGGCTCAACCAGAACCAGCCGCTCCTCTTTTCCCTCACGCCAGCCGAGCGCCAAGAGGATCAGTCCGTCCCGGCTGTCGGTAAAGGCCTCCATCGCAAGGCTGCCCGCCTGCGGCAGACGCGCGCACAGGGCCCGGAAGCCCTCCGGCGAGGAAACGCTTTCCGTTTTTCTCCCGATGACGGCCGGAGCTGTCTTTTCGGCGGGAGCAGCGCTTTTTCTTTCCGGCCGGTGCGCCAGCACGCGGCTTAAGAGGCTCTTTAACTCGTGGGCCTTCAGGTCGGCCACAAAAGCATCCGTGGCAAAGCTGTTTTCGTCCAGGAGAACCGCTTCCCCGGTAAGCTCGCAATCGGTTTTAATGGTGGCAAGCACCAGGCTGAGCCGCGCCTGCTCGGCAAAATCCGTCAGATTCTGCACAAGCTTCGGACCGCCCGCCTCCTCCTTGTGAGCCAGCACGCCCTCCAGACTGCCGTAGCTCGCAATGAGCTTGGAAGCCGTCTTTTCTCCGACGCCGGGTACGCCGGGGATATTGTCGGAGCTGTCGCCCATCAAAGCCTTCATCTGCAGAAAGCCCGCCGGCGAAACCCCGTATTTTTCCAGCATCTCAGCCTCGTGATAAACCTCGACCTCGGTCCCGCCCTTCTTCGTTTTGGGGATCAAAAGCGTTATGTTTTCATCGACCAGCTGCAGCAGATCGCGGTCGCCGGACAAAATGCTTACCCTCTTTCCCGCGGCCCCGTAGCGTTTGGCCAGGGTGCCGATGATATCGTCGGCCTCCAGTCCTGCCTGCGAAAAAACCGGGATGCCCGCATCCTCCAGCATCTGCCGGATCAGCGGAATCTGATGCCTGAGCTCCTCCTGCATCGGGCTTCGGGTGCCCTTGTAATCGGCAGCGATTTCGTGACGGAAGGTGGGCGCATGCGTGTCAAAGGCCACAGCCAGACGGTCCGGCTTTTCCTCATCCATGACCTTCCAGAGAATGGAGAAAAAGCCGAAAACCGCGTTTGTGTAGACTCCCTTGGAGTCCGACAAAAGCGGCACGCCGAAAAAGGCCCTGTTCGCGATGGAATGGCCGTCCAGCAGCAGTACTTTTTCAGTCATAGCTTAGTCCTTGCTTGTAGAATAATCGTGCAGGGCCTCCGTCGCAAAATGCAGCTTGGTCAGCACGTTGTAGGCATGCTTGGGATAAACCCAGTAGGTATCGTTCAGGGTCGCGATGTCAATGGCATCGCCGCGGCCCTTAAAATCATATTCAATATGGCAGCTGGCCATGCCGGCTGCCGGACGGTTCAGGACGATTTCGGTCCCGTCCTCCAGCTTCCCGCTGACCGTAAAACCGTTATAATCGTGCACCAGGGAGACGCTTTCACTGACGCGGCGGAACTTGTCACGGCTCGAAATCAGCTGCTCCAGGCGCGCCTCATCCTCAAAATGATAGCGGCCGGACTCGACCTCCTCCGTCACATTGGCACGCTCCCACCGGTACCACGCCGGCACATCCGAAAAGACAGGATCCGCCCCGTCCGTACGGGAAAGCTGTCCGTACTCGTCCATCGTCCAGCGGGCGCCGCAGTCCTCGCACCAGATATCGGTTTTCTCACTGCGGGTCGAGAACTCTTTCCCGCAGGCCGGGCACTGATACAGGATGCGGTGAATGTTGTGGGCGCGGTAGGGACTTTTAATCACAATATGCTTTTCGCGCTGCCAGGCATACTCATCATATACGAAAGCCTCTTCGATGCGCGTCTGGATCTCGGCCGCGCTGAGAGTTCCGGCCTCCTCAGCCGTCACCACCTGAATGAGCTCGCCTTCCGCGCGGCAGTGACGCTTCGGCTTTTTGTTCCACTGAGGACTGTCCAGGAAATTCCCGTATTCGCGGAAAATCACCACCGGCACACGGCACTGCTTCGCAAGCTTCCCGAGCGCACCGTCGATGCGCTCATTGATGCCCGCCAGCGAGTATCGCGCCTCCGGATAGATGGTCACAATCATCTTTTGTTTCTTCAAAATGGTCATGATATTCTTGACCACATCCAGCTGCTGGGTAAACTTGCGTTTCCCGATGCCGCCGATAGCCCTCAGCAAGCGCTCACGCCCCGCAAATTCTTCTACGCTGATAACCCAGTAGCAGCGATGCGGGAAAATAGCCCGGCAGGCCATGGGAAAGTCCCTTTCACTGGCATGCGTGCACAGCATCAGGAACGGTTTCTTCAAGCCCTTGCAATTTGTTTTCCGGATTCGGGCGGTAAAAGGTCCGGCCAGAAACAGAGAGCCGATCCACTCGACCGGCATCAGAAAGCGTCTGGGCTTAGAGGGGAGAGTTGACATATCGAACTTGAGTTTTGGGTCAAATTTCATGAGCGTTCACTCCTTCCGGCAGAGGACAATACATCAGAAGAATTATAGCACTTTTTCAATAAAGTGGCAAGAAAAATACATTCACGCAAAAATCAACAAAAAATGCCCTTCTGTCCCGTCCGTTGTTTGCTGTTTTGCATAACTTTTGTATATTTTTCAATTTCTCCTTGACAAATCGGCTGCTGCATTATATTATGCCTGCATAATTAAACAGCACCATGGTAGAGGCGCGGCAAACAAGAGTCGCTTTTCCTTCCATAGGCCTATCGGAAAGGCCGGGAAAAGCAAAAGGGAATGCCGCCGAAGGAATGTCCCCCGAAGGACGTCTCCTGGGCGAACGGAAAATATTCGTTCGACTGTCGCATGAAAATGCGGAGCGCTATCTTGACAGTATGTCCTTTTTATTTGTATTTTCCGGGCAGGTCATGATAGTCATGGCCTGCCTTTTTAAATCGCAGAAAAGCTGTTTAAAACAAATAAAAAGGAGATTGTTACCATGAAAAAAATCACTTCTCTTCTGCTGGCTGTCATTCTGACCCTCTCGTCCCTCTGCCTCTTTACCGGCTGCAGCGCGGTAAAAAGCGGCGTCGAGGACGGCGTTCTGACCGTCGCCATGGAATGTGCTTACGCCCCTTACAACTGGGCTCAGACGGATGACTCCAACGGCGCCGTTCCGATCAAGGGCTCCAATCTGTACGCCAACGGCTATGATGTGCAGATGGCCAAGTCCATCTGCGAAGCCAACGGCTGGCAGCTTGAAATCGTCCAGCTTGACTGGGACTCCCTGATTCCCGCCGTCCAGAGCGGCCGCGTCGATGCGGTCATCGCCGGCCAGTCCATGACCGCCGACCGTATGAAGGCCGTTGACTTTGCCGGTCCCTACCTCTACGCGACCATCGTCTGCCTGACCCGCAAGGGCAGCGCTTATGCCAATGCGAAGGGCATCTCCGATCTTGCCGGCGGCAGCTGCACCAGTCAGTCCGGCACCATCTGGTATTCCTCCTGCCTGCCCCAGATTCCCAACGCCAACATCCAGAATCCCGCCGAATCTGCCCCGGCCATGCTGATGGCCCTCGCCTCCGGCACGGTCGACTTTGTCTGCACCGATATGCCCACCGCCACGGGCGCCCTCATGGCCTACCCCGATTTTGTTCTGCTTGACTTTAATGACAGCAGCGATAACTTCGTTGTTTCTCAGGAAGAAATCAACATCGGCATCTCCCTCAAGAAGGGCAACACGGAGCTTCTGAACGCCATCAACGACTTCCTGGCGAACATGACCGCCGCCGACTTCAACGCCCGCATGGCCGACGCCATCGCCATCCAGCCCCTGAGTGAGGACTAAACGATGCTTGCACAGCTGTTTTCGGATATTGCCGACCTGTGGGCTCAGTACGGAACAGTCTATCTGACCGGCATCGGCAACACCCTGCTGCTGGCGATCGTCTCCACTGCGCTCGGCTGCGTCATCGGCTTCATCTGCGGTGTTCTGCAGACCCTGCCCGTTAAGGAAAGTGATCCTTTCCTGAAGCGCTTCTTTGTGAAGCTGATCCGCGTCATCATCCGCGTCTATGTGGAGGTTTTCCGCGGTACGCCCATGATTCTGCAGGCGGTCTTCATCTATTACGGCGTGCCCTATTTCTTCGGCTTTGCCTTCCAGAGCATCTGGGCCGTCAGCATCCTGATCGTCTCCATCAACACCGGCGCCTACATGGCCGAGTCCGTGCGAGGCGGCATCCTGGCCGTCGACAGCGGACAGACTGAGGGCGCCAAAGCGCTCGGCATGAATCACTGGCAGACGATGTTCTACGTCATCCTGCCGCAGGCACTCCGAAGCATCCTCCCGCAAATAGGCAACAACTATATCATCAACGTCAAAGACACCTCCGTCATGTTCATCATCGGCTTCTTTGACTTCTTCTCGGTTCACAAGCTCGTCTCCGGCGCGGTCTTCAAGTACTTCCCCTCCGCGGCGATGGAGATGGTGGGCTACCTCGTTCTGACGCTGGTCGCGTCCTTCCTGCTCAGGCTGGTCGAGAAAAAGATCGCCGGCGCGGACAATTTCGAGCTCGTGACCGACGACCAGCTCGTCATGACCGCCGGCACCTACAACCACCCCCAAAAGGGCAGCCCCTTCGATGAACGAAGCCGGGAATTCTGATTACCCAGAAAGGATCCTTCTCCATGTCCTCTCCTATTCTTGAGCTCCGTCATCTTTCCAAGAGCTTCGGCAGCCATCAGGTCTTAAGCGATATCAACCTAAGCGTCCGGGAAGGCGAGGTGAGCTGCATCATCGGCGCCTCGGGCAGCGGAAAAAGCACGATGCTGCGCTGCATCAATCTGCTGGAGACGGCGGACGGCGGCGAAATCCTCTACCACGGACAGAATGTGCTGGCCGGCGGTCTGGCCGAGACGCAATACCGCGCCAAGGTCGGCATGGTCTTCCAGAGCTTCAATCTCTTCGGCAACATGAACGTCCTCGATAACTGCACCGTCGCGCAGCGTCACGTTCTCAAAACCCCTGCGGACGAGGCAAGCGAGCGCGCCCTCCTCTATCTGGATCAGGTCGGCATGAAGTCCTACGTGAACGCCCTGCCGCGTCAGCTGTCCGGCGGGCAAAAGCAGCGTGTCGCCATCGCCCGGGCGCTGTGCATGCAGCCTGAGCTCCTTCTCTTCGATGAGCCCACCTCCGCCCTGGACCCCGAAATGGTCGGCGAAGTGCTTTCCGTCATGAAAACGCTGGCCGAGGAAGGCATGACCATGCTGGTCGTTACGCATGAGATGGCCTTTGCACGGGAGGTCTCCGACCGTGTCGTCTATATGGCCGACGGCGTCATCGCCGAGGAAGGAAGCCCCGAGGAGCTCTTCGGCAATCCCAAAGAGGCCCGGACGCGGGAATTTCTCGCCCGCTTCCTGTAAGCCGGGAAAAGCGAATCAGCGAAAAGCAGCAAACGCTTGCTGCTTCCATGAAAAAGCCCGCCCAGGGCGGGTGTTCTTAAGGATATGATTGCCTTAAGAGCACTCCGCCCAGGGTGGGCTTTTTGAATGCCAAACGGTCTCTTATTTGGTCTTCTTCTTTTTGATGACCAGAACGCAGACAGCGGCAGCAACAGCCGCGGCGCCTGCGCAGATGCCAATGATAGCGGGAACGGACAGACCCTTCGTCTCAGGCGCCTCCGGCTTCAGGTTGTCATTCTCCACCTTCGTCAGGGTGATGGAATCGATAACGGTATAGTCCTTGCAGTTCTTCGCGGTAGCATCGCCGGCCTCGGTGCGCTGGAAGGCTTCGATCTTCAGCTCGTTTTCGGAGGCGGTGACGCGGGTGAAGTACTGACGGGCGTCTTCCTTGCCGCCGGTCTGGAAGTCAAGGATGTCGTCGATTTCGCCCTCGTAGGGGTCAAATTTGCAGCCCATAGGACTGGTGGTGATGAAGGTCGTTCCGGCGCCCAGCTCCGCGTGTGCGCCGTTCAGGACGCTGGCACGGTAGTAGTTATGGATGTGACCGTTGAAGTACAGATCGACGTTCAGCTCGTCGCACATCTGCTCCAGGAAGGCGGTTGCGATCTCGTCGTCCTGAATCAGACCGGCATGAGAGCAAAGAATGCGCCACTTGCAGCCGCTCTGCTCGAAGACATCCTTCGCCCAGGCCTTTTCCGCCTCGTAGAAGGCGCGTTTGTCGGCCTCGGCGTTGGTGCCGGCAATACCGTTGTAGGGCTCGGTGTTCAGGGTGATGATGCAGACGTCGCCGACGATGAAGGCCGAGGTGGTCTCGGCAAGATAGGGATCGTCAATGCCGCCGGGCAGGTTGGTGCCGCCCTTGAAGAGATAATAGAGCTGGTCGCCGCTGTTCTCGTGGTTTCCGGGCGCATAGGCGGTCAGCTTCGAGCCTAAGATGTCGCCGATGGTGGAGAACATGTAGCTCCACTGGGACATCGTATTGTCCTCGGTCATGTCGCCGACGTTGATGATGAAATCGACGGGGTTCTCCTTCAGGAAGCCCTCCATCGTATACTTGAAGGGCATGTAGCCCTCCTCGTTCGTAGCCTGCAGGTCGGAGATGACGATGAAGGAGAAATCCTTGCCGGCAGGCAGCGTGGTGAAGCTGTTGACCTCGGCCAGGTAGCTCTTGCTGCCGTCGGAGGTGACGGCCTGATATTCGTAGCCGGTGTCGGGCGTCAGGTTCTCGAGATCGACGGAGAAGGAGGTGATGCCGTCCGCGCCGCCGACCGCGTACTGCTCGATTTCGGTGACGGGCAGGATGGTCCAGTCATTCGTACCGGCAACGCGGTAGCGAATCTCGGAGCTCAGACCGCTGACCTCGGTGATCCAGTTCAGACCGACGCGGGTCGGATCAGTGCCGGGCGAAACCGTGATGAACTTGGGCGCATATTTTTCGGACGCGGAAACAACATTCAGAAGAAGCGTGCCCTTGGTGGGGTAGCGCAGTTCCTCCCCGTTGACGGTGGCGGAAACATAGTAGTAATATTTTGCGATTTTGGTTTCGGGGAAAGCGACCGTAAAGCCGCCGTCGCAGGCCGTCATTTCGACGCTGTCGCTGAGCTTCGCGGCATCCTTTTCCTTGCCGTAGACCAGCTTGGCGCCTTCTGCGGCAAAGCCCTCAGGCAGAAGCAGCTCCGCGACGATCTCGGCCGCTTCGCCTTCGTAAGCAGTATTGACGGTGGGCTCGGGCATACTGAGAACGGGCTCAGTCAGGGCCAGAGAGGCCTTCAGCTCATTCACGTAATCGGCGGGCAGAACGTTCTCGAAGCCGCGGATCATGGGGAAGCCCTCGTTTTCATCGCCGATCCAGGTCCAGACGGTGTCGAAATCCCAGCCCGCGCCGTCGCTGTAGAGGGACTTGGAAAGAATCCGGTCCAGGCCGACCTTTTCGAAGGAAGCGGACAGGGGGTGATCACTGGAAACGTTGCCGGCCAGGCGGGTGCCCTCGTAGGCAAAGTTGTTTTTCAGATGAGAGCCGCTCTCGCCGCTGAAGCTGCCGCACAGAAGACCGACGTTGGTGCCGTCCTCGGTGAAGATATCAGAAAGAAGCATCACGCAGCCCTCCAGCGCGTTGCCCTTCTTCAGGTTGCCGGAGATGCCGGCGACGCAGTCCGCGCCGGTGTCGTAGACCTTGATGGAGCCGGCCGCATAGCAGTTGTAGAGCGCGCCGCCGTTGGAGTTGGCGGAGGTGATGCCGCCGACGGCACCGTTTTCGCTGCCCTGACCGTTCAGCAGGATGTCGCAGTCGACGAAGCAGTTGCGGGCCACGCCGACGTAGCCGTTATCATTCTTCTTGACCTTGCCGGCCAGACCGCCCGCGGTTTTCTCTTCACAGAGGATGCTGCCGGTGACCACGATGTTCTCGACCTCGCCGTAGACCGCACCGGCCAGAAGACCGCAGGACGCTTTAGCGTGCACGAACATATTGAGGAGGGCCAGATTCTTGACGAAGCCTTCGCCGAAGTCGTGACCGATGTTGCCGAACAGGCCGCAGTATTTGTCGCCCATGCGGACTATGTTCAGATTGGAGATGCTGTGGAAGCCGCCGTCGAAGCGGCCGAAAAAGGCGCTGTCGGCCGCGGGAGCGGTGGAATCGCAGAAGGCACCGATAGGCGGCATGTAGCCGTATTCGACGGAGCCGCCCGCCTTGGCGATGGCGGCCTTGATCCGATCCATAAGGGGCGCCATGTCCAGATCGGCGACCAGCGCGTAGTTACCGTCGGCCGGTGCATCGGCGACGCCGTCGCCGTTATTGTCGTCCAGCTTCCAGTAGCCGGTCATAAAGAGCAGCTGCTCGGGTTTTGAAATTTCGTAGACTTTTTCGGACGCGTTCCAGGCGGGAGCCTCGGCACCCAGCATGGTCAGCGTTTCCAGGTCCCAGGCATCCTCTTCCCACCACTTATCGGCCGCGAAGACCGAAGCGGGGAAAAGGGACAGCACCAGAACCAGGCTCAGAAACAGAGCCCAGAACCTTTTTTTCATGGTGATATTCCTTTCTGTCAAGATGAGAATTTGTTGATACCATTATATCCTTTTTCGGCGAAAAATCAAACTGTATTCTGCACGGAAAAACGGTTGACACCCCTCTTGCTTTATGCTAAAATGACGTTTGTCTTAAAAATGCGGATGTGGCGGAATAGGCAGACGCAGCAGACTCAAAATCTGCCGGTGGAGACACCGTGGGGGTTCGAGCCCCTTCATCCGCATTTGCTTTTGAGGCATGATTACGCCGGCGGTCTTTTTCCGTTCCGGCTCTGTAAAGGAGTTTTATCATGAGTGTAGCAGTTGGTGATGTTGTAAAAGGCAAGGTTACCGGTATCCAGTCTTTCGGCGCTTTCGTATCTCTGGAAGGTGAAAGCACCCAGGGCCTGATTCACATTTCCGAGGTTTCCAACACCTACGTAAAGGACGTAAATGAGTTCCTTACCGTCGGTCAGGAAGTTGAGGTCAAGGTTATCAAGGTCGACAGCGAAAAGAACAAGATCTCTCTTTCCATCCGTGCCCTGATGCCCGCCCCCGAAAAGCCCGAGCGCAAAGAGCGCCGCGAGAACCGTGACGCTTCCGCTAAGCGTCCCGCCGGTGACCGTCCCGCCCGTCGTGACGGCAAGCGCGGTTCCGCTCCCTCCATTTCCTACAAGGATCCCGAAGAGAACGGCTTCAACTCTCTCGGCGATAAGCTGAGCGCTGCCCTGAAGGACTAATTCCCTCAACCTGAATACTCCGGTCCGCAACAGCCGGAGTTTTTTCAGTGAAACAACACTCATTTAATTATAATAATCAGCCTGCTGAAAGGCAGATTGCTCTTAAGGACAGACTGGTTTTCTCATTTCAAAAAACAAAAGGCCATGCATCGGCAAACAAATACCGACGCATGGCCTTCATTTTTATATACCATAGCCTCCGGCAATACGCGCCCTTAGATGTTCCATATCCTCCGGATTATCGATGTCCATGAGCTCCTCCGGGCGCTCGACCTCCACCGTGCGGACTCGTTCGGGATACTGTCGGATCAGGTATCTTCCGCCCGCACCCTCCGGAAGCTGAAGCAGCGCCTCGTAGAATTCACCGGGAAACCACGCGGGTGCACCGGGTTCGCCTTGGCAGGAAAGCCGCCAGATACAGTCCGGTTCGCGCTCGGCGCAGCTTAAAAAGCGGCTGACAGTTTCTTCACTTAACAGCGGCTGATCCGAGGGGAAAAAGCTGTAGCCCAAATAGCCCGGGCCCAACGCCATAAGACCCAGCCGGATGGTATCATTTCGCTCGGGCAGGTTGTGACAGACGGCCCGGATGCCCGCCGCCTCCGACAAGCAAACGATTTCCTCGTAGCGCGTCACCGTGACGCGTCCGGTGTAGGGCTTCGATGCTTCAAACGCCCATTCGATCAGCTTTCGCCCGCCGAAGGGCTCCAGCAGCTTATTGCCGCCGAAACGCCGTCCGAAGCCCGAGGCCATCAGCACACAGGCGGATTGCTGCGCACGCGCATCCGCGCCGCTTAGAATCGGTCCCTCTATTCTGTCCATCTGCATTCTCCTTTGTTTTGCGTTAGCGGCAGCGGATATCCTGTCCCTCTGTGAAGCAGCAGCCATCGTTGATCGGGCGGCCTGCTCAAAATAAGGCAGAAGCTGCCGCTTGACGGCCTCGTTCACATCCCGTATATAGTAATCCGAATATATTTTCCCATCTGAAATGTCCATGAAGGCGCTTACCCGCCGCTTCAATCTCATCGCGTTTCTTCGTGTCGTACTTCTGCGGAATGCAGCCCAGCAAAAACAGCAGAAGAATAAGCGCAGCTGCAGACTGCCAAATTCGCTTTTTCTTCATTTTATATTCCCGAAAACTCAAATTCCGTATCCGGAACCGTCTCCAGTCCGTCCGTAAAATAGCGGATGGAGGTCGTGAAATCCGTTTCATAGCCGCCGACGCCGGGCTCACCGTCCGAATAGAAAAGGACGAAGGCCTCTGCGCTGCCCTCCAGCGACATCAGATAGGCGTAGGCATAATAGGCATGCGGATTGGCTTCGTACACGCGTATATTGCTGCTTTCGGCCAGGAGACGCCCCTCTGAGACCCAAGCCGCCGCAGCCGCATCAATGATGGACGCTTCATAATGGACGACGCCGTTAAAGCTCATCCGCACAACCTCGTCCTCGCGCTCGAAGTACGGCGCTCTTTCAAAGGGAATTGCACTGCGATATTCGATCACGCTCACGCTTCCGTCCGGGTTCTTCTGCTTCAGCCGCTTCGTCCCGCACGCGGAAAGGCCCAGCAGGACGCAGAGAAGGAGGCAAAAAAGGGCTGCTTTTTTCATCTTCATGCTCCGCATATATTCTTGTAATATCTGTATTATAGACGTTTTCGAGCGCCTTGTCCATACGGGACGGCGTCCGGAAATCACAAAGGCCCCGGCAGATGCACCTCCGCCGGGGCCGTTCTATTCATTACAGCGTTTCGTCCATGATCAGCGTCCGCTGCTGACCGTTTCGGTCCGCCAACCGATGCGCCGAGACCGCTCCGTAGATGCGGCTGAGCTTCTCCTCAATTTCCGCCTCCGACGCCTTCGCCGGCTCCAGGCTGCACGCTGCGCGCCCTTCGGACAAAAGCACCAGGCGGTCGCAGAAGGAGAGCGCAAGCTGCGGATCGTGCAGCGTGACCAGGATTGCGCAGTCCCGGCTCAGCGTTTTGAGGTAGTCGGCCATCCGGTAGCGGCCGGAAAAGTCGAGGGCGTTTTCGGGCTCGTCCAGAAGCAGCAGCTTATGCGGCATCACCGTGGCGCGCGTCAGGATGACCATTTGCTTCTGACCCTCCGAAAGAGTCTGATAGTCTTCGTGGGCGCGGTCCGCGAGGCCCACGCGCGCAAGGCTTTCCATCGCCTCCTCGCGCATATGCCTGTCGGGTTCCTCCAGAAGACCGAGCTCCGGGTTGAAGCCCATTAGGACGGTATCCAGGACGGACAGGGAAATCGCGAGGCCGCTTTTTTGCGGGACATAACCCAGCTGCTTTGCAAGGCGCTTGCCGCGGAGAGAACCGAGCTCTTCGCCGTCCAGGAGGGCGGAGCCACGGTAGGGAAGCATACCGCACAGGGCTTTGATGAGTGTGGTTTTTCCGCAGCCGTTCCGGCCCAGAATGCCGACGCATTCGCCGGAGCAGGCCGTAAGGCTCAGATCATTCAGAATCTCTTTTGAGCCGTAGCCGGCAGAAAGCCCTTGGATGTTCAGAATGCTCATGCATCACGCTCCTTTCCGAGCGCCAGAACGACGAGCACCGGCGCACCGATGAGGCTCGTGAAGATGCTGACGGGCAGCTCGCTCGAAGCCAGGCTGCGGGCCAGAATATCGGCTCCGCACAGAAGCGATGCGCCCAGCAGGGCGCTCAGAAGCATGGTGCCGCGGTCATTCTTTTTGGTAAGAAGCCGCGCGCCGTGGGGCGCCAGGAGTCCGATGAAGCTCACCAGACCCGTCAGGCTGACCACCGAGGACACCATCAGCGTGCTGACCAGAAGCACCAGAAAACGCACCGGGCCGACCGAAAGGCCCAGCATGCGTGCCTCGCCCTCGCTCTCCGCCAGAAGCACCGTCTGCCGGTGCAGCAGAAAGGCCGCCGCCATGCAGATCAGGCACAGAAGCAGGTTGAAGCCGATTTTGTAGCCGCTGATATCGCTCAGGGAGCCCATGATCCAGAACTCAATGGACGCAAGCTCCCGGTTGGGGTCGGCCGCCAGCTTCAGAAGCATCAGAATCGCCTGAAAAAGCGCGTGCACCGCGATGCCGGCCAGGACGATGCTGCTCTTTGAACGCGTGCGGTCGGCCGAGGCCAGAAGGACCGCAAGCGCCATCGCCGCGACCGCGCCGCCGAACGCAGAGAGCGTGACCGTCAGCGCACCGCCGAAGAAGAGAATGCCCGCCGCCGCGCCCGCTGCTGCGCCGGATGAGATGCCGATCATGTCGGGGGATGCCAGGGGGTTGCGGAAGACCGTCTGGAAGACAAAGCCGGCCACTCCCAGCGCTGCGCCTCCCAGAAGAGCGACCAGCGTACGCGAAAGACGGAGGGTCAGAAAAACCTTCCGCTGCAGCTCATCGCCGGCCAGAATCTCGCCGAGATTCAGCGGAAATCTGCCGACGAAAAGGCTCAGAACGCCCAAACCAAGTGCTGCAAGCGCCGCCGGAAGCACGAAAAGCTTAGTCCTGGAGACCTCCGTAGGTGAAACCGTAGAACTGCTCATAGAAATCCTTTGCATACTGATTGAAAAGATCGGTAGAAACGGTATCGGGATGCAGCACGCCCGCCAGCCACAGGGCGCCCAGCACACCGCCGGGAACAGGACTGTCCCAGGCCTCGACATCGCCGGGCATCTGGAAGACGCGGTTCCCGCGCACGGCGGAAAGCTCCGCCAGCACGGCGTCAGCCTTTACGTCCTCCACCGAGTAACCGGCATCGGAGGGCAGGATGATGTAGTCGGGATCCCAGCCAAGCAGCTGCTCATAGCTGATTTCGGCCCAATAGCTGTCGCTGATTTCGGCCGCCGCGTTCACGCCGCCGGCCAGCTCGATCAGACTGGACTGGTACATGCCGGTGCCGGCCGCCGTCAGCAATGCGGAATTGCCCGCCAGATATACGCTCGGACGCTCCGCGGGAAGATCCTTCAGAAGCGCCTCCGCATCGGCGATGAAGTTCTTCAGCTTCTTCGCCTCATCCTCCTTGCCGCAGGCCTTGGCAATCAGCTCCACCATCTCGAGCATCAGCTCCTCGGATTCCGGATTGACCAGAACGACGGGGATGCCGAAGCCCTCCAGTGACTCGACCGCGCTTTCCAGCTTAAGCGGCAGGAAAACGATGTCCGGCTGAAGCGACAGACAGCCCTCCAGATCGAACTGCTTGGCCGTACCGACATTGGGCAGCTCCAGAAATTCAGGCGCGGCCAGGCGGTAAATGGGACGGGTATTTGCCTTGGCTTCCATGCCGACGACGCGGCTGCGCAGACCCAGGGCGATGAGGGCACTGGTGGAAATATAATAACCGCTAACGATGCGTTCGGGTTCTTTTTCAAGCGTGACCTTACGGCCGGCCTGGTCTGTCAGCTCCGCGAAAACGGCAGGCGCCTGAGACTCGTTTCCGCTCTCGCTAAGACTTTCCGTCTGACTCTCATTCTTGCTTTCCTCTTCGTTTCGGCGGCAGCCGGCCAGGCTGACAAAGGCGCTCATCGTCATGAGCACTGCCAGCAGGAGACATATTGCTTTTTTCATATAAAACCTCTTTTTGAAAAAATTCGTACGCCTAAGTATACCACAGCGACGGGAGACAGGCAATTGAAAAAGTTCACAAAAAAAGAAGGAGGCCCAGCGCCTCCTTCTGTCATTTATAATGAATAGTGTTTGGCTGCATCGCCCGCCGTCATCACAGCGCGCGGCGCGTAGCGTTTCAGAAGCCGGAGCATGCGCTCGTCCGGCTGGAACTCCAGCTTCAGACTTTTGTCCGCCGATGAGCCGAGAAGCACATAGACGCCCGTCTGCTCGGGATTCCGGTCTGTTGCGACAATGTGCACGGCAGCCGGCTGCTCGTACAGTCTCTGAAAGCGGGGCTCTGAAACGGGCGCTACCAGCGTGATCTTGCGGCAGTCCAGGGTCAGAAGCCGTTTGCGGCCCTGCTTGTTGAAAATGACATCCACATCCAGCTGACCGTCCGTGAAGCTGTATTCGTATTCACAGGAGGTCCGGCGCCAGAAGTACATGAAGAAGATGACCGCCAGGAACAGGGTGAGGATGAAAATATACTGGCCGATCTGCCAGAAAAGAAGCTCGAGTGCGAGCACCAGAATGACCAGGACAATCATGCCTGCGCGAAGCCAGCGGCTGCGCATCGGACGGCTATCGGCGACGAGCTGCTCGTAGAAAACGTCTTCCATTATGAGGTTCCTTTACAGACTGTAGTATTTCGTAAAAGCCTTGCGTGTGTATGCGTAGTCAGCCGCGGCCGCAAGCTCCCGCGCGGAATGCATGGCCAGAAGCGCGATGCCCATGTCCATGCAGCGGCAGGGCAGCCAGCTCGAGATGGCGGGGCCGATGGTCGAGCCGCCGCGTACATCGGAGCGGTTCACATACTTCTGCACCGGCACGCCGGCCTCCTGACAGACCGCCTCGAAAACGGAATACTCCTGACTGTGCGACACATAGGCCTGACGCGCGCTGATCTTGATAACGGGGCCTCCGCCCAGCTTGGTTCGGAGCACCGGGTCGTGCTTTTCCCCGTGGGCAGGCTGG
>JAZRWR010000061.1:0-3651 GCA_045599825.1 Bianqueaceae bacterium | reverse complement strand
GTCCGGAAGACTCTCTCATTTTGATAACAGATCCTTGATGACCTCGGAAGCCATCAGAAGTCCCGCCACTGAAGGCACAAAGGAAACGGAGCCGGGTACGCTCCGGCGGCCGTCCGCATCCACGGACTGAAAAAGCGGTGCGAGCGGCTGTTCGGGGGAGTAGACCACCTTCAGATGCTCGATGCCTCGGGCCTTCAGCTCGTGACGCATCACCTTTGCCAGTGGACAGACAGAGGTTTTGGAGATATCGCTCACACACAGCTTTTCGGGATCCAGCTTGTTTCCGGTGCCCATGCACGAAATAATCGGGATATTCAGCGCCTTCGCTGTTTCGCACAGCTTTAGCTTGGCGGAAACGGTATCGACGGCGTCCACAATGTAATCGAATTCTTCAAAGGGGAGCTCGTCGGCGTTTTCCGGAAGAAAAAAAACAGGATACTCCCGGACCCTGCAGGCAGGATTGATAAGACGCACACGCTCGGCTGCAGCCTCGGTTTTCAAGCGTCCTACGCTTTCTGTTGTTGCGAGCAGCTGGCGGTTCAGGTTACTGACGGAGAAGCGGTCCGCATCGATCAGGTCGAGTGCACCGATGCCTGCGCGTGCAAGCGCCTCCAGACAGTATCCGCCGACGCCGCCCAAGCCGAAGAGGGCAACGCGGCACGAGGCAAGCCTTTCGCTTGACTCCCTGCCCAGAAGCATTTCGCTTCGTTCAAATTGCAGAGACATAAACGGTTTTCCTTTTTGTATGATATCTGCATTATAACACGCTTTTCATAAAAGAAAAGTTTGAAAAAATGCTTTACAAACTGAACTTGACGTGTTATACTTTTTTCTTGGATTGAACCGGAGCTCAGTCAGCGGAATCTCCAACCCTGACTTAGCCCACGGCCATTTAGCAGGCACGACAGCCGGTCGCCGTCGCAGCCCATTTTATTTTCAGGAGGTTTATTTACCATGACCAAAGAGAGAAAGCTTGAAATCATCAAAGAGTTCGGACGCACGGAAGGTGACACCGGTTCTCCCGAAGTACAGATCGCGCTTCTTACCGAGCGTATCAACCATCTGACTGAGCATCTGAAGAGCCATCAGAAGGACCATCATTCCCGCCGCGGTATGCTTATGCTGATCGGTCAGCGCCGCGGTCTTCTGAACTACCTCAAGGAAAAGGACATCAACGCCTACCGTGAGCTGATTGCTAAGCTGGGCATTCGTAAGTAAGCATAAAATATCTAAGCTTGGAACCGCTGTTTCAAGCTTAGATTTTTTATATTAAGGGCAGAAACGGGTGTTTCTGCTGTGTCGGACGAAAAAGGAGGATATTTACATGTCACAGGTATTTACTACCGAAATTGCCGGCCGCGTGCTGCGCGCAGAGGTCGGCAAGGTTGCTGAGCAGGCAAACGGTGCGGTATGGCTGTCTTACGGCGATACCAACATGATCTGCACTGCTACGGCTTCCGAAAAGCCGAGAGACGGAATTGACTTTTTCCCTCTCAGCGTTGATTACGAAGAAAAAATGTATGCCGTCGGAAAGATTCCGGGAAGCTTCCTGAAGAGAGAAGGCCGTCCCAGTGAAAACGCCATTCTGGCCGCTCGCTGCATTGACCGTCCTATGCGCCCCCTGTTTCCGAAGGATTACCGTAATGACGTATCTCTCGTCAATACTGTTCTGAGTGTTGATCAGGACTGTGAGCCTGAAATACTGGCTATGGTAGGCAGCTCCATCGCTGTTTCCATTTCCGATATTCCCTTCTACGGCCCCGTAGGCGCGGTTTCCGTCGGTCTGGTTGACGATGAGCTCGTTATCAACCCCACTGCCGAGCAGCGCGCCAAGTCCGATCTGGCCCTCACGGTTGCTTCCACTGCAGAAAAGGTCGTCATGATCGAGGCCGGTGCCAACGAGGTCCCCGAGGACAAGATGATCGAGGCAATCTTCTTCGGTCACGAGACCAACCAGAAGATCGTTGCCTTCATCAACGAGATCGTCGCCGCTGTCGGCCTGGAAAAGAAGCCTTACGAAGAGCACGCTGTGCCCGAAGAGGTCTTCGCCGCCCTTAAGAAGGTTTGCCCGCCCGAGCGCATGGAAACGGCTGTTTTCACGGACGTAAAGCAGACTCGCGACGAAAACATCCGCGTCATCACCGCCGAATTCGAAGCATACATCGCAACCCTGCCCGAGGAAGAGCAGGAGCTCTATACTGCCTTCAAGGATGAGGCCATTTATCAGTATCAGAAGAAAACCGTTCGCAAGATGATCAAGCTGGACGGTAAGCGTCCTGACGGCCGTTCCTTCACCCAGATCCGTCCCCTGAGCGCTGAAGTAGACTGCCTGCCCCGCGTTCACGGCTCCGGTCTGTTCAAGAGAGGCCAGACTCAGGTCCTTTCCATCGCTACTCTGGGCGCACTTTCCGAGTGCCAGCTGCTGGACAGCCTGGATGAGGCTAACCCCAGCAAGCGCTACATCCATCAGTACAACATGCCTTCCTACTCCGTAGGCGAGACCAAGCCCAGCCGCGGTCCCGGACGCCGTGAAATCGGCCACGGTGCGCTTGCCGAGCGTGCGCTTCGTCCCGTTGTTCCCAGCGAAGACGAGTTCCCCTACACCATCCGTGTCGTTTCTGAGGTTCTTTCTTCCAACGGTTCTACCTCTCAGGGCTCCATCTGTGCCTCTTCTCTGGCTCTGATGGCTGCCGGTGTTCCGATCAAGGCTGCCGTCGCCGGCATCTCCTGCGGTCTGGTAACCGGTGAAAGCGATGACGATTTCATCCTTCTGACCGATATCCAGGGTCTGGAGGACTTCTTCGGCGATATGGACTTCAAGGTCGCCGGAACCCACAAGGGTATCACCGCTATCCAGATGGACATCAAGGTCAACGGCCTGACCCGTCCCATCATCGAAGGCGCCATCGCCCGCACCAAGGAAGCCCGCACCTACATCCTCGATGAGGTTATGGCCAAGGCTATCGCCGAGCCCCGCGAGCATCTGTCTGAGTATGCGCCCAAAATCTTCCAGACCAAGATCTCCGTCGATAAGATCGGTGAGGTCGTCGGACCCAAGGGCAAGACCATCAATAAGATCATTGCCGATACAGGCGTTAAGATCGACATCGAAGAAGACGGCCGCGTTTGCGTGCTTGGCTCCGATGAGGCTATGTGCATGGAGGCCATCAAGCGCGTGGAGGCCATTGCCAAGGAATTCGAGATCGGTGAGATCTACAAGGCGAAGGTTGTCCGTCTTCAGACCTTCGGCGCTTTCGTTGAGCTGCTTCCCGGCAAGGATGCGCTGCTGCATATTTCCGACATCAGCTATGAGCGAGTCGACAAGGTCGAGGACATTCTGGCCGAAGGCGATGAGATCATGGTCAAGGTTACCGAGATCGGTGAAAAGGGCGTTAAGGTTTCCCGCAAGGCGCTGCTTCCCCCTCCTGAGGGTTATGTAGAGAAGAGCGAAAAGCGCGGCGATCGCAATAACAACCGCAAAGGCGGAAAGAGATAAATAAAAAAGTCCTCTTCGGGGCACCCTCCGTAAGGAAGGTGCCCCGATGTGGCTCTTGTATCAAAATTAAAATGATTTCTTTTAATGCGGTGTAGCCTTATCGGTTACGCCGTTTTGGTTTTCAAGCGCTTTTGGAATGCTTCTTCCATTTCTTC
>JAZRWR010000060.1:0-17397 GCA_045599825.1 Bianqueaceae bacterium | reverse complement strand
GCGCAGAGCTGTGTCTGCACGCCGTCGCCGGCCCCGTAGATCAGGGCACTGCTTCCCTGCCCGATGTGCGCGAGGGCCGATCGGAAAAAGCCCTGCTGCTCGAGCGTTCTGGTAATTCCGCGCATAGTTTACTCCTCGTTTGCCTTGCGGTTGTAATGATTCATGGTATAGGCGATACCGTTTTTAATCCAGGCCTCGGCCGCGTCAGCTGCGCTTTCGCACAGACTGCGCACGACAGGAAGCTCCTCCTCGGAAAAATGGGCCAGCACGTAATCGGCCAGGTCCCAGCCCTCGGGCTTTTCGCCCATACCCAGACGGACGCGGGGAAAGTCCTCCGTCCCCAGGCGGGCGATGATGCTCTTCATGCCGTTATGACCGCCGGCCGAGCCCGAGCCGCGCACACGAAGCGTCCCGAAGGGCAGCGAAACATCGTCATAGATGATCAGGATGTCCTCAGGCTTGATCTTATAGAAGGAAGCGATTTCGCCGATGGCGATGCCGGAGCTGTTCATGTACGTCTGCGGGCGGCAGATGATGACCTGCTCTCCCTCCACGGTTCCCTTGGAAATGCAGGCGTGAAAGCGCAGAAGCTCTCTGCCGAAGCCGAGGCGCCTGCGGAGCATTTCCGCGGCCTCAAAGCCTACATTGTGCCGGGTGGCCGCATAGCGGCTTTCCGGATTTCCCAGTCCAGCGATCAGTTTCATGGCGTTGCCTCCGTAAAATTCAGTGTCCGATAAATGACACTCCATTATGACACATATCCGCGGAAAATACAATGCCGCAGTTGACAAGTTTCTGCTAGAAAAGTATAATCGAATGAGCTGTTTATGTCTCAGACATACATCCTTTTTCCCCAAAAGAGGTATCAAATACATATGAAAAACATTCACTTTATCGGAATCGGCGGCATCAGCATGAGCGGCATCGCCCAGATTCTGAAGGCCCGCGGCTACCGCGTCACCGGTTCCGATATCAAAAAAACCGACATCACGGAGCATCTGAACGAGCTGGATATCCCCGTCACCATCGGCCAGCGTGCCGGCAATATTACCGATGACATGGACACCGTCGTCTACACGGCCGCTGTCAAAGAGGACAACGAGGAGCTTACCGCTGCCCGCGCCATGGCGGGCCGCACCGGTGCGCGCGTCATTGAGCGTGCGGTCCTTCTGGGCGACCTGTTCGGAGAATACGGCGTACCCATCGCGGTAGCCGGCACCCACGGCAAGACCAGCACCAGCAGCATGATCTCCTACGTCTACATGCAGGCGGGCAAGGATCCGACCGTCGCCATCGGCGGCATCCTGCAGAATCTGGGCGAAAACTTCCGCGTGGGCAACAGCTCCTACATGGTCATTGAAGCCTGCGAATACATGGACAGCTTCCTGCACTTCCATCCCAAGTACGCAGTCATCACCAATATTGAGGCCGAGCATCTGGATTATTTCGGCGACCTTGAGCACATCAAGGCCTCCTTCCGGCAGTATGTGGACGGAATGCGTCCCTCCGGCACTCTGATTGTCGGCATCGAACTGAAGGAGCTTTTCGCGGACTACACCGGCCGCCTGTGGACGGTTTCCCTGAAGAATGAAGCCGCCGATCTGCATGCCGCCAATATCACCGCGCATGACGAGACCCTCGGCTCCTCCTTCGATGTCGTCTTCAAGGGTGAGAATCTGGGCCGCATCGATCTCTATGTGCCGGGCCACCATCTGATCTATGACGCGCTCTGCGCCATCGGTGCCTCGCTGGCGGACGGAATCTCGTTCGAAAACATCCGCGCCGGCATCTCCAACTACCGCAGCACCAAGAAGCGCTTTGAAATCAAGGGCCGGGTCGGCGGCGTCACCGTTGTCGACGATTACGCTCACCATCCCTCCGAAATCCGCGCCACCCTGGAGGCCGCCGCGGAGGTCCCGCACCGCGAGCTGTACGTCGTCTTCCAGCCGCACACCTACAGCCGCACGAAGAGCTTCCTTCCGCAGTTTGCGGAAGCCCTCTCCGCCGCTGACCACATCCTCCTTGCGCCCATCTACGCGGCCCGCGAAAAAGATCCCGGCACCGTTTCCTCCCAGGATATCGCCGATCTTCTGGTCGGAATGGGCAAGGACAGCCTCGCTTTTCCTTCCTTTGACGAGATTGAAAATTATTTATTGGAAAAATTATCCCCAAATGATTTGTTGATAACTATGGGGGCCGGAGATGTGGTAAAAATCGGCGAAACGCTGCTTGGCCAGTAAGAAATCCACATTGTCCACAAATTGCTTTTTTCAGGGTTGTGCATAAATCTCTCCCGATTTGTGCACAACTTTTTTGTCTCGGAAAAGCCCGTAAATAAAGGCTTTTCGGGGCAAAAAGCGAAAGAACATTCGCCACTTTATCCACAATTTCTCATTTTGTCAAAGGGACGGAATGTGAATTCCCGCGCTCTTTTCAAAACAAAAGAACTGTGTTAAGATGCTCAAAGTTTCACAAAAAAGAGAGAGAAAAAAATGTCCGAAATTATTTTTGAAAAGAAGGGCGCAGACTTTTGCACGCCCGTCGCCAATGCCTTTTTAGCGCAGCATATGCCGAGTGCGTCCGGCAGCAGCGTGAAAGTATATTTGTACATCCTGTACCAGTTCTACAATCAGGCCTGCGGCCTCAGTCTGAAAGCCGTTGCCGATGTCCTCGGCATGATGGAGGACGATGTCGTAGAAGCCCTGAACTACTGGCAGAGCAAGGGGCTCATCGTTTTCGAGCGCTCCGCCTCCTCCTGCCGCATCGACTTCCTGCCCTGCTGCGGCATCAGTCCCGACCCGGATCATCCCGGCCGCCGCTGCCGCGCCGCGCACAAAAAGGAAGCGGAAGAAAGCACCAAGGTGGTGCGCTTAGAGCAGCCCCCTGTTTATTCGCCGGAAGAACTGTCCCTTTATCACAAAAACGAGCAGATCCGCCGCCTGTTCAGCAAAGCGCAGGAAATGACCGGAGGCAGCCTCAGTATCCCGGCCCTTTCTACCGTCTACAGCTTTTACGATTATTACCGCCTGCCCATCGACGTTCTGACCGTGCTCTTCGACTACTGCCGCGAAAACGGCCATCAAAGCCTGCGCTATGCCGAGCGCATCGTCCAGGACTGGGCCGATCACGGGGTGGACAGCGTCGAAAAGGCCGTCGCGCAGACGCAGTACTTCAGCCGCCTGTTCCCGCTCATGAAGGCCCTCGGCATCAGCGGCCGCAAACCGAGCGAAAAAGAATCCGCCATCGCGCTGCGCTGGCTGGATGAATACAAAATGCCCACCGAGCTTCTGGAGGAGGCCGCACGCCGCACGCTGGAATACGCCAACAAGCCCTCCTTCGCCTATATGGACCGCATCGTCACCGACTGGTACCGGAACGGCATCACCAGCGCAGAAGCGCTGTCCGCTCTGGATAAAAAGCCGGAAAGCGGCAAGCCGAAGTCCGGTTTCTTCGACATGATGGAATCCGGCACCGATTACGACAGCCTCGCCAAGCAGGCCCAGCGCAAACTTTTTGACGCAATGGAGGACTGACATGCCCATTTCCGATTCTGTACTCCGTCCCATTCTGAATGAATACGAAGAAACGCGGCGCCGCAAGGAAAGCGAGCTGGAAAGCCGCCGTGCCGAAATCTACCGTACCCTGCCCCGCATTCGCGAAATCGACGACCGCCTGGCCACCACCGCCCTGCGCCTCTTTATGGCCCTCCGCGAAGGCGACGGCACCAACGATGCCGAGCTGGCCGCGCCCATCAGGGCCGAAAACGAAGCCCTGACCGCAGAGAAAAAACGGCTGCTGAGCGAAGCCGGCTACTCCCTCAATGCGCTCGAGCTGCAATATGACTGCCCCGACTGCCGCGATACAGGCTATCAGGAGGGCCACCGCTGTCACTGCCTGCAGCAGCGCCTCATCGAAAACGGCTACGCCAGCTCCGGTCTGGCCGAGCTTATGAAGGAGCAGAATTTCGACAGCTTCGACCTGAGCCGATTCAGCGACGCGCCCTTCCCCGGCGAACGTGAAACGCCCCGACGCAACATGCAGAAGGTCTACCAGAACGTGCAGGATTTCATCTGGCACTTCGGAGAAGGCCGCTGCGACGGTCTCCTGCTCTACGGCACCGCCGGCACCGGCAAGACCTTCCTCTGCAGCTGCCTGGCGAAGGAGCTGATGGACCACGGCTACCGCGTCCTCTATCTGAGCGCCCACGACCTCTGCGCCGCCCTCGAAACCCGCCGCTTCTCCTCGAACTACGCCGAGGATGAGGTAACCGCAGCGGTGGCCCGCTGCCGCCTGGCGGAAGACGCCGATCTGCTCATCATCGATGACCTGGGCACGGAATTCGCCACCCAGCTTTCGGTCTCCGAGCTTTTCAACTGCGTCAACAACCGGCTGCTGAAGCACCGCGCCACCGTCATCTCCACCAACATGAACCTGAACCAGCTCAGCAAAAAATACTCCGAGCGCTTCGCCTCCCGTCTCTACGGCAGCTTTCTGCTGATGAATCTGTACGGCGAGGATCTCCGCACTAAGCGCGCCTGACCCCCCGCAGCATCCATTCCGGAAAAGGCAGGAAGCCCTCCTCCGATTTTCCCGCGCCGGTCGCCACCGTCGATGAGGTCAATATCTACACAGCCAAGCGGCTGATGAACCGGGAGGTTTTCAACGCCTTCAATGAAAACGGTATTGAAATTCCCTTCAGTCAGCACGTCATTCATATGGCCAAGGACTGAAGCCCGGCCGACCGAAAACACGCAAAAAGGTCTTGCAAGTGCAGCAAGACCTTTTTTGTCGGATTTTTTGCAAGGCTTTCCCGGGATAACGCTTTACTCGGCCTGCATAATCGGCTGGGTGACATCCACCCAGCGCGCCCCGGGGCACAGACCCTCAAATTCGGAGGGCGCGAGCCGGACTGTTGCATCCGGGCGGCCGCCCGCAGCGTGCACGAGCTCAAAGCGCTTCAGGGACTCGTCCAGAAAAACACGGACGCCCTCAGCCGGCGCAAAGGGACAGACTCCGCCCGGCTCATGGCCGATCACGGCGGTCACCTCGTCCCAGGGGACCATCCGGGCCTTTTGCCCGAAAAAGGCCTTGTATTTGGGATTGGAGATCTTTACATCGCCCGTGCAGACGATGACAATGGGCCCGTCATTCAGCAGAAAGGACATGGTCTTGGCGATCTGCGCCTCGCAGCAGCCGATTTGCTCGGCCGCGTGGGCGACGGTATCGCAGGCGGTCTCGTGGACACTCAGGCGCCCGGCCATCCCTTTTTCACTCAGATAAGCTTTCACTGCTTCGTATGACATCACTGTTCTCCTTCACGCTTTTCTCTTTGAAGATCCCCGCCGGCCGCCTTCAGCAGACGGTTCATAACGGCCTCTCCGATGCCCTCGCGCGGGAGCGCCTCTGCGAAGGCACATTCGATTTTCTCGTCATCCATCTCGCGCAGCACGCTGAAGAGGCGCGCCGCCGCCTGGGCGGTGTTGGCCCGCGAGCCCAGCGAATACAGCCGCATTCCCGAAAGGAGCTCGGGGCAGGACGCCTTAAGCTCCGCTTGCAGCTCCTCAGTCAGAATCAGCACCCAGCTGCGCTCGGGCGCGGGCCGGGACGAAAGCTTTTCCTTCCAGAAATCAAGGCCGCCCTCCAGAACGCTGATGCGTCCCCTGGGCGCATAGTGACGGTATTTCATGCCCGGCGCCTTCGGAACGGCCGTCGGATCCTTCATGCCGCCCTCGGTCACAGCCGGGTCCACGCCGACGCTGCCGCAGACCGCGGCAATCATCTCCCGCGTGATGGCGCCGGGACGAAGAATGACCGGATAGTCACCTGTCACGTCGATGACCGTGGATTCGACGCCGACGCCGCAGGGCCCGGCATCAATGATCAGAGGCAGCTTGCCGTTCAGATCGTCATAGACATGCTGCGCCGTGGTCGGACTGGGCCGGCCGGAGGTGTTCGCGCTGGGCGCCACCAGCGGAAGCTTCAGCTCGGACAGAAGCGCCTGCGTCACCGGGTGGGAGGGCATGCGGACCGCGACGGTATCGAGGCCGCCCGTCACTCTGGGCGTAATGGACGGATCCTTCTTCATCACAAGCGTCATCGGACCCGGCCAGTAGGCCTCCATCAGAGGCCGGGCCAGCGCCGGAATTTCGGAGACGATGCCCGAAAGATCCGCGCCGGGCCAGACGTGCACGATCAGCGGATTATCGGAGGGGCGTCCCTTCGCCTCGTAGATTCTGGCGACGGCCTTTTCAGAGCCGACCCAGGCAGCCAGACCGTAAACGGTTTCGGTAGGGATGCCGACGATCCCGTCCTCCCGGAAAATGCGGCCCGCCGCCTCAAAAAGCCCGTCCCTTAAATCCTCCTCGTACACCTTTTGAACGATGGTTTCCACGAATTACAGTCCTTTCAAAAATCAAATACGGAATACTTTTACCTGCTCATAGAGCCGTCCGCCGCGTTCGATGCGGACCTTAAGCCGGATGCCCGCCTCCTCGTACGACTCCTCCAAGACCGAGGCCAGGCTGTGCAGCTCGTCCAGACGCCTTCCCTCCGAATAGGGAAGCAGCAGCCCGATTTCCTCCTCGGAAGCGGCCAGAATGCGCTCAAGCGCCTCCAGCACCCGTCCCGGCCCCTCATCGGACAGCGCCGAGATCCGGAGCATCTCCTGCGCCTGATAGGGCAGACGGCAGGACTCGTCCTCCGGCCCGCGCAGGTCCTCCTTGTTCAGAACAGCCAGGATAGGCTTATCGCCTGCGCCCAGGTCGGTCAGGGTTTCATAGGTGACGCGCGCCTGCATGGCGGCGTTGGGGTCGGAATTGTCGATCAGGTGGACCAGCACATCGGCGTAGGCCGCCTCCTCAAGCGTGGCCCGGAAGGCCTTTACCAGATGATGCGGCAGCTTATGAATGAAGCCGACGGTGTCGGTCAGGAGCACCTTGCGTCCGCCCGGCAGGACTGCCTGACGGACCGTTGTGTCCAGCGTTGCGAAAAGCTTGTCCTCCTCCAGCACACCTGCGCTGGTCAGGCGGTTGAACAGGGTGGATTTGCCCGCGTTGGTATAGCCGACCAGCGCGATGACCGGGAGTCCCGAGTCATTGCGGCCGCTCCGGACCAATGCGCGCTGCGCCTCCACTTCCTTCAGATTGCGGTTCAATTGATCGATGCGGCGTCGGATATAGCGGCGGTCCAGCTCCAGCTTGGTCTCACCGGCGCCCTTGGACCGGCCCGCGCCCGTAGAGCCGCCCTGTCGGGAAAGCTCCGTACCCAGGCCCGCCAAACGCGTCAGACGGTAGTTGAGCTGTGCCAGCTCCACCTGCAGCATACCCTCGCGCGTGTTGGCGCGTTGGGTGAAAATATCAAGAATCAGAAGCGTGCGGTCCAGCACCTTAACGCCCAGAAGGTCATTTAAGCTCTTGAGCTGGGGCGGACTCAGCTCGTCATCGCAGATGGCGCCGTCCGCGTGCAGATCATCGATCATGCGCTTCAGTTCCTCTGCCTTGCCCGTGCCCAGGTAGGTAGAGGGATGCACCGACTCGCGCTTCTGGATCACCCAGCCCACGCATTCACCGCCGGCCGTCGCAAGCAGCTCCTCCAGCTCAGCCAGTGAATTTTCGGCGGAAAGCTCCGCCGCCTCGGATTCGGCCGCAAACAGCACGAAGCGCTGCACGGCCTCATCGGTTTTATACAAACTGTCTTCTTTCATAATACCTCATTGCGGGAATATCCCATTGGCTCATTTTACCACATTTTCGTCCCTCTGTCATTGTTTTTTCCACGTGCGCAGGCTATAATTACCCAAAAGAGGAAAGGAGGCCCGCGATGTTTGATATCAAAGAGGAACTGAAAAAACTGCCCGAACGTCCGGGCGTCTACATCATGCACCAGGGCGACAGCGTGCTCTACGTGGGCAAGGCCGTCAACCTGAAGAACCGCGTGCGCCAGTATTTCCAAAGCGGCGCGGACGGACGCATCCTCATCCAGCACATGGTCGAGAAGGTCGACTGGTTCGAATATATCGTGACCGACACCGAAATGGAGGCCTTCATCCTGGAAAACAACCTCATCAAGGAGCACAAGCCGCCCTATAACATCCTGCTGAAGGACGACAAGCGCTACCCCTACATCAAGGTCACCACGCAGGAGGCCTACCCGCGCATTCTGAAAACGCGCACCGTCCTGCGCGATAAAAACCGCTACTTCGGCCCCTATACCGCAGTCAGCCAGCTGAACGAAACGCTTGAGCTGATGAGCACCCTCTGGCCGCTGCGCGACTGCGACCGCGTGCTTCCCCGCGATATCGGCAAGGAACGGCCCTGCCTGAATTATCACATCGGCAAATGCTCGGGCCCCTGCACCGGCTGCATCACGCCCGAGGCCTACGGCGAATACATCAAAGAGGCGCTGCTGCTGCTGGAGGGCCGCGACGAAATCGTGACCGCCCGCCTCAGGCAGGAAATGAAGACCGCCTCCGATGCGCTCGATTTCGAAACTGCCGCCCGTCTGCGCGACCGCCTGACCGGCATCGCCGCGCTCTCGCAGACGCAGAAGCTGGAGGACGCGGATCTAGATGATGAGCGTGATGTCCTGGCTCTGGCGCGCTCCGAGGGCGAAGGCCCGTCATTGGTGCAGGCCTTTTTCGTGCGCGGCGGAAAGCTGATCGGCCGCGAGCACTTCCTGCTCGAAACCGCGCCGGATGAAAGCGATGAGGCCCTGATGAGCGCCTTCCTGCGCCAGTTCTACGGCGGAACGGCCCTCATCCCGCGCGAAATCGACGTCCAGGTCCTGCCGGACGAGCTCGGACTGCTTCAGGAGTTTCTGCGCAGCCGCCGCGACGGCGCCGTCGATATCGTCTGCCCCAAGCGGGGCAAAAAGGCGCAGCTGATGCGCCTGACCGCCCAGAATGCCGCCCTCACCCTCACCCAGTTCGGCCAGCGCATGGCCAGCGAGGAGCGCCGCACCCTGGGCGCCATGCAGGAGCTCGGCCGCCTGCTCGGCCTGCCCGACGGCAGTCTGCACCGCGCCGAGGCCTACGATATTTCCAATACCTTCGGCTACTACTCGGTCGGCTCGATGGTCGTCTTCGAGGACGGCAAGCCCAAGCAGAGCGACTACCGCAAGTTCCGCATCAAGAGCGTCATCGGCGCCAACGACTTCCGCTCCCTGGGCGAGGTCCTGACGCGCCGCTTTGAACACGGCCTCGCGGAGCGCGCCGAAGCAGGTCCCGCCGCCCCCGCCGAAAGCTCCTTTACCCGCTTCCCGGACCTCATCCTGATGGACGGCGGCGCCGGACAGGCAGCGGTAGCCGAGGAGGTCATGGCCGGTCTTGGCCTCTCCGTTCCGATAGCGGGCATGGTCAAGGATGACCGTCACCGCACCCGCGCCCTTCTGTATCAGGGGCAGGAGCTTCCGCTCGACTCCTCCTCGGATGTTTTTCACCTCATCACGCGCATCCAGGACGAGGCGCACCGCTTCGCCATCACATATCACCGCGCGCTCCGGCGCGAAGCCGAGCTCTCCTCCCTGCTCGAGGAAATCCCCGGCATCGGTCCTGCCAAGCGAAAGAGCCTGACGCAGACCTTCGGCTCGGTCAATCAGATCAAGGAAAAGACCGAGGAGGAGCTCGCGGCGGCCCCCGGCATCAGCGCGGCCAACGCGCATCAGATCTATCGCTTCTTCCACGAAGAAAAATAAAAGGTGCTGACTGCGAAAGTCAGCACCTCTTTCAAACCGGGAAAAGCTTAGATGAAATTGAATTCGTCCTGATGGCGCTCTTTGAAGATCTCAAAGACGCTGTTCAGGATTTTCTCGGTGGCTACGCTCTTGAAGTTGCAGTTTTCTTCGTCAACCTCCTCATACTCCAGGACGTAAACCTGATCCTCATCCGCCGCACCCTCCATGGGCAGCAGGACAATGTATTCTTTACCTTCGTATTCAATCAGATCCAGATACTCAAACTCAGTTTCCTTGCCGTTTTCGTCAGTAAGAATGATGGTATCGTATTCTTCCTCTTCTTCCGCTTCTTCGTTCTGAATATTCTTCTCGTCAATCATGGCTGTTATTTCCTTTCTTCTTAATCACAACTTATATTATACCATAATCCTGCCTGTGAGGTCAATATGTCTGTCCTGAATCTTGATTTACCCGATGTGTGGGAAAGCCTGGCCGCCTCCGGCCTGCCCCTGGTTCTGTACGGAAGCGGCGACGGCGCCGACAAGCTCCTGGCGCATCTGGATGCACTGGGGCTTTCCGCTGCCGGTATCTTCGCAAGCGACGATTTCGTCCGTCCGGGCAAGCTCTTTCACGGACTCCCGCTGAAAAGCCTTGCGCAGCTTGAGGCCGAGCTGGGTGATTTTCTGGTGCTCGTGGCCTTCGGCTCGCCCCTGCCCGCCCTGCGCGAACGCATCCTTGAGATTTCCCGCCGCCATCCGCTCCTCATTCCGGACCTTCCTCTGGCCGGTGATGCCTTTTTCGACCGCGCCTTCTGCAAGACGCACGCCGACGAGCTTCGGGACGCCCGCTCGCTGTTCTCCGACGATGCCTCCCGCCGCCTCTTCGACGCGGTCCTTCGCGCCAAGCTGAGCGGCCGCCCGGATGAGCTCTTTTCCGCGGTGTCCCCCGCTGAAAACCCCTTCGCACCCTTTTCTCCCGGCCCTGACGAATCCTTTCTTGACCTCGGCGCCTACCGCGGTGATACCGTGCGCGCCTTTTGCGAAGCAACCGGCGGCCGCTTCCGCTCTGTTTGCGCCGTCGAACCTGACCGCCGCAGCTTCCGAAAGCTTACGGAAGCCTGCGAAGACCTGCCCGACACCTTTCTCTTTCAGGCTGCCATCGGCCCTGCGGACGGCCTTCTTCCTCTTTCGGATAACCGAGGCCGAGGCACCCGACTGGCCGAAAGCGGCCGCTCTCTGATTCCGGTAAGAAGCGTCGACAGCCTCCGCGCCGAGCTCGCCCGTCCCTTCACCCTGATCAAGGCGGACATCGAGGGCGCTGAAGCGGATATGCTGGCGGGCGCCCGGGAAACGCTTGCCGTGGACCTCCCCAAGCTGCTTCTGTCCGCCTATCACCGGAGCGAGGACCTCTTCCGCCTTCCGCTCCTCATAAAAGAAATCGCCGCCCCCTGCCGTCTGTACCTGAAGCGCCAGCCCTGCTTTCCCTGCTGGGAGGTGAATATTTATGTCATCCCTGACGAAACGGCATGAGCAAAGGTCGTCCCGGAAGACATAACAAGTTCTCCCTATTGCGTATACACACTTAGATAGTTTCGCACAAAACAGACTGCCAATTGAAGACCGTAAACACCAAGCGCCCTATGACAAAAGCTCAGGGGCGCTTTTTCTATAAAGGCGAAAGAAAAACCGAAAAGGAGGGTTAGGGAGAACCGTCCGCCGGAGTTTCCAAGGGGGTAAGCATGAGGAAATTATCGACAATCGCACTGCTGATTTTATTGGTGAGTTCGCTTATGACTCTCCCGGCCTGCATAAGCAAAAATGCTTCTCAATTTGCCTGGCAATCGGCGAAGGAGGCGTACCGGAGCCGGATGTACCCTTTGGGGTTCCGTTCAAGTCTTTATCTCGGCGCTGTAACGGCTGAAGCAATATCGCGGAGCTGTACTGCCGCCGACGCTGAGCGAACACACCATCTGTAACTATTTACACTATCGCTTCCGAAACCACTTGAAAAAAAGCCGCTGATGCTTTAAAATATTAATATATTTAGCCAATTCAAGGAGGTTTATTATGTCTCTTATTCTCACCATCTATAAGAAGGCTCTTGCCGTTCTGGCTGAAAAGCCCTTCAAGCTGTGGGGAATTTCCTGGCTGGCAACGCTTCTGATCAGTCTTGCAAGCGGTCTGTTTCTGATTCCCATTGTCGGCATCGCCGTCAGCATCCTGCTGAGCACCGCCATGACCCTGATTTTCCTGGCCGGCTACCGCAAGCAGAAGGTTGAGACCCTGATGATCTTCGACAACTTCTCCAGCTGGACCCGCATCAAGCGCGTTCTCTGCGGCATGGGCTGGAGCTACCTGTGGATCTTCATCTGGAGCCTCATCCCCATCGTCGGCCCCATCTTCGCCATCATCCGCAGCTATGAATACCGCTTCGTTCCTTACATCATGGCTCTCGAGCCCGAAATCGCGCCCAAAGATGCTCTGAAAGAATCCAAGAAACAGACTGAAGGCTACAAAGCCTCCATGTTCTGGGCTGATATTCTCTATGCGGTCATCTTCAGCGTAGCCATCGGCATCATCTTCGGTCTGGGCAGCGCTCTGGCAAAAATCTACATCGGCTACATCTTCATCATCGTCGCTGTCATCGCGATTATTGCCTACGTTCTGTTCAGAAAGCTCTTCGCCGGTCTGGTCAAGGCTGCGTTCTACGATGAAATCAAGAATATGCCCGCCCGCCAGAAGGCTGTTAAGCCCGTTTGCCCCGTTTGCGGCAAGCAGTACAAGATCGGCACCAAGTTCTGCCCCAACGACGGTTCCTCTCTGGTCGTTCCGCTTGAAGAAGAAGCCGCTGTCGAAGCCTGAGCTTCACGCTTATAAAACCAAAAGGCCATGTGCCGGCATCATTGCCGGTACATGGCCTTCTTTTATTGCTTGCTTACAGGGTGATCACGCGTTCTTCATCGTTGGAGCGGTAGGCTGCTTCCATCACCCGCTGAAGCTCGACCGCTTCCTCGGCGGGCACCGCCAAAGGCTCGCTGCAAAGGATAGAGCGGCAGAAGCTTTCGATTTCTCGGGTGTACATATTGCCGAGCTCGACCTCGATGCGCTCGCCGTCCGCTGTTTTCTTGTCCTGTTCTGCATCGTAGCCGCCCTGCTCGCCCGTAAAGAGCGCATCCAGAGACCCGCCGTCCACCTGTCCGATGACCGTGTCACCGAGCAGCCGTCCGCGGTCGCCGAAGAATTCAAGGCGCCATTTGGCCGTTTCGTCGGGAATATTGAAGTTGGACTGCACGACGCACTGGCAGCCGTTTTCCATCCGCAGGAGCACTGTGGACGAATCCTCGACCTCATAGTGAAAACTCAATGTATCGTGGAAAGCAGCGACCTGCCTGACCTTACTGCCAAGAATGTATTGCATCAGGTCGATGCAGTGCACGCCCATGTCCATCATGGCGCCACCGCCGCCGTTTTGCTTGCTCTGCCGCCAATTGCCGGGCATGTCGGGGTACCAACAGGTAAACTGCGCGTAGCCGGAGACCGGACGGCCGATTTTGCCCTCCGCGATAGCCTGCTTCATCGCCTGCACATAGGAACCGAAGCGCATCATCAGACCTACAGCAATCAAGACGTCCTTGCTTTTGCAATAGTCGACGACCCTCTGACCCTCGGCAGCCGTCATCGCAAGCGGTTTCTCGATCAGAATGTGCTTGCCGGCATCGGCCGCGGCCATCGCCTGAGCTGCATGCATCGCGACCGGCGAGGCGATGTAGACGGCGTCGATATCAGGGTCGGCCAGGAGGTCCTCCACGCGCTCATAGGCCTTCGGACAGCCCCACTTGGCGCGGCACCTCTCGGCCAGTTCCCGATTGATCTCCATCACGGCGACAAGCTCCGCCGACTCACAGAGGAGCATTCCCGGAATGGTGCGGCGATCGGCGATGCCGCCCGCGCCGATGACACCCCAGCGCACTTTCTTCATGCGATGTCCCTCCGTTAAATGACCTGGAAAAGATAAAATTTCAAGTATTCGGTTTCGGGCACGTTCCACAGAACCGGATGGTCCGGTGCTGCACCTCGCACCTCGATGCATTTCAGCTGCACACCGGCCTCGGCCGCCGCCTCGGAAAGCATGGCCTCGAAGCGCTCGCAGGGCATGAAATGGCTGCAGGAGGCCGTCGCCAGATAGCCGCCGCGGGGCAGCAGGCGCATGGCCGCCAGATTGATTTCCTTGTAGCCTTTTTCGGCATTGTCCGCCGTCTTGCGGGACTTCGTGAAGGCGGGCGGATCCAGAATGATAAAATCGTAGGGCTTGCCCCCGTTCACGTCGTAGAAGGCGCTCCCCTTCTCCTTGAGGTTCGGAAGCAAATCGAAGACATCAGCCGTCAGAAAGTCCATACGCTCGCACAGACCGTTTCGCTCCGCGTTGGCGCGGGCCATGTCAATGGCAGTCTGCGAAACATCCACGGCCGTTACATGCTCGGCGCCGCCCATACAGGCGTTCAGCGCAAAGGCACCGGTATGCGTAAAGCAATCCAGCACGCGCTTGCCCCGGGCGATTCGGGCGACCGCCTGACGGTTGTACTTCTGGTCCAGGAAAAAGCCTGTCTTCTGACCGTTTTCCACATCGACCAGATAGCGGATCCCGTTTTCGCAGATTTCGGTCACGCAGCTGTCGGGAATCGCCTTACCGGGCAGCTCAAACCAGCCCTTATAGCAGCTCATCCCCTCGAGTTCGCGCAGCCCCGCGTCATTGCGCTCATAGAGGCCGCGCAGGCATATGCCCTCCGTCTCCACCATTTCCGCCAGCATCGGGAACAAAAGGCCCTTCAGTCCCTCCATCCCGACAGAAAGCGTCTGTGCCACCAGAATATCGTTAAAGAGGTCCACCGTTAGGCCCGGAAAGCCGTCAGCCTCGCCGAAAATGACGCGCATACAGCCGCAGTCGTCGCGCATGACTGTTTTGCGGTAGTCCCAGGCGTACTGGAGGCGGCGCTTCCAAAAGGCTGCGTCAAAGCGGTCGTTCGCGTTGCGCGAGAAAATGCGGACGCGGATCTTGCTTTGGTTGGAGACAAAGCCCGTGCCCAGGAACTTCCCGTTCTCGCCGACGACGTCCGCCAGGTAGCCGTTTCCGGGATCCTGCGAAAGCTTCGACCCGTCAGGCGCAAGAGGGCCCTCCAGAATGTCAGAGGCATATGTCCAAGGGTGCCCGCTGTCTAACCAGCGGACACCCTTTTTGGATACAATAAATTTCGGATACTCTCGAAGTGTTTTCATGGGGATCAGGCAAGCTGCTTCTTGAATTCAGCCAGCGCCGCCTCGACAGCCGCGTTTGCCTTAGTAACATCCTTGCCGCCCGCGGAGGCCATGTTGGGACGTCCGCCGCCGCCACCGCCGGCCGTCGTGGCCGCAGCCTTGACCGCGTTGCCCGCGTGAGCGCCCTTCTTCACGGCACCGTCCGTCGCCATCGCGACAAAGAGCAGCTTTTCGCTGCCGCCGCAGAGAATCAGCGCGCACTCGCCCAGCTTCTCCTTGAGGGAGTCGCCCAGGCTCTTCAGGCCTTCTGCATCCAGCTCGGGCTTGTACAGACCCAGCACAGAGAATTCACCGACCTTCTCGGCCGCGGAGGCCATGCTGGCCGCTTCGCTGCCGGTCATCTTGCTCTTCAGGGATTCCAGCTCGCGCTTAGTCTCCTTCAGCTCCGCCAGCACATTGGCAAGCTGCTCGGGCACACGTTCCTTGGTGCACTTAAGGACAGCAGCCATGTCCTTGACTTCCTTTTCCTGGCTGCGGAAATAGGCAAGCGCCTTCTCGCCGGTCAGAGCTTCGATACGGCGGACACCGGCCGCGACACCGCTCTCAGACAGAATCTTGAAGCAGCCGGCCTGGGCCGTATTCTGAAGATGCGTACCACCGCAGAGCTCCACGGAATAGTCGCCCATCGAGACCATGCGGACCTCGGCGCCGTACTTCTCGCCGAAGAGCGCCATCGCGCCGGCCTTTCTGGCCTCGTCCATCGTCGTCACGGTCGTGACAACGGGCAGAGCCGCCAGGATCTCGCGGTTGACCTCGGTCTCCACCTTCTCCAGCTCTTCCTCGCTCATCGCCTGGAAGTGCGTGAAATCGAAGCGCAGACGGCTGTCATCGACGAAGGAGCCGGCCTGCTCGACATGGCCGCCGAGGGTATTGCGCAGCGCCTTCTGCAGCAGATGGGTCGCGCTGTGGTTGCGCGCGGTCGCCAGACGGTTTTCCGCGTCCACGGTAAGGGTCGCGGACTGACCGACCTTTACGGTACCGTCCACCACGGTGCCGACATGGCCGATCTTGTCGCCGATGGCCTTGACGGTCGTGTCGATCTCCACCAGACCGGTGCTGGTCTTGATCATGCCGGCATCGCCTACCTGGCCGCCCATCGTGGCGTAGAGAGGCGTCACATCGGTCAGAACGGTCACGGCATCGCCTACGGAGGCCTCTTCTACAAGGTCCTCGGCGCCGCAGATAGCCAGGATGACCGCGTTGTCGATCTTCAGCTTGTCATAGCCGTCGAAGCGGGTGACCATGGCAGGATCCAGCTTGTTGTAAACGGTCGCCTTGGCGCCCATGTAGTTGGTGACGGCACGGGCTTCGCGGGCACGGGTGCGCTGGGCATCCATCTCCGCCTTGAAGCCGGCCTCATCCAGCCCGAAGCCCTGCTCGGAAAGGATCTCCTCGGTCAGGTCCATGGGGAAGCCGTAGGTGTCATACAGCTTGAAGGCGCGCTCGCCGGAAAGCGCGGTCACGCCCTCGTCCTTCATGTCTTTTACAAAGCCCTGCAGGATCGCCAAACCGGCGTCCAGGGTCTGATAGAACTTCTCTTCCTCGGTGGCAATGACCTTGTCGATGTAGGCCTTCTTGTCGACCAGCTCGGGATAAGCGTCCTTGGAGTTGTCGACGACCACGTCGGAAACCTGGTTCAGGAAGGGATGATCGATGCCGAGCAGACGGCCGTGACGGGCTGCGCGGCGCAGCAGACGGCGCAGCACATAGCCGCGGCCCTCGTTGGAGGGGATAACGCCGTCGCAGATCATAAACATGGCGCTGCGCACATGATCCGTGATAACGCGGATGGAGATGTCGTTGTTCTTGTCCCTGCCGTATTCCTTACCGGAAATGGCCACGACGCGGTCGAGGATTTTGCGGACGGTGTCCACCTCGAACATATTGTCCACGCCCTGAATGACGCACGCGAGGCGCTCCAACCCCATGCCGGTGTCGATGTTCTTCTGCGCCAGTTCCGTGTAGTTGCCGTTGCCGTCGTTGGAGAACTGGGAGAACACGTTGTTCCAGATTTCCATGTAGCGGTCGCAGTCGCAACCGGGCTTGCAGTCGGGCTTGCCGCAGCCGTACTTGACGCCTCGGTCAAAATAGATCTCCGTGCAAGGACCGCAGGGTCCCGGGCCATGCTCCCAGAAGTTGTCTTCCTTGCCGAGGCGGACAATGTGCGCCTCCGCCACGACAATGACGTCGCGCCAGATGGCATATGCCTCGTCGTCATTCTCATACACCGACGGCCACAGCAGATCCTCGGGGATCTCCATGACCTTGGTCAGAAATTCCCACGCCCACGGAATGGCCTCGTTCTTGACATAGTCGCCGAAGGAGAAGTTGCCGAGCATCTCAAAGAAGGTGCCGTGCCGCGCGGTGTGACCCACGCGCTCCAGATCCGGCGTGCGGATGCATTTCTGACAGGTGG
>JAZRWR010000059.1:0-52618 GCA_045599825.1 Bianqueaceae bacterium | reverse complement strand
AGCGCTTCTCACTGTACGTTCCGCGTACAGCTTCGAATCCCTTCCTTGCCGTCCATCTCAACAACGTTTTTTAAGGTTCTTACCCGAAATTTTCTCATTTCAACTAATGAAGGCCTTGCGCCGGCATTTGTTTGCCGGCGCCAGGCCTCTGTTTTTATGAAATGAGAAAATCAATCTGTCCTTTAGAGCACTCCGCCTTTTTGCAGCTCTTTGCAGCACGCCCGCGAAAGAAGCCTTCTGCGCGGATCCGTGTAAGCCGGCTTGCTTGAAACCTGCATTTTGAACGATTTAAAGAGAGACAGATGACCGATGATTTTGGTATGCTGACTCTCTTTTTTTATATCAATATCACTTATTTATCGCTGAAATATCAGAGATGGATTTGTTGAGAAAAACAGCTTGATAACTGTCTGAATGAATCGGACGCAAAAATGATATACTTTTGTCCGATTTTATTATAGAATAATAAGAGACTTATTTTATTATATGGAGAAAACCCGGATGAAAAAAAGTGTTTTTCTAATGCTCCTGGCCGCGGTGCTGCTGACGATACTTATGCCCGTAACGACGCTTGCGGAATCACCGGAAAGTGATTTTACTTTCAATAACGGTACCCTGAAAAAATACAATGGCAGTGATACGAACGTCATCATCCCGCCAACGATAAACGGGCAGGCCATAACAGCCATCGGGAATCTGGCTTTTTATGAATCCTCTGTAAAATCAGTGGTTATTCCCGACAGTGTGACATCCATCGGAAATATGGCCTTCTATAACTGCAAATCCTTAGAAAGCATTATCGTTCCTTCCAGTGTGACTTCGATCGGAACGGGTCTGTTCTGGGGATGCAGCGCTCTAAAATCTGCCTGTTTCCTTGGGAGTATTCCCTTTATTGCTCAGGATACCTTTCGCGATTGCAGGGCTTTGGAAAGCGTTTTAATCCCTTTGAGCGTGAAGTCCATTGATAAAGCTGCCTTTTATAATTGTTCTTCCCTGCGGATAATCAGTGTTCCGAAGAACGTTACTTCTATCGGCGATTCCGCCTTTTCTAACTGCACCTCTTTAATTTACGCGGATCTGCCGCAAAGCGTGACTTCCATCGAAATGTTTGCATTTAGCAATTGCCCTCTGAAAGAAGCGCCGGAGCTGTCAAATGTGAAGTTTATCGGTGCCAGAGCGTTCAGCAACTGCGCGTTCACGAATATCACGATCCCCGCGGGAGTGGAGTATATCGAGGATTCGGCGTTTCAATTCAGTGCGTTAAAATCGGTGACTTTCGAAGGAAATCCTGTGTCGATACATGATATGGCATTTTCCCGGGCCGGCTTCACATCACCCTGCAATTTATATCTTCCTGACAGTTGGAAAGAGGAAGAACCAAAAGCCGGCAGCGGAATTGAATGGAAGGGCGGAACGTTTAACGTAGAAAGAGCGGATTCGAAAGGAATCATTGTGGGAAGCGGTGAGAGCAATATCCCTTCACCTGAACATACTCCGGATACGGACGATATAAGCGATGCCGCTTTCTGGGTCATCCCTTCGGTTCTTTTGCTTGCTGTATTAATTGCCTGCATAGTCGGACGGAAGAAAAAGAAAGCCGAATAACCCGGAAGTGCCTTTAAACGCCCGGGGCTTCATGATGTATTTTTACTGCTGGAAACAGACCAAAGCACCAACTCAAAAAGCCCGGAAAACCGCGCCGCAAGGCAGGTTCCCGGGCTTTCCCTATATTGAGCGCTTTTACAAAATGCTCCGAACATCCTCCGTCATTTTATACAAGTGCTTCCCGTTCGCCATTTTTGCATAAATCCGGGTGAGCCGTATCCGGGAGGTCCTCCCGCGAAGGGGCTCCCACCTCCACGTCGCTTTTAAAGGCGCGCTTTGAAATGTCGGCTAAGACAGCTGCGTCGTCGGTCAGCCGTTGACGCCGCTTTTCCTTATCGTGATTGTGGCCTCCATGCGTTCGGGATCATATTCGTCCACGGTGATTTCAAAGTCCAGCGGGCTTCCGTCGTTCATGCTGGGCGCGTTCGGGAATGCGGCGGCGTGGGTATCGATAGAAAAAACGGAGCCGGTCTGAAAAAGATCGGAGCTGTACAGGCGGCCGCCGCTGTCCAGGATGTGCTGGGAGCCGCTTGCTTCCAGTACGTGGAGGATGTATGCGAAGGGGTCTTCCTCGGGGAGTCCGTAGAGGCTTTCTGAGCCGGGGGTCATCGAGTGAAGATAGGTGTAGTCGGTGCCCCAGTCGTGTGAGATCGAGCGGAAGTCATCCATCAGGACATGAGCAAAATCGCTTCCGTTCCAGTATCGCTTGACGAGGCGGGAGTCAACGTGGGTGATCCGCACGCCGCCGGTCAGGCCTGGGGCGTAGGGGTCGTACACCAGGCTGTCGAACCAGTCCATCCGGTTGTTGCCGGTCCAGGAGAGGACATCCACCAGGATGTATTCGTCGAAGATGCTGCCGTTGAGTCCTTTCCCGGCGGGGATGAGGATGAGGTCGGGGTAGAGCGCGGAGGAGCCGAGCTTAAGGGTGATCGGGTCCGGGCCGGGCTCGACGATGTAGGGATCGATCCAACCGACGGCCAGCTTGGAGTAGGCGTTCCAGTCTCCGATGTCGTGGCACTGCATGTCGAAGCCGCCGGAGGGGCTGCTGTAGGTCCGGCTGAGCGAGTAGTAATCCTCGAGGCCGAGGGAGTGTCCGATTTCGTGGATGAGGCTGTTCTTCATGCTGGAGGGACACTCGTCGGTCATCTCGGCGTACTCAATGCACATGGCGATGCGGAAGTCGGGGGCGTCGGCGGTGCCGGAGAAGTCATCGTTGTAGGTGGTTTTGGCGCCGAAGAGCGTGCCGATGTTCGAGTCCGCGCCGGTCGCCGGGTCGTTGAAGATGAACAGCAGGAGGTCCACCGCGCCGTCCCGGTCGCTGTCGAAAACGGAGAAATCTCCGCTGCAGGCGGCTTTCGTGGACGCGAAGACCCGCTGATAGAAGCGGCCGTATTCGCCGTTTCCTTGCCAGGAGGCTTCGGTTTCGGCAGCGGTCTTTCCGACTTCGACGACGGGAAGTATCTCAAAATCGATGCTCAGCTGACCGTATGACGCGTTTAGGAAATAATCCTTGACCGAGAGACGGTCGCCGTTGGCGGGATAGGTCCCGGCAAGCTTTTGCCGGACCTTTTCGAAGTACTCGTCGGTATATTCGTATCCGTCCGTGAAGGAGACCGGGACGACCATCATCCGGACATCGCCCCGGGAGGGGCAGAGATGCTCGTAGACCTCCTCCAGGCGGACCGGGATGTCGGTCCGGGGATAGTCGTTCTGCTCCGATACGGAGGTCTCGGAGGCCGCGGGCAGGCCGGTGTTGAGCTTGAAAACGGAGGCGGCGCAGTTGATGGGGCAGTATTCATCCGCAAAATAGCTGAGGGTGAGCATGAAGCCGCCGTTTGTCCAGTACCAGGCGCCGGCGCCGCATTTGAAGGCGTCGTTCTCCAGGACGATGCTTTCTTTGCCCAGAATATTGCACAGCCAGGCGTCGACCAGGCTTTCATTCCAGCTTTTCGCGAAAGCGAAGGGCTGGCCGGCGATGTTGTCGAATTTCGAGCGCCTGGCGGCTCTGGCGGTCCACAAAATACCGTCCGCGCGGAACTCCATTTCCGCGATCTGCTTCTTTTCATTCCAGCGGTAGCTGATGTCGGTAAAATCCTCGCGGAGGCCGAAGGCGAAGCCGCCTGTTTTCTCCGCGATGATCCCGGCGTCGACGGTCTCCCAGACCTCGGTGACTTCCGTCACGTCGGAATCCTCGGAGGAGCTTTCGCTTTCGGAGGCTTCGGAGCTTTCGCCGGGCTTGTCTGCTCCGGAATTTTCGCCGGAGGAGGGGCCGCCGGGCTTGCAGGCGCAAAGCGCAAGCAGAAGACAGAGGATCAGGATGAGCGACAAGCGTTTTTTCATGACACGCCTCCCTTTCTGTGCAGAATGGCTGAGAGACCTTTTTCAGGTTGTTTGATGTGTCCGTCTGCGATTCAGGCTCGGACAGAATTATCGATAAATATATTATAGCACAGATTTGCGTCAATATCATCAGCGGCGCGGGGTTTCGCAGCAGGACTTACTATTGACAAAGGATGCCTCCGATGGCAGAATGAGGGCATGTTATGCAGAAGAATTGATAGCGCTTATGCTGCGAATATCATGAAAACAGGAGAAAAAGAGATGTCAGTATCGATCAGTTATGATGAAGACAGAAGACTTACGATCTCCGGAATCGAATGCGAATGTGGAATTGAGCATCAGGAACCGACGCAGGACATTTACGTCGGCGCGGGAATTGTAGAAAATCTGCCGAAATACATTCAGAAGCGCGGCCTCGGAACGCACTGCGTCCTGGTCTGCGACAAAAACACCTACCCGGTTGCGGGCGCGCAGGTATACGAGCTCCTGACCGCAAACGGCTTTGACGTGATCCTCTGCAAGCTCATGCGAGAGGGCGACGTGGACCCGGACGAGAGAAGCGTAGGCGAGGTCCTTCTGTCGATCCAGGCGGAGACGGAATTCCTGGTGGCGGTCGGCTCGGGCTCCATCACGGACACTTGCCGCGTGAACGCCGCGAGAAACAAGATCCCCTTTGTGAGCGTCGGCACCGCCGCCTCCATGGACGGCTACACCTCTACGGTCGCACCGCTTCTTCTGAGAGGGCTGAAAATCCACCGTCCGGGCCCCTGCCCCGAAATCATCTGCTGCGACACGAAGATCATCGCCACTGCACCGGACTGGATGATGGCCGCGGGCGTCGGTGACGTGCTCGGCAAGTACATCGCCAAGGCGGACTGGCTGATCGGCAATATCATTAATGATGAAATTTACTGCCCGGCCTGCGGCGTGATCGTCACGGACGCAGTCAACAAGCTCGTGGACAATGTCGAGGAGATCAAGGCGAAAAGCGAGAAGGGCGTACAGATCCTGATCGAAGGCCTGATCCTTGCGGGTGTAACGATCATGATCGTCGGTCATACGAGGGCCGTTGCGTCCGTGGAACACAATCTGGCGCATCTCTGGGACATGGAGGCACTTTCCGAAGGCAGACGGGCGCCCTCCCACGGCCTCTGCGTCGGGATCGGAACCCTGATGGTCTGGCCGTTCTTTGAGCGCTTCGCCAATGAGGACCTCTCGAAGCTTGACCTGGAGGAGATCCGCGCCCGGCGTCTGACGCGGGAGCAGCGCATCGAGTGGATGCACCGCACCTGGGGTGTCGAAAACGGCGACATCATCATGGCCGAAAACGAGGGCGACTTCCTGAGCTGGGAGGAGCAGGAACGGCGCATCAAGCGCGCTCAAAGCCGCTTCCCCGAGATTCAGGCCGTTCTCAGGGAGCTTCCGCCGATCGAAAAGATCAAGCACGTGTTAAAGGTTCTGGAGGCGCCCACGGAGGCGTCGCAGCTCGGCGTTTCCGATAAAGTGAGGAATATTTCGATCCACTGCGCCAAGGACTACCGGACACGGTATTCCCTTTTCAAGCTGCTGGATGAGTGCGGACTGCTGGATGAATACCTGAAGGATTATCCGATCGATATCGATGTCCGGCACTAAGCGCTGCTCCTGCGGCGGCAAAAGCCCCGAAATACCCGAAAGTCCTTGAATGCAACGGATTTTCGGGTGTTCTGACAGAGGGAGCGCTTAAGACTGCCCCCCGTAAACCAATAGAAAGTAGGTCCTATGCCTGTCATCCCTTGCGATTTCGAAATTCTATGTCCTGAGGGCGGTTCGGCGGCTCCGGTACGAACCGTGCTCGACGGATGCGCCGCGCTGTACACCTTCCGTTTCGAGTGGAGTCCTGAGTGTGCGCAAAACAACGGGGAATTCCGCGTCAGCTGGAGCTTTCCTGCGCTTGATATGCCCTATCTGTGGTCGCCGCTCTGCGGGCACGACCGCTCTGTTAAACCGAACTGGAAACCGGCGCCGGAGGACTGCATGATTTCCCGCAACGCGCCTGTTCAGGCCCTTTTTGACGGGCAGGGCATCGCCTCCTACGTCTGGCAGCTGTCCGAGTGCCGCATGCTCAGCTTTCTGCACACCGGCATTGTCGAGGAAACCGGCTGCGTTGAATGTTATTTCCGCCTCGGAACCAGGCAGTTTACGGAGCTCTTTCATTGCGAAATTACGCTTCGGACGGACCGGAGCCGCGTGCCGCTCTATGAGGCACTGCAAAAAGCTGCCCTATGGTGGGAAAAAGACCTGGGCATGACGGCTGCTTTCATTCCCGAAGAGGCCTATGACGCCTGCTACAGCTTCTGGTACTCTTTCCATCAGAATGTCCGCGAGGAAGAGGTGGAGGAGGAGTGCCGGCGGGCGAAGGCGCTCGGGTTTGACGCCTGCATTGTCGATGACGGCTGGCAGACGGACGACAGCTCCCGCGGCTACGCCTTCTGCGGCGACTGGGTCCCTGCACCCTCGAAAATCCGGGACATGGCTGCGCATGTGAAGCGTGTCCACGGGATCGGCATGAAATATATTCTCTGGTACTCTGTCCCGCTGATCGGCTTCCGCTCCGCTCATTATGAGACCTTCCGCGGGATGCTGCTCCGGGATGTCCCGCGCAATCAATGCGCTGTGCTGGACCCGCGCTACCGGGCTGTGCGTGATTTTTTATGCGGCGTCTATGAAAAGGCGCTGCGCGACTGGGATCTGGACGGCTTCAAGCTGGACTTCATCGACCAGTGGTGCTTTGATATGGATAACGCGCCCTATGCCAAGGGCATGGATATTGCTTCTCTGGAGGAGGCCGCGTCCGTTTTCCTGGAGGAGACATGCGCGCGGCTCAAGCGCATCAAGCCTGACCTGCTGCTGGAATTCCGCCAGGGCTATATCGGGCCTCACATGCGCGAATACGGGAATATGTTCCGCGTCGGCGACTGCCCGGATGACCTCCTTGCAAACCGCTGCGGCGTCCTAGACCTTCGCATGACGATGGGGCGGTCCGCGGTGCACTCCGATATGCTGATGTGGCACAGGGAGGAGAAGCCGGAAAATGCCGCGCTGCAGATGATTTCGGTGCTCTTCGGCGTTATTCAGTATTCGGCCCGCCTCAGCGGTCTGAGCGAGGAGCTGCAGGCCATGTCGCGTTTTTGGCTGGGCTTCGCGAAGGCGCACAAAGAGACGCTCTTAAAGAGCGAGCTTAAGACCTACGAGCCCCAGCTTTTGTACAGCTGGGCGCAGGCTGTGTCCGCGCAGGAGGTCATTGCGGCCGTATACAGTGTCGATAAATGTATTCGTCCGGAGCTCCGCGAGGTCATCTTCATCGCCAACGGCGCGCCGGGCGAGCGGATTCTCGCGGATATCCGCGGTGACTTTTTTGTAAGCGTGCTGGACTGCAGAGGCCTTCTGCTGTCCGCCGGGAAATACTCGCTGAGCGGGCTCTCGGAATTTTCGGTGCCCGTCGGCGGACTTCTGAAACTGGAAAAAATCGAGGTGAAAGGATGAAAAAACTGTTATCCGCGCTGCTGGTTTTCTGTCTTCTTTTGACGACCGGCTGCGCCCTGCCGGGAAATAATGCCGGGGAGGCGAAGAAAATGGACGCCTTCCTGAAGGACTACGTGAAGTTCGCAGCTTTGTCGAACGACGCCGATGCCGACCCCGAGGAAGAATGCTGCTTCGGCCGCGTCATCGTCTTCGGTGAACCGAAGCTGAAAGGCTTCAAGCCTCTCGGCACCGTGACGGACCCGAACGGCTACTGCTACGTGCAGTTCGCCAGCGCGGAAGAGGCACAGGCCTTCCTGAAGGCCCAGACGGATGCCGGCATCGAGGCCACGGCTGACAATCCGGTCCGGACGATCCCGGAAGAATATGAGTCCTTCGACAGTCCGGAGGACTATACTGCTCCGGCCGGCGGTTTCCGGCTTGAGGACGCGGGCTTTACCCTGAGCGCTCAGGCACAGGAGGGCGGGGCCTTCTTTAAATCCTGGGGGACCTCCTTCACCGGCGCCTCGGTTTATGCCTCACTGATCAAATCGCAGAAGAAAAACACGACCCAGATTGTAGCGGTCATCGACAACGGCGTCGATCTGTCGCACAGCTTTCTTATGCCTCATTTGATCAGCGGCTACGACTTCATCGACAATGACGCGGACCCTTCGGCTACCCGCTTCCACGGAACGCATGTGGCAGGCACCATCATCGATATGGCCTGCGGCCTGGATATCCGCATTATGCCCATCCGCTCCATCGGCATTCTGAAGAAAAACAGCAAGGGTGAGCTGGAGGAGCTCGGCTCAAGCTCCAGTGTATCTCTGGGCATCGACTACGCGGTCACCCACGGCGCCAAGGTCATTAATATGAGTATCGGCAGCGAAGGGGAGGAGCCCCTGATCGAGAAGGCAATCCAGCGGGCCGTGGCGGCTGGCGTTACGGTTGTCGCTGCTGCGGGCAACGACCTGAAACCGACAACGAAATACAGCCCTGCGCGCATGAAGGATGCGGGCGTCATTGTGGTGTCGGCCTTTGATATCTACCTGAAATTCGCGGACTTCTCCAACTACGGCCAGTCGGTCGACCTCTCCGCGCCGGGCGTCGCCATTGTCAGCGCCTATCCCGGCGGCACGGTGGCGGCTGCCGACGGCACCAGCATGGCCACGCCGCATGTCTCAGCGGCCTGCGCAATGGTAAAAATGATGCATCCGGAGTTCACGCCGGCCCAAATCGAGAGCTTCCTTAAGAAATATGCCAAGGATCTGGGCGATCCCGGCCGCGACGACCTGTTCGGCGTAGGCGCGCTCAATCTGTACGAGTGCGACCGCGACATCATCGAGGCGCTGTGGGTCGACACCCTGCCGGATAAGACCGTTTATACCGTCGGAGACGACCTGGATCAGACCGGTCTTGTCATCATGGCCCGCTACGTTGACGGCACAGTTGAAATGCTCTGCACCTACGAAGAGTTTATGTCCGGCTCCGGCAGCACGGACGGCCGCTACAAGATCGGCCCGCTTCATTTCGACAAGGCCGGAACTGTTCCGGTCACCATCGAATACAAGGGCTTGAAATGCAGCTTCGATGTGACGGTCAATGAAACGCCGCCCTTTACCCCGCCCGAACTGGAGAATCCTTTCCCGGATCCGACCCGTTTCTTCTGCATCAGCTTTTCTCCCACGCCCGAGGCTCCCGAAATGGACGCCTGCGATATTTCGGAGCCCTCGCTGTCGAAATACGGTGTCAGCTATGATGCCGCGACCAACACAGTCACTCTCAAGAATGTCAAGGATGGCTGGCTCCGCCTGAATGCAGCCGGCAACAATCTGACCTTAAATATCATCGGCGACTGCCGCCTGCACTATATCTGGGCCGACGGCTGGGGACACAGCTCCTCGATCCGCTTCACCGGCAGCGGCACTCTTACCGTAGAACCTCTTCCGCTGACGGACCGCGTTCTGATTCTCAGCGAATTCTCGCAGGGCTGCATCATCGTGGAAAAGGGTGTCCGCCTGAAATTTATGCTTCCCATCGAAATCCACACCTCGCTGATTGAGAACGCCTTCTTTGTTGACGATATGAGCCGCGTCCACGCCAAGGTCACCTCCGCTCCCGAGGAGCCCGTCGACCAGCCCAACCAGTGGATTCTGGATAATCAGATCTACCAGATGGACAAGGTTCCGACCGTTTACAAGACTATTATTGAAGCGGACGAATACGATTATATCCTGATTGACCCGTAATTCCGCAGCATGCATTCTGAAACAGGCTCGCGCTTGTTTTCTATACGGCCGCATGGTATAATACATGTATATTATTAATAGCGAGGTTAAGCTGATATGAAACGTTTCTTTTCCGTTTTGATCCTTATGAGCCTGTGCTTTTGTCTCTGTTCCTGCGAGCTGCTCTCACACGCCAAAACCGAAACCGACGTAGAGCTCCCCGCTTTCACTCTGGAGGCAGACGGGCCCATCGCCTACACCGTTTATGACCGGACCGAAAAAGTATATCTGAGCGTCAAGCCCGGAAACGTCTACGGCACGGTCACCTATACATGGAAGGTCAGCTGCTGGGAAAACTTCGGTTTGGAAAAAAATACCGCCTGGACTGACCGCTACCTCGGCCGCGATCTGACCACTCCCACTTTGGTGGTGGACGAAAACTACACGCTCGGCTCTTCCTTCGGTACCCTGTTCAGGGCCGAATGCTGGGCGAGAGATACGGTTCCGGGCAGCAATGACCGCTCGGCTTACGTAGTTTTCTATATTTACCTTTCTGCTGAAAAGGATCCTGACAATCACTTCACGCTGTCTCCTGACGGAAAGGATACCCTCTTCCTGACCGACGCGGACATCGGCTCCTACTACAGCTTCAAGGTCATTCCCAGCGGCGCGGAAGGTCCCATCACTTACGAATGGTACGATATTCCTCCCGTTTGCATGAAAAACGAGTATTATTGCGTTCCGCCCATGGAGACGTACTCCACCTATGATCTGGACGGAGAGCTGCTCCTCCAGGAGGTAATGGACGATACGATCCGCGTATATGTTTATAATACTCAGACGAGTGTTTTCCGTTATATCTGCGTTGCGAACGACGGACATCACAAGGCTTACTGCTATTTCACGGTCGTCTATCCTCAGGCCCAAGCCAATTACGAGTCTCTCGAAAAAGAGCAGAAGGCGCTCGACGACGAAAAACCCAACGGCGTCTGGCCGGAGGAAATCTACGGACTGGGACTGGTTCCCGGCGTTTAACACAAGGTACACACGGTGTTTTGCCGACAGCCCTGACAATCTGCCAGTGATTCGTCAGGGCTTTTTCATTTAATTTCATCTCGGAAGGAGGTTCCTTATGAAAGAGGAACAGCAGCCAAAATCGATTCAAATCAGCAGCAAGGTCATGCGCATATCGACGGTGATGGTCAGCTTCGTGCTGGTCGCGTCCATCGTCCTGACCCTGGTCATGAAGCCGGGAGTCATCGAAACCGCCGCGGACGGAAGTCTGTCACTTCTGCCCGGCACCAACCGTATGACCTGGTGGAAGTACCTTCTCTCACCCTTCCTGGTGCTGACTCCCCTCTATGACAGCTTTGCTACGGTCTGGAGCATCGTGCTTCTGTGCATCATTATCGGCGCGGTGTTCAATGCGCTGGATGCCTCCGGTGTTTTGGTCTATATGGTCGAAGCTCTTGCCCGGAAATTCGGCGGCAGCAAATACAAGCTGCTGTTCGTTCTGTCCTTCACGATGATGTTTCTGGGAACGACGCTGGGCATTGCGGAGGAGGTCGTGCCGCTTGTCCCGTTGGCGGTCATGCTGTTTTACGCGCTTGGCTGGGATTCGCCGCTGGCCGTTATGTCCTGCGATTTAGCCGCCTGTGCCGGCTTTACGGTCGGCGTTATCAATCCCTTTAACACCGGCCTGGCCCAGTCTCTTTCCGATGAGGTCTCGATGTACTCCGGCATTCTGTTCCGCATCATACTTTTCGCGTGCTTTTACGGGATTCTCTGGTTCTGGCTGCACCGTTACGCCAAGCGCCTGGATGCCCGTCCGGAGGGTAGCTGCACCTATCAGGACGACCTCCTGCGAAAGGAGGCTTTCCGCTTTGATCTTGCTTCCATCAAAAAGGACCCCGAAAAAGACCGTGCGCTGCGCTGGTTTATTACGGTGGTCGGCCTCTGCCTGGTGCTGGCTCTCAGCATCATCACAGCCTCTACACTGCTGTCTAAGGCTGCTGAACAGGGCGGTCCCCGCGCAGAAAGCTATGAGACGATTTCCTCGACGCTGTCGGGGCTCATCCTCTATATGATCATCCTCAGCTACACCGTGGCCGGCATCGGCGCGTGCGTGCGCTGCGGCCTCAAGGGAAAGGCGCTTCTGAAAAAGCTGGGAGAGGGCGTTCTGACCCTGCTTCCGGCGGCCGCGATGATTCTTCTGGCCAGCGCTATCGGCTACATTTTTGCCGAGTCCGGCATCTCGGATACCATCGTTTTCTATGCCGCCAACACGATGGGACGCTCCTCCGGCTTTGTCTGTGTGCTTCTTTTGATGCTGTTCCTCTTTATTCTGGAGATTTTCATTCCGTCTGCCAGCGGAAAGGCCTTCCTGATTATGCCTTTGGCTTACAGGCTGTGTACGGTTCTGGGAATCAATCACCAGCTGGCCGTTCTGGCCTTCCTCTTTGCGGACGGCTTCGCCAACAGCATGCTGCCTTCGAACAGCGGCCTCCTGATTACCCTGGGGATGACGCCTGTCAGCTATCCCAAGTGGATCAAAACCGCCGGTCCTGTTTTCGCCAGCTTTTTCGCTTTGGCAATTGCCGCCATTGCCTTTGGCTACTATGTGCTGTACTGAGCCGGTTACTTTTCACGCTTTTCTCTTGAAAAAAAACGGCCGTTCCCTATAATAAAAATATCCGAAAAAAGGAGGAAACGCTTTCATGAACGAAATATCTCTTGTTTCTCCTCTTAGCCGCGATCAGGCTTTAGAGCTTTTGAAAAAGTACAATGAAGACCCCTTCCATCTGCGTCATGCCCTTACGGTTGAGGGGGTTATGCGATGGTTCGCTGCGGATCTGGGCTTCGCCGAGGAAGAGGAATTCTGGGGCCAGGTCGGACTGCTGCATGATATTGACTATGAGCGTTGGCCGGAGGAACACTGCCAAAAGGCTCCTGCGCTTCTGCAGGAGGGCGGAGCGTCCGCCGAGATGATCCACGCGGTCTGCTCGCATGGCTTCGGGCTTTGCTCCGAGGTGGAACCGGTTTTATCAATGGAAAAGGTCCTCTTCGCCGCCGACGAGCTCACCGGCCTGATTTGGTCCTATGCCCTGATGCGCCCCGAAAAGAGCTGCGAGGGCATGGAGGTTAAGAGCCTGAAAAAGAAATTCAAGGATAAACGTTTTGCGGCCGGCTGCAGCCGCGAGGTAATCGCCGAGGGTGCCGAACGCCTGGGATGGGAATTGGATGTTCTGTTTGAAAAGACGATTGCCGCCATGCAGTCCTGTGAGGCAGCTGTGAATGCGGCCTGTGAATAAAGGAGATATTATGCTTTATCCTGCACTTGCTGTTTTGTGTCTGGCCGTAATGACCGTGTTCATCGTCGTTGAACATAAGGAAAAATACGTTGGCGCCGTAATCCTGAAGGGACTTGCCTCCGCCTGCTTCGTGGCGCTTGGCTTCCTGGCGGCTGAAAAGTGCGGAAATCCCGCTTTTGCGAAGCTGGTCAAAATCGGCCTTCTTCTGGGCCTTGCCGCCGATATCCTGCTGAACCTTCGTTTCGTCTTCAAAAAGCTCGGAAAGCCGGTGTTTCTGTTCGGTATTTTGGTTTTCCTGGCGGGACATATCCTCTATCTCTGCGCGCTGATTCCGAACTGCCGTCACCTGCTGCTTGCGCTGACGGCGGCCGTTATTCTGACCGTCCTCATTCTGCTGTGGATCTTCTCGAAAATTGAGGCGCAGATGGCGTTTAAGATTTTCGGCGTCTTCTACATCGGCGCCATTATGGCGATGAACTGCGTCGCTTTCTGCAATCTGATTACGGATCCCAGCTCCGCCGCGGCTGTTTTCGCGGTCGGCGCGTTTTCTTTCCTGATCAGTGATATTGTCCTGATTCTGAATACTTTCGGGAAAGAGAGCCGCTTTTCGCTGCGCGTCACCAATCTGAGTCTGTACTATGTCGGGCAGATCCTGATTGCCCTCAGCCTGATGCTGATCAAATAAGCAGAGCGGAAATTTTCCGGACAAATCTTTTACTCCCGTCCTTCCCGAGGGAGACTGGGCCGTATTTGCCTGCCGGTGATATATCTTCGCGCCGCGAAACAAAGAAATTTTGAATATACAAAAGAGGCAACCTATGCTTAGACAAACCCAAAATCCTGCTCTTCCCCGCATTGCGTCCAAACAGGTCAGCATTCTGGCTTTCGGCGCCGATCCGCTCGGAAAAGAGAGGGCGGACGCTGCGCTCACTGCGGCCATCGCTTCTCTGGGCGAGGCGGGCGGCACCGTTGTTTTTCCGGCGGGGGACTATCTGATCGGACCGATTCAGTTTACGGACGGACTGGAAATTCGCCTGGAAAAAGGAGCCGTCATCCGCTTTTCGCGCGTGCTGGAGGATTACCTCCCGCCGGTGCTCGGCGTCTATGAGGGTATCCGCTGCTATCGCCCGAGCGCCATGCTGCACGCAGAGGGTCGGCACGACATCGCCATCACAGGCGAAGGGCTGCTGGACGGGCAGGGCGACGCCTGGTGGGATATGGTCAATTATCGCGCGGGGACCCGGCACATGCTGGCATCCGCGGAGGCCATGGAGCCGCCGGAAGCGCGCGTTTACACAAAGTGGGAGGAGGGCATCCGCCCTTGCTTCCTTGAATTCGTGAGCTGCGAGCGAGTTCTGATTCAGGGGGTTACGTTTAAAGACAGCCCCATGTGGACCGTGCATCCGACCTGGTGCAGAGACGTGACGGTCAGCGGCATCACGATTGACAATCCGATGGCGGACCGCTTCCATCATTCGCCGAACACCGACGGCGTCAATCTGGACGGCTGCGATACGGCGCTCGTTGAAGACTGCACCATCTACTGCGGCGATGACTGTGTCTGCATGAAGAGCGGCAAGAACGCGGACGGCCGGGCGGCAGGACACGTCTGCCAGAATGTCGAGGTGAAAAACTGCACCTTCCTGCGCGGAATCGGCGGCATTACCATCGGCTCGGAAATGAGCGGAGGCTGCCGAAATCTGTATTGCCACGATATCTTTATGAAGGATGTGACGTTGGGGCTTTGGTCGAAAACATCGCCGGAGCGCGGCGGGTTCATCGAGAATCTGGAGTACGAAAACATCACCGTGGACAGCGCAGCGGGAGCCGGCTTCATGATCATGATGAACTACACGAGCGACGGCGTGAACCCGGATTTCCTGCCGACGGTGCATAATATCACCGCAGAACACATCAGGATCAACGACGGAAAGGAAGGCATCGTGATCGAGGGCATGGAGGGCCACGAGCCCTACGATATCTGCCTGCGTGATGTGGAGGTTTTTGCTGAGACGCCGGTAAAAATCACCAACGCAAAGAATGTTACGCTGGAAAACATCAATTTTATCAAAAATCCGGAATATATTTACCGCATGTAAAGGGAGGATAGTACGATGCCCTGCACCACAATATTAGTCGGAACGCGAGCGTCCCTTGATGGCTCGACCATTATCGCCCGCAACGATGACGGCGGCTTTGATGCGAAAAAAATCGTTGTCAACAAGGCCGGAAACAAGGCAAAAGCCTACAAGAGTGTGCTCTCGCACGTCCGTGTAGAGCTTCCTGCGGAGTCCCTGCGCTACACCAGCGCGCCGAACGTGTCAAAGAAGGAGGGGCTGTGGCCTGCCTGCGGGATCAACGAGGCCAATGTGGCGATGACCGCGACCGAAACCGTCACCAGCAATCCGCGCGTTCTCGGCGCCGACCCCTATGTGGAAAGCAAGCCGGGAAAGGGCCGAACGAAGGCGGTACCCGGCGGCATCGGCGAAGAAGACCTTCTGACCCTGGTGCTTCCATACATTAGAAGCGCACGCGAGGGTGTCCTGCGTCTGGGCAAGCTGCTGGAGCAGTACGGCACCTATGAGCCCAACGGTATTGCCTTCAGCGATGCAGGAGAAATCTGGTGGCTCGAAACCATTGGCGGACATCATTGGATCGCAAAGCGCGTACCGGATGATGCGGTCGTGATCATGCCCAACCAGTTCGGTCTGGACCGCTTCGATTTCGAGGACGCTTATGGCGAGCAGAAGGAAAATCTGTGCTCGGCGGACCTCCTGACCTTTACTGAGGAAAATCATCTTTATGCGGGACAGGACGGAGCTGCGTTTAATCCGCGCCTGGCCTACGGCTCCCGTTCCGACGCGGACCATATCTACAACACGCCGCGCGCTTGGTTCATGGCCCGCTACTTCCTGGAAAGAAGCTTCCGCTGGGACGGCGAGGGCGCTGATTTCACGCCGGAGAGCAACGATATTCCCTGGTGTCTTGTACCGGAGCGCAAGGTCGGCGTGGAGGAGGTCCGCTATCTGCTGGGCTCCTACTATCAGGGCACACCTTACAATCCTTACGACGCGAGTTCGCCGAAGAAGGGGCGCTACCGTACGATCGGCGTGCCGAACAGTGACGTTTGCGGCATTCTGCAGATTCGAGGCTTTCTGCCCGCGGCGATTGCGGCCGTCGAGTGGATATCGATGGGCGGCAGCGGCTTTACGGCCTGCTTCCCCTTCTATGCGAACGTAGATGAACTGCCGGGCTATATCAGCGGAACGACGGAGACAGTATCTACGAACAGCATGTATTGGCACAGCCGCATGATCGCAGCGCTCACGGACGCGCACTACGGCAGCGCTATCATTCTGGATGAACGCTATCAGAACGCTGTCTGGACGAAAACGCGTCAGCTTTTGTCCGAATACGACGCTAAGATGCTGGCAGGCAGCGATCTTGCACTGTTAAAGGAAGCAAACAAAAAGATTGTCGACTGCGTCCAGAAGGAGTCGGACAAGGCGCTTTCGCGCCTCTTGCGAAACGCATCGGAGCACATGAAAATCCGCTATCACCGCGGAGACAACTAAGGGCGCGTTATAAGAACGCAAAGGGAAGACGTTTGACGCGCCCTCGCAATACGCATGCGTATTGCCTTCACGTAAATAATCTAAGGGCGCGTTATTTGTTTTATTCTATTCGGCGGGTACTCTTTATGAGTACCCGCTTTTTTTATCGGCCGATGTAGCGGTCATCGTAGAGGGAGCCAAGGACCGAGACGCTTGCCGGCACGCGCAAAACGATTTTTCCGCCGGGCGTCCACAGATCGTCCAAGGTCATCAAAACTGTGTAGGAGCCGTCCGGATACCACAAGGGCATGAAATGCTCCGTGAGCTCGCCCTCTGCGGTAAGCGTGGTAAAGCAATCCTGCTTCAGAAGATAATCAAACTCAGGGAAAAGCGCATAGGCGTTTTGAAAATCCGTGCAGGCACTGTATTCCGATTCGAAAGAAGAGACAACCGATGCCGCCAGGCCGTAGCCGCTGCGGACGGTCCATTGATTGCCGCTCTTCCGGGCGGACAGACCGGTAATCGGCCAAATCAAGGCTTTTCCGGCGGCGCTTGCACGGTAGTCGTGCTTCGCAAAGCAACCGTCCTCGATGCTCCATTCATACCAGCTTAGGAAATCACTCGATATCGCTTCCCGAGTTGAAGGCACGAAAAAGCCCGCCGGCGCCTTCGCCTCATATACCGTATCCGGAGTAATCGATTTAGGCAGCTCGGTGATTTCCGCGAACAGGACTGTCACCGCCGAGGACAGATAGCTTACGCCATCGTCCGCGGATAGCTCGACGACGATTTTGCACCGTCCGAGCAGCGCCTCATCAACATGCCAGCCGAAATACAGATAGGTGTCTTCTCCGGCGGGGCAAATGGCAGGCTTTTCCAGGCTGCAATAGGGCTTTCCGCCCGGCGTATACACGGTCATGCGCACGGAACCGTCGTCAGCGAAGTCCTGCTTCGAACGGTTGTAAAAACGGAGTGTCGTATATACGTCCGTGTTCGTATGATAAGAGGGGCTGCCGTCGAGGGGAATCAGGGAGAATACCCGCACCGCAAACGCTCCGACTGTCAGGCGGTTGTTGAGGGGATTACTCTCCAACTCCGCTGAGCGCCCCTGCCCTTCAAGGTAGATTTCCGCCGTGTAGGTAAAAAAGCCTTCTGTGCGGCGGACGAAAGCCGGTGCCTCCACGGCAATCTGTGAGTTGGCCTCAAGGACGACCGCGCCAAGCTCCTCGCCCTCCGCGAAAAGGGTCGCATAAACGGTGGTCTCCGTATTATTCTGCAAAAGCAGCACAGGCGTAAGCGGCATGTCGGCAGGCAGCTCCTCTGCGTTCAGAACGGTTCCGTCGGCGCTGCGGAATTCGACATCCGCAATGGCCAGATCGGCCGTGACAACTGGCACCCGCCTGGAAAACGGGATTTTTTTGTCCTTCCAGCGAAGCTCGAGAGAGCTTGTCAGGAACTCCTCCTCCATGACTGTGTGATATTCTCCGCCGAAGGAAAGCGGCTGGCTCTTCTTCAGCACAAAATCCGTCACAAGACCTTCCTCCATTTCCTCATAGAGGCCGCGCGCAGCGACAAGTGCCGGGAAGCTGTCCGTATTTTCTGCTTGATATTCGGTGCGGACGCGCTGCCCGCGATAAACTGTATGCTGATGCTGAGCGCAAGCTTTCCCTCCGGAATTTCGCACAGAAAATCGCGGGGAGGCTGACTTGTCTCCTCATACTGCGGCACGACAGGCGTCGGATTTCCGTTTTTCAGCAGCACAAACAAGAGCGCTCCTCCTATGCCCACGCACAGGAGCGCCAAACACAGTTTTTTCATCTTTTCTCCTTATAAAAACAGACCGGCCGCCATAAATCCCGCCGAAAGGTAAGGGATAAAAGGGAAGCCGCCTTTATGATTTCCTTTAATAGATTCGCATAGAAGCGCCAGAAGCGACCCGATCATCAGTCCGGACAGAGCCTTGCCGGCACCCATGAAAAAGCCGCAGGCCGCAGACAGCTTGATATCGGCCCCGCCCAGGCGGCCCTTCGCGAACAAACCGACCAGAAGCGTCAGGACGCCCGGCACGAGCCCCTCCAGCAGCATTCGCGGCACAGCCTGAGGCACAACACCGGACAGCCCGGCCAGAAGCACCATCAGATGGATACAGTCAGGGCATTCCCCCGTACGACGGTCCAAGCCGGAGGCTGCCAGGAGCAAAGCCCCCAGCAGTCCCCAGCGCCAGAGCACCCAGGCCTCACTCACCATAGCCGAACATTTCCGTAATTTTGCTCGAAACCGAGGGCATGATGTTGTTCTGGAAGAGTGCATAAAGACCCGTCAGAAGCAGCGAGCCGATGACGACCGAAATCAGGATCTTGACACCGGTATCGACGTATGCCTCTCCGCGTTTTTCTGTGAGCAGGGCCACCGCCTGTTTCATTTTTTCTTTCATCTGCAATACCTCCTTTGCCTTGGTACCTATTAGTATCGACGTTTTATATGGGAGTGTTCGGAAAAATTGAAAGAATTTTCGAGGGAGATGCGTGCGAGGCGCGCAGGGAGGTGGGGAGGTGGGGAGGTAGGGAGGTAGGGAGTCAGGGAGTCAGGGAGGTAGGGAGGTAGGGAGGTAGGGAGTATCTTCCTTGTTTCATGAGCTATGTCACGGCTTTTGCAGTAGGAAGCCTAAGGGCGCGTTGATAACTGTGGAATCTTACGCGGTGACGCGCCCTCGCAATACGCGCTGAGCGCGTATTGCCGGAATAAGCGCAGCTAAGGGCGCGTTATTTACTGTGGAATCCTACGCGGTGACGCGTCCTTGCAATGCGGCATGAACGGCGTATTACCGGAGATGGTGACACCTGAAGCAGACACTGCCTCTGCAGTGGTAAGACAGCTGCAAACTGAAAGCATTTCAAAATCAAAAAGCTGAACAGCTGTGCAACCGCTCCGCGCAGCCGTCATCTTCCCTTTTCCCTGTTCCCTGACTCCCTCCGCGCAGCCGCCATCTTCCCTTTTCCCTGAGTCGCAGGAGAAGCTTCGTTGCTCTTGCGGCTATTTCCCTCCCTCTCTGCAATTACCGTGTCCTATCTCGCCCAATTTGGGTATTGAATGTCCCCGGCAAAAAAGGTAAAATAGACCTAATCAATCAAAAGGAGGGTTTTCCCTTGAAGTACGCACTTGTAAACGGAATCGTCCTGGACGGCTCCCAAGATATGCAGCCTCAGAAGGGCCTGGCCGTACTGGTCGACGGCGAAAAAATCGTCGGCGTCGTACCGGACACCACACGGCTGGAGGACTATGAATTCATCGATCTGCACGGGCAGTATCTGATGCCCGGCCTCATCAATATGCACGTTCACATTCCCGGCAGCGGCAAGCCGAAGAAGAAGCAGACGGACACCAAAAAGCTGGTGCATCTGCTGACCTCCAACGGTATCCTGCGCAGTCTGCTGATGACGATGTACAAGAGCTACGCCAGGACCGAGCTGCTGTCGGGCGTCACCACGCTCCGCAGCGTCGGCGGTGTCACGAATTACGATACGCGTCTGCGCGACGCCATCAACGAGGGCGAGGTCCTCGGGCCGCGTATTCTGGCCTCCAACATGGCGGTGTCCGTCCCTGAGGGACACATGGCCGGTTCCCTGGCTTACGAAGCGACCAGCGCCGAGGAAGCTGCGGAGTTTGTCCGTATCATCGCCAAGGACAAGCCTGACCTCATCAAGCTGATGATCACCGGCGGCGTGCTGGATGCGCGCTGCAAGGGTGAGCCGGGTGTGCTGAAGATGCCTGCCGACTATGTCGCCGCGGCCTGCGAGCAGGCGCATGCGCTGGGACTTCGCGTCGCTGCGCACGTCGAAAGCACCGAGGGCGTCCGCGTGGCGCTTCAGGGCGGCGTGGATACCATCGAGCACGGCGCCGCGCCCGACGAGGAGATCCTGCGCCTGTTCAAGGAGAACGGTGCCTGCCAGATCTCGACCATTTCGCCGGCGCTGCCGTACGCGCTCTTCGACCGCAAGATCAGCGGCGTGAGCGAGGACAATCAGTTCAACGGCATGGTCGTTTTCAAGGGCATCATCGCCTGCGCGAAGGCCTGTCTGGAGGCCGGCGTGCCTGTCGGTCTGGGCACAGACACCGGCTGCCCCTACATCACCCACTACGATATGTGGCGTGAGCTTTATTACTTCTGCAAGTTCTGCGATGTCACGCCTACCTTCGCCCTGTATTCCGCCACCAAGCTGAATGCGCAGCTGGCCGGCATCGGCGACCTGACCGGCTCCATTGAGGCCGGCAAGTGCGCAGACCTCATCGTTTCCGAAAAGAACCCGCTGGAGGATCTGACCACCCTGCGGAAGCTCTCCATGGTCATCGTCCGCGGACAGGTCATCCGCCGTCCCAAGGTCAAGAAAATGGCGAACGTTGAACGCGAGCTTGATAAATTCCTGTAAGTCACCCCGTATAAGAAAGGAAAAAAATGAACTCTTTTGTAAAGCTTCTGGCCGTGATCCTCTTCATTGCCTCCATCCTGATCCCCCTCGTCGTCAACGAGACCCGCGCTAAGAAAAACCTCGCGCGCATCCGTCCCCGCACCACGCTCATCGGCTGTCTGCTGGCGCTTGCCATCTTTGTCCTGTCCGATTCCTTCGTCATCATCCCCACCGGCTACACCGGCGTCCGCCTGACCTTCGGCCAGGTCGATGAGAAGCCCGTCCCCAACGGCTTCAACTGGAAGATCCCCTTTGTCCAGGACATCGAGCGCGTCAACAACAAGCAGCAGGATATCATCTTCACCGACGCGATCTACTCCGAGACCTCCGAGCGTACCACCATCTTCTACAACGGTGTTACGGTCACCTATCAGGTCTCGCCCGAAAAGAGCGCCTGGATTTACGCGAATGTCTCCGATTACGACCACTCGCTGGTTTCCGCCGGCCTCGTTGCCTCCGCCATCAAGGCCAGCTCCAAGGCTCTCCCCGACGGGGATGCCACGAACCGCTCGCTGATCGAGCCCCTTGCGCAGACCAACATCCAGAAATCGCTGGATGAAAAGTACGGCCAGGGCGTCGTCTACATCAACAAGGTCGTCATCTCCAACGCCGACTTCGAGGATTCCTACAACGAGGCTATCGCCTCCAAGCAGAAGGCCCAGCTCGAGGCCGAGCAGCAGGCCATTGAGAATCAGCGCAACATCGACAAGGCCGAGGCTGAGGCCAAGGCGCTGATGATCGAGGCCGAGGCGCGCGCCAAGGCCCAGCTGATCGCCGCGCAGGCCGAAGCCGATGCGGCCGTCATCCGAGCCCAGGCCGACGCGGAGGCCAACGAGATCCTGCAGAAGACCCTTACCCCCGAAGTCCTGCGCCAGCTGTATCTCGAGAGCTGGGACGGCGCTCTGCCCACCTTCCTGGGCGGCGATGCCGGCTCCATCATCGTTGACCTGACCGGAGAAAAATAAATGCTGAAGAATCTGATCCTGGATATGGGCGGGGTTCTGCTTCGCTATGAGCCCCGCTACTTTCTGCGCCGCGCCGGCCTGACCGACGAGGACGACATTGAGCTTCTGGTGCGTGAGGTCTTCTTCTCCAAGGACTGGGCGCGCACGGACCTCGGCACGCTGGATGAGGCCGGCCTCTTCGAAATCGTCAAGGAGCGGCTTCCCGAGCGGCTGCACGCCATCGCCCACGACATGATTTTCCACTGGTCCGACCCCGTTGAGGCCATGCCGGGCATGAAGGAGCTGATCCGCGACGCGAAAGCCGCCGGCATCAAAATCTATCTGCTCTCGAACGTCAGCCGCCGTCTGGATGAATACTGGCACAACATCCCCGGCAGCAAATACTTTGACGGCCGCGTTATGTCCTCCGCCATCCACCTCGTCAAGCCCCAGCCCGAGATCTTCGAGTACCTGCTCAACACCTTCAGCCTGAAGGCAGACGAGTGCCTCTTCGTCGACGATATGCCCGAAAACGCAGAGGGCGCCCGGGCGGTCGGCCTGCACGGCTTCCGCTTCACCGGCGATGTCGACGCGCTGCGCGAGGAAATCGCCCGGCTGCGCTACTAAAGCCAAAAAAACAGACCTTCGTTTGAACGAAGGTCTGTTTTTTTGCGGGGATTTACTTCTTCATTTCCTTCCATACCTTTTCGGTCTCGTCCAGAATGCGTGCAAACTTGTCGAGCGCGCGGTCGATGGGCTCGCTGGTCGTCATGTCGACGCCGGCCACCTTCAGCTCATCCAGCGGGTCGGCGCTGCCGCCCATGGACAAAAACTTCAGGTAAGGCGCGACGGCCTTGCCGCCCTCGGTCAGGATCGCGTCGGAGAGGGCCACGGCAGCGGCGTAGGAGGTCGCGTATTTGTACACGTAGAAGCTTCTGTAGAAGTGCGGGATGCGGGCCCACTCGTAGCGGACCTCCTCATCCACGGTCAGAGCGTCGCCGAAGTAGTCGCGGACCAGCTGCTCGTAGATCTGACAGAGGCTCTCGCCGGAGAGGGCGTCGCCGCGCTCCTGGGCCTCGTGGGCGAGCTTTTCGAACTCGGCAAACATCGTCTGACGGTAAACGGTGCCCTTGAAGTTCTCGAGGTACTGGTTGAGCAGATAGAGGCGCGTTTCAGGTGTGAGGTCCTGGGCCAGCAGCTGCTCGATCAGGAGATTCTCGTTCACGGTGGAGGCGACCTCCGCGACGAAGATCTTGTAGTCGCCGTACTGGGCGGGCTGGGTCTTGTGCGAGAAATAGCTGTGCATCGAGTGGCCCATTTCGTGCGCAATGGTGGAAACACTGTCGACGGAGCCGGTAAAGTTCAGGAGGATGTAGGGGTTGGAGTCGTAGGTGCCGGCGGAGAAGGCGCCGCCGCCCTTGCCGACATTGGGGTAGACGTCCAGCCAGCGGTCGCGGAAGGCGGTCCGAACGGCCTCGCCGTATTCCTCGCCCAGGGGCTTGACGGCGGAGAGGACCATCTGCTGGGCCTCCTCGTAGCTGTAATGCAGGTCGACCTCCTGCGCGAGCGGCGTGTAGAGATCATAGTAGTGCAGCTCGTCCAGGCCGAGCATCTCCTTGCGGAGCGCGGCGTAGCGGTGCATGGTGGGCATGTGCCTGCGGACGGTTTCGATCAGACCGTCGTAGACGCTTTCGGGCACGTTTTCGCCGGCGACAGCCATCGCGCGGGAGCTCGTGTACTTGCGGGCCTGCGATACGAAGATGTCCTTTTTGACGTTCGTGGCATAGTTGCTGCCGAAGGTATTGATGAGGCCCTTAAAGCCCTTGTAGTAGCTGCGGAAAGCGTTTTCGCGGAGCACACGGTCCGTGGATTCCTGCAGGGAGATGAAGCCGGCCTGCGTTACCGGGACGGTGTTTCCCTGACTGTCGGTGACGCTGTCAAAGCTCATGTCCGCGTCCTGCAGCATGTCGTCGATTTCGCCGGGGGCGCCCAGGATCTCGCCGGCTGCGGCCAGAAGCTTTTCCTCCGGTGCGGAAAGGGTGTGGGGCTTGCGGCGCAGGAGTGTCTCAAGGTTGAAGCGATAGGGCGCGAGCTCCTCGGATTCCACGAAGGCCGAAAGCTTTTCTTCGGGCATGGAGAGGATTTCAGGCGTGTCGAAGGAGGTCATCGAGGAGATGCGGACGATTTTGCCCATGGCCTTCCGGCTCATGGTCTGGGTCTTCGGGTCGCGGCTGTCCTCCGAATTGCGCAGGAAGGCGTATTCGTAGACGTTCATCAGCTTGCGCTCCATGTCGGTGGAGAAGTCGAAATATTCGCGCAGGCGGGCAGGGGAGTCACACAGGGTGCCGACAAAAGCCTCGATCTGCGGAATGTAGGCGTCAAGCTCGGCCAGCGCGGCCTCCCAGGCGTCGTCGCTTTCAAATAAGCCCGAGAGGTCCCACTTGTACTGCTCGGGAATTTCGTTTCTGTTTTTTACTTCAATAGGCATAGGCTGTCCTCCTGAAAAGTCATAAGAATATTTTACGCTTTAAAGCAAAAGAAAGCAACCAAAAGATTGCTTTCCGGATGAATTTGCGCTATAATCGTCTCACCTATAAAGAGTGCGCGAGAGACAAGCTCGGCGACCGCACAGCAACCTAACGGCGATGAACCGGAAAGGTGCTAAAGCTTGAACGATGGGTAACCCACGAAAAGCGGCGCCTCATCGCATGATGAGGTGCTTTTTTTGTGAAAAAGCTTTGTTTACGGAAGGGGAAAAACATGCAGAAGAAACTGTTTACATCGGAATCGGTGACAGAAGGACATCCGGATAAGCTCTGCGACCGGATTTCGGACGCGGTGCTGGACGCAGTGCTCGCGCAGGATCCTGACGGCCGCGTCGCCTGCGAAACGCTCGTAACGACGGGGCTGGTCAGCGTAGTCGGAGAGATCACAACAAGCGCTCAGATCGACATTCCCGCCATCGCGCGGGAGGTCATCCGCGAGGTCGGCTACACGGCGGCGGGGGAGGGCTTCGACGCCGACAGCTGCGCGGTCGTGACCGCGCTTGACCGTCAGTCCGCGGACATCGCGCTGGGTGTGGACCGCTCGGCTGAGGAAAAGGCCGGCTCCGCCGATGCCATGGACCTGATGGGCGCGGGCGACCAGGGCATGATGTTCGGCTTTGCCTGCCGAGAAACGCCCGAGCTGATGCCGCTGCCGATCTCGCTCGCGCACCGGCTCTGCCGCCGCCTGACCGAGCTGCGCAAAACGGGCGTGCTGCCCTATCTGCGGCCCGACGGGAAGGCGCAGGTCACCGTGGAATACCGGGACGGGCGGCCGGCCCGCATTGAGGCCGTCGTTGTTTCCGCCCAACACACGGACGCGGTCGCGCTCGAAACGCTTCGCGCGGACCTCAACCGCGAGCTCATCCTGCCCGTTCTGCCCGCCGCTATGCTGGATGCGGACACGCGCTTCTATATCAATCCGACCGGTCGCTTCATCATCGGCGGCCCCCACGGCGACAGCGGTCTGACCGGGCGCAAAATCATCGTGGACACCTACGGCGGCTACGCCCGCCACGGCGGCGGCGCGTTTTCCGGCAAGGACCCCTCGAAGGTCGACCGCAGCGCGGCCTACGCGGCCCGCTGGGCGGCAAAGAATCTGGTTGCCGCCGGTCTGGCCGAAAAATGCGAGCTGCAGCTGGCCTATGCTATCGGCGTCGCCCGGCCCGTGTCGCTCACAGTCGATTCCTTCGGGACGGGCGCGGTCAGTGATGAGCGCCTGGCGCAGGCGGTGCTTCAGGTTTTTGATCTGCGCCCCGCCGCCATCGTGCGCGAGCTCGCGCTCCGACAGCCTCTCTACCGCTCCCTCTCTGCCTACGGTCACATGGGACGGGAGGAGCTTGACGTCCCCTGGGAGCGCTGCAGCCGGACCGAGGCGCTTCGCCGCGCTGTTTACGATCTGTAATTCCTTTCCTTCATTCAAAAAGCCTTGTACCGGATTTTCCGATACAAGGCTTTTCCTTAATAGCTTCTTTGCTGCGAGCCCCAGCAGTCAACATCGAGCGTTTCGAAGCGATACCCGTTTTCGAGTCCCCACTTGATGATGTCCTCCACTGCGTTGATGCTGAAGAGCTTCGTATCATGCTGCAGGACGACGCAGACATCGTAGCGCGACGCGTACATCTTGACGTAGCCGAAGGTCTCCTCGGTCGTGTGGATGGCGCCGTCGCCCGAGGACACATTCCAGTCGAAGTACTTCATGCCCGCCTCAGAGACCGTGCGCAGCAGGCTCACGGTCAGGTCGGTGTTATAAAAGCGGATGCAGGAGCTGCCGCCGGCGAAACGCATCAGGCGCGTATAGTGGCCTGTCTGCTCGAAGACGACCTCCTGCGCCTTGTACAGATCATCCATGAAGGCCTGCGTGCTGGCGTAGATGCGCTCGAGGTTGTGACTGTAGGTGTGGACGCCGATTTTGTGGCCCTCGCGGTAGGCGCGACCGATGAAATCGCGGTACTGCGCGCGGTTGCCCGTGACGAAGAAGGTAGCTTTGACGTTGTACTTGCCCAGAATGTCCAGCAGCTGGCCGGTATATTCGCTGGGACCGTCGTCGAAGGTAAGGTACATGACCTTGCCCGGGGCGCGCTTTTCGGCGGGAAGACCGACCGGGCGGACGGTCACGCGGCGCTCCGCGGTGACGCTTTCCTGCCCATCCGGCCCGACGACCGTGTAGACAACCGTATAGGTCCCGCATTTATAGGAAGGGATCTGCGTGCCCGTGACCTCGACGAAGGCGCTCAAGTCATTGCCGCACTCGTCCAGCGCGAGGAAGCCGGGCTCCTCGAAGTTCGTGTACGCGTCGATTTCGATGTCGCCGTCCGTCAGGGTGATGGCGGGGCGCCAGTCGCAGTAAACTGCATTGCGGTAGACGACGCACTCGTTGCCGGCGGAGTCACTCACGCTGTAGCGCAGGCGATCGCCCTCCCAGCTGACGCTCACAGCATCGCTCAGGTCGCCGTCGACAAAATCGCTCGCGCGGAAGCCTTCCTCCTGATAGCCGAGGAGGGGATTCGCCTGGCGGCCGCTCTCGAAGAGCTCGATGACGGGCGCCGTGTTGTCCACCACCTTCACGCGGCGGGTGGCCGTGCTTTCGCGTTTTCGGAAGCGCGCCGTGTAATTAAGCACGTACTCGCCCGGACGGCTCACGTCCACAACGCCGCTCGTACCGGTGATCAGCCGCTTTTCGTACTGCCTGCCGAAAAGACCGCTCACCCGGTACTGCACCGGCTGCTCCTCGTACTGACCTGCCTCCACCACATACTCTTCCGCGCCGCCCAAAAGAATCTCCGGCTTCGCGAGCGCAAAATCGGTTCCGACCAGGGCCGCCGCTGCTGCCGCAAGCCCTGTCAGAGCGAACACCCATCCTTTTTTCACGTTTCTTTCCTCAGTTTACAACATTAATTCGTCCAGAGTCAGCTGATAGCTCGGAACGAAGTGCTCCAAAAAGTATTCCGCGCAGGGCATCTGCATCGCGTGAATCGACTCCTCGATGCTCTCGCAGGCTTTTTCAAATTCCCGGTTGCCGCTCTTGAGCTCCTCCAGGCACTTCGTGTAGGCGCAGATGCGGTCCGCGGCCTTCACGTAAACATAGTCCGGATTGCCCTCATGCTTGATCAAGGGACGGTAATCCTCCTGAAAATCCTCGGGCAGGAAGGAAAGCATCTTGTCCTCGGCGATGCCCTCGACCTCCTTGTACGCCCCGTTCAGCTTCTTATTGAAGTATTTGACGGGCGTCGCCAGGTCCCCGGTGATGACCTCGCCGGTCTCGTGAAAGAGCGCCATCGCCATGATGTGCTCCGGATCCAGACTCCCGCCGAAGTATTTATTTTCGATCAGGGCCAGCGCATGCGCAAGGACCGCGCATTCCATGCTGTGCTCCTGGATATTTTCCTCGCGGATGTTCTTCATCAGACCCCAGCGTTTGATGTACTTCATCCGGGACATATAAGCAAAAAAGTGATTCATCGGACGTTTCCTTTTTCGATTTCGAAAATGCGGCCGGCAGGCAGCCCGCCCAGACTTTCCTCAATGCCCGTGCAGGTGATGACCGTCTGATTTTCTTCAATATATTGCAGCAGATGACGCTGCCGTTCGCCGTCGAGCTCGCTCATGACATCGTCGAGCAGAAGAACCGGCGCGGTGCCCGTTTCCTTCTTCAGCATTTCGAACTCGGCTAGCTTCATCGAAAGGGCAGTTGTGCGCTGCTGCCCCTGCGAGCCGAAGGTTCTCACATCGGCGCCGTCAATAAAGAGGCCGATGTCGTCGCGGTGCGGTCCGACAGAGGTATTGCCCAGGCGGATATCCCGCTCCTGGTTGCGGCTCAGATGCTCGTAAAAGCCGTCCTCCGTCTTCTCCGCGCTCGTCTCGTAGGTGATGAGCAGACGCTCGTCCCCGCCGGTGATGCTCTCGTGGATGGGCCGCGTATACGCGTAGAGCTCGTCGATGAATTCCTCGCGGCGCGCGATCACCCGCACCCCGTAGTGCGCCAGCTGCTGATCCCAGACCGGCAGCTGTTCCCGAAGCGAGGGCTCCTCCGCGCAGTCCTTCAGCAGCTGATTGCGCTGCCGGAGCACCCGGCAATACTGCTGCAGATTGTAAAGGTAGATTTTATCGACCTGGCAAAGCTCCATGTCCATGAAGCGACGGCGCTTGCCTGGTTCGTTTTTGATCAGTGACAGATCCTCGGGCGAAAACACGACCACGTGAAAATTGCCGAAAAGCTCGGACAGACGGCTGACGGGCTCACCGTTGATGGCCGCGGACACCGTGCTCTTTCCGCTCCTTTTCAGCAGCATGTCGATTTTTTCGCTGCGCGTGCTGCGGTAGAGCAGATGAATTTCGGCCTCTCCCGCTTCGTAGCGGATGCACTCCTTTTCGTGCGTCGTCCGGTGCGAGCGCCCCGTCGCGCAGAAGTACAGCGCCTCCAGCAGATTCGTTTTTCCTTGCGCGTTACGCCCCCGGATAATATTAATATGAGGTGACAACGTTAAATCAAGGGTCTCATAATTGCGGAAATTCTTCAGCACAAGACGCTCTGCGTACACGTTCGTCACCTCATTTCTCTTACGCCTTCACAAGGACGGTGTTCCCTCCGAAGCTTACGGTATCGCCGGGACGGATTTTCTTGCGGATTTCGTGCGCCGTCACACCGTTTACCTTCACACGGCCGCTCTCAATCGCAAATTTCGCCTCCCCGCCGCTCATCACGAGGTCCGTCTTTTTCAGAAGCTGATTCAGCTGAATATATTCGCCTTCGATGACGCAGTCCATTTTTCTACCTCAGCTGTGAAGACGGATGGGAAGGATGAAATACTTGTAATCCTCCGTTTCGGGATCGCGGATAATGCAGGGAGTCAGCGAGGTGGATAAATAAATATTGATAAACTCGGATTCAACCGACTTCAGCGCATCCAGCACGTACTTCGGATTGAAGGCAATAGCAAGATTCTCGCCGTTGTACTCGATCCCGACTTCCTCGTAGACGCTGCCGCTTTCGGCATTGGAGGTGATGACTACGCGATTCTTCTCAAACTGGAACTTAATGGGGCTATTCTTGCTTTCGCGGCTGATAAGCGCGGCGCGGTCAACGCTGTCGAGGAAATCCTTCGTCTTCACACTCGCGAAGGAGGGATATTCCATGTTCAGATTACGCTGATACTGCAGGAACTCGCCTTCAAGAAGACGGGTGATGACCACGGTATCCTCGATTTCGAAAAGTGCATGATTACCGGTCAGGCGGATGCTGACGACGGCTTCCTCCTCGCCCTCCAGAATTTTCTGCAGCTCGTTCAGCGCCTTTCCGGGAACAACACACTTGCGGGTCTCGTTGAAGTTTCCTTCGGTGCGGCGCATTGAAATACGGAAGCCGTCCACAGAGACAATATAAAGATATCCGTCGCGGATATCGAAAAGCTCACCTGTAAGAATCGGTCTGCCGCTGTCCTCCGGCGCGATCGAGAAAATCGTATTCTTGATCATGTCGCGGAAGGTCTTCTGCGACAGTACGAAAGGCTCAGCCTCGGCTACCTCAGGCAGGGAGGGGAATTCTGCCGCAGACTGACCGCGCAGGCTGAATTCTGCTTTGCCGCTGCGGATGCGGATATCACGGTCGGCAACCTCTTCGATTTCTACCTCATCCACCGGAAGACGGCGGATGATTTCGGAGAACATCTTAGCGTTTACCGCGATGGCGCCTTCTTCACGGATGGTAGCGCAGATGCTGGTGCGGATGCCAAGCTCCATATCGTTGCCGATCAAAATCAGTTTTCCGGCTTCAGTCTTTAATAAAATACATTCAAGAACCGGAAGAGAGGTTCTGGAAGAGACCGCCTTGGAAACAATACCGCATGCTTTCACGAGATCATTCTTGTTGCAAATCAGGTACATGTGAATAACTCCTTTCAGTCAGGAAAAGCTGTGTGCTTTTGCGCTGCGTACATTATATTATATATATGATATTGTTTTAGTAGTAGTATTAGTAGGGGCTGTGGATTTGTGGAAATGTCCCTTCAGCCCGCATATATAAGGCATTTTTGCTGTGGACAGATCTGTGAAAAGCATCTTGATAAACAGATGGGTTATCAACATAATCCACAGCCTTTTTCAGCCCTTCAGGCTGTGCACTTTTTAATCACAGTAAATTCACAGCTTATGCACAGAAAAATGTGGATAAGTAAAAGTTATCAACAGCTTATGAACAATTTATTCACCTTTTATGCGCCGCTCCAGATCCTCCAGCGAGCGGTGGAACTCACCTGACTTATCGTTTTCGAGATCCTCGGCGATTTTTCTGCAGGCGTGGATGACTGTTGTATGGTCACGGCCGCCGAAATAGGTGCCGATGGCATCGAGCGGCTCCTCCGTCATGATGCGGCAAAGGTACATCGCAATCTGACGGGGATAGGCGATTTCGCGCGGCTTCTTTTTTGAAATCATGTCGTTCTGCGTCAGATTGTAGCGGTCGCAGACGATGTCGATGATGCGCGGAATGGTGACGGTGTTATCCTCGGTATTGACGAAATAATCCTCGAGTGCGTCCTGAGCCATTTCGATATCGATCTCACGGTCAGGGTAGAGGTGGCTGTAGGCGGATACGCGGGTGAGTGCGCCCTCCAGCTCGCGGATATTCGAGGAAATATTCTTCGCAATATAGGAAAGGACGGGAATGCCTACATTAATATGGTTGTTCTCTGCCTTTTTCTGAAGGATGGCGACGCGCGTTTCAAAATCAGGCGCCTTGATATCGGCGATCATGCCCCATTTGAAGCGGGAGCGGATGCGTTCCTCCAGCTTTTCGATTTCCTCCGGCGGACGGTCGCCTGAGATGACGATCTGTTTGCCGGCCTCATAAAGCGTATTGAAGGTATGGAAAAATTCCTCCTGCGTGCTTTCCTTGCCGCCCAGAAACTGAATGTCATCAATCAGAAGAATATCGATTTTCCGGTATTTTTCCTGAAACTTTTTGGTGGTGTTCGTACTGATGGAGTTGATCATTTCGTTCATGAAGGTCTCGGAAGAAACATACAAAACCTTTTTTGACGGATCGTTGTCCAGAATATGATGACCGATTGAATGCATCAGATGGGTTTTTCCGAGGCCTGAAGGACCCCAAATGTAGAGCGGATTGTAGGTGTTGCCGATGTATTCGGCGACGGCAAGCGACGAAGCGTAGGCAAGACGGTTGGTGGGGCCGGGAACGAAATTCTGGAAGGTGTAGCGGGGATTCAGGCCGGCGCGTTTGATCAGCTCTTCATTTTCCTTCTCTTTGATGGTGTCCGGATTATTCTGCACAAAGCTGTCTTTTTCCACCACGCGGAAGGAAAGCTCCGGATAACCGAGTGCCTGCAGACAGACATTTACGTCGTTGTAAAAGCGGTTGTTTATTACCTCCTTGGCGACGCTTTCTTCGGTTTCGATGATCATCACGCCGTCCTCAACACACAGCGGATTCAGATCGGAAAAGAAGGTGTCATAGGTCACCTCGGACAGCCGCTCCTTCAGCATCAGCAGGACATCGGCAAAAATTGATTTCACGTCGTACATAAGAACCTCATAAAAAGAGCTGAATGTCAACTCGAAAATTTTCGTTGGACTTTCATTCTATCAAAAATAATTGTGGATATCAAGAGAAAAATCAAAAGTTATCCACAATTTTTTTATTTATGTGAAGAAAAAATCCTTGACTTCTCTTTTTCTGAAAATTATAATAGGAAGGTGCTCATTTTGAAGGAGGTGTAACCTATGAATCTTTGCATTACCTTAAATCCGAAGACCAAGCAGCGTAAGAGAGAGCATGGTTTCCGTAAGAGAATGGCCACTGCCAACGGCAGAAAGGTACTGGCGAACAGAAGACGTAAGGGAAGAAAAGTGCTTAGCGCCTGATAACTTTTACATGGAAGACCACAGTGCCTCAATCGTGCTACTGTGGTCTTAGTTTTCTTTTTTCAGCCAACAGAAATTCGCTTTATCAACGTTCAGAGAGGTACATTCATGGTAGAAGGAATGTCGAATCCGCAAATCCGCCTGGTTTATGCGGAAGGACGATCCGCCGCCTGCCGTGATTTTGTCCTGTATGTCAGGCCGAACGGTCAGGCGTCTAATCGGCTGGCGGTTTCCGTCAGCAAAAAGATCGGCAACAGTGTTGTCCGGCATCGCGTCAAACGCATTATTAAGGAAGCTTTCCGCCTGCAGCAGGAAGCTCTCCTGCAAGGCTACGACTGCGTAGCCATCGCCCGTATCAGCGCGATTGAAAAAAAGAGCACGGAAATGGAAAAATCGCTCATCTATACGGCAAAGAAACTCGGCCTGGTCCGAGAATAAAACGTGAATCTTTGGTATCCGGAAGCGAAATCATTTCGCTTAATTTTTGGTATCCGGAAATTTTACCTCATTCCTCGTTTTTTGTAAACTGAGAGGAGTAATCCCCATGAATTTTGTCACCCTTGCAGCAACCACAAATTTTATTTTGAGGCCGCTCGCCTGGCTGCTCAGCTTTATCATCAACGGCATCTACTATGTCGTCTCCCTGCTGACCAAGCCCCAGTCCATGGCGATCACCATCTTTTTGATGACCGTCGCCGTACGACTCCTGATGACGCCCCTCACTGTCAAGCAGCAGCGCTCCAGCCGTAAGATGCAGCGTCTGCAGCCCCAGCAGCAGGCTATTCAGGCTAAATACAAGAATAAAACGGATCCCGAAGCGCAGCAGAAAATGAACGCCGAGATCCAGAAGCTTTATGCGGACAACAAAACCAGCCCCTTAAGCGGATGCCTGCCTCTGCTCATCCAGATGCCCATCCTCTTCGCGCTGTACGAAATCTTCCGCAACATTCCCTTCTACGTCAATCAGATTTCCGACATTTTCAATGCCATGGCTGCCGAAGTCCAGAACGTCAGCGGCTACACGGAAATCATCGGCAACGAGATCTTCGCCAGTGCCACCCGGGGAATCAAGAACTTCGACGCGTCCACTGTGGACGGCATCAAGGATTTCCTTTATCATATCTCCGGCACGCAGTGGAAATCCTTCTTTGAGATGAGCGGTCTGGAAGCCAACAGCGTCTTTATGAGCAATTTCGAGCTGCAGAAGACCATCAACACCTTCGGCGCCGGCTTCTTCACCTGGAATCTGACCGAAACGCCCGCCTTCAGAGTATTTGATGTGAAATGGGTTATGCCGTTTCTGGCCGGAGGTCTGACTCTCGCTCAGACTCTGATTTCCGACGCGAAAAACAAGAAGCGCGCCAAAATCATCAACCCCAACTATGTCGAGGACGAAACGCAGAAGAGCTCCAAGACCATGATGTACATTTCCCCCATCATGATTCTGGTTTTCGGCTTCAGCGTTCCCATCGGCCTCAGTCTCTACTGGATCGCCTCCAGCGTCATCGGCATTATTTCCCAGGAAATAGTCGATGCCATTCTGGACCGCCAGGAGTACAAGGAGGTCCTCGCCAAGAAGGCTGCCTTCGAAGAAAAGCAGCAGCTTGACCGGGCTCTCTACGGGAAAAATGCCAACTTTAATTCTGCCTGGGACGCGGCAAACCGCGGCAACAGCAAGAGCTCCATGGCCGGAAACAAGGCCGCCGCGCAGCTTGAAAAGCAGAAGAAAGACTTTTCGGAATCCGACAGTACAGATTCTGTCGAGGAGGAAAATTAATGAGTTCTATTGAAGTAAGTGCGAAAACGCTGGACGAGGCCATTCAGAAGGCCTGTATTGAGTTCGGCGTTCCGAGTGAACAGTTAAATATCGAAATTCTTGAGGAAGGCTCCAAGGGAATGTTCGGTTTCTTCAGCAAGGGCGCCCGAATTTCGGCGTCTCTTAAGGAAGAGGAAGCGGCGGATGTCTTAGGCGAGATTGCCGAGAAGGTCGAGAAGACCGAGAAGAAGGTCACCGAGAAGGTCGAAAAGGCCGGGAAAAAGGCTGCCGAGAAGGTCGAAAAGGCTGAGAAAAAGGTCGAGGAGACCGCGGCCGTCGCTCACGAATTTATTACCGCTACCGGCGAAAAAGTGGTCGTCGACGACAGCCTTGAGAAGCGTATCCGCGAGGCCAACGCCCGCAAGAACGCGTCTGCCGGAAAAGAGAATAAGGAAAAGAAAGCCTTCGAAAAGGCTGAGAAGACCGCCGAGCCAGTCGCGCCGGTTTCTTATGAAATCCCCGCCGATGCCGAGGCCGTCTGTGAACAGCTGAAGGGCTTCCTCAAAGACGTTCTGGGCGCCATGGGCCTGAACGTGACCGTTACGGCCGCGTTCTCGGAGGAGGGCATCCTCGAAGCCGATATTGAGAGCGCCGAGCCCATCGCCGAAGGCGAAGACAGCGGTATGGGCGTCATCATCGGCAAGCGCGGCAACACCCTTGATTCCCTGCAGTACCTGGCCACGCTGGTCCTCAACAAGGGCCGCGCCGACCACCTGCACATCAAGCTGGACACCGAAGGTTACCGCAAGCGCCGCCAGGAAACCCTGGAAAACCTGGCCATGGGTACCGCCCGCAAGGTCAAGAAGAGCGGCCGCCGAATCGTACTGGATCCGATGAACCCCTACGAGCGCCGCATCATTCATTCTGCCCTGCAGAACGAGCGCGGCATCGAGACCTACAGCGAAGGCGAAGAGCCCTACCGCAAGGTCGTTATCGCTCCCGTCCGCGGCGGATATCGCAAATAAGCTCTTTACAGGATTGTCCCTCCGGCACGCGCGGTTCGGAGGGACTTTTTTTCAGGAAGCGAACTATGTATTATCGAGAAGACCAGACCATCGCAGCGCTGTCGTCGGCGCCCGGCATTGCCGGCATTGCCGTCCTGCGCCTGAGCGGCCCGAACGCCGGGCCCATCGCCGCCTCCGTTTTTAAGGAGGCGTGCGCCAAAAAACCCTTTTACGAGGGCAAAAGCCACACGATCCACTACGGATGGATCATCACCCCGGACGGCGAGCGCGTCGACGAGGTTCTTTTGATGTGGATGAAGGGCCCGCACTGCTACACCGGCGAGGACACGGTCGAAATCAACTGCCACGGCGGTCCCTACGTCAGCCGCCGCGTTCTGGAGGTGCTGGTCGAGGCCGGCGCCGTCCTGGCCGAACCCGGAGAGTACTCCAAGCGAGCGTACATGAACGGAAAAATGGACCTGACAAAGGCCGAGGCCGTCATGGACGTTATCGCCTCCGAAACCGCGCTGTCGCTCAAGGCATCTGTCAGCCAGCTGCGCGGCAGTCTGTTTGAAAAGACGGAAACGTTGCGGATGCAACTTATGGACCTTTTAACAGAGGCCGAAGTCAATATTGATTACCCTGAATACGACGTCCCCGAGCTGTCACTGGAGCGCATGCTCAGCGTCTGCCGCGCGGTCGCCGAAGAAGCGGAGGCGCTCTACGACACCGCCGAGACCGGCATGCTGCTGAAAAGCGGCGTCCGAACGGTCATCGTCGGTGCCCCTAACGTCGGAAAATCCAGCCTGCTGAATCTGCTGGCCGGCAGCGACCGCGCCATCGTCACCGATATCCCCGGTACCACCCGCGACACCCTTGAAGAAAAAATCAATCTTGACGGAGTCCCGCTGTGCATCGTCGATACCGCCGGCATACGGGAAACCACCGATACCGTCGAAAAGATCGGCGTCGAGCGCGCCCGCCGTGCCCTCGAGGAAAGCCAGCTGGTCCTTCTTGTGTTGGACGCCGCCCGAGCCCTGACTGATGAAGAGCGGGAGCTCTTTGCAAGCATACAGGAAAAGAACTGGCTTATCCTTCTTAATAAGTCCGACAGAGCCCTGTTCAGCAAGGACGATATCCGGAAGGACGCGGCTTTTTCCGCGTGCCCAGCCGACCGCATCCTCTCCCTCTCCGCAAAGGAAGGGAGCGGACTCAAAGAACTGTCCGACAAAATAAAGGAAGAATTCTTCAGCGGAATCACGATAAACGACCACACCCCCCTTATCACAAATGTCAGGCAGAAGCAGAGCCTCAGGCAGGCAATCGACGCCCTGCATCGGGTAGAGGAGGCCGGAAAGGCCGGATTTGAATTGGATTTATTAACGATTGATCTGAGGGAAGCTCATGACGCCTTAGGAGATATCTCCGGCCATAGCGTCAATGCCGACCTTACCAATCAGATTTTCAGTCGTTTTTGCTTAGGGAAATAAGCACATTTTGTGCATCAATATTTTGATGTTCCACGTGTATAAGCTGGATGTTCCACGTGGAACATGCTGTTTTCGATAGGACTTGCCATGTATTATGAGAATCCCGTAGACATCGCCGTTATTGGCGGTGGTCATGCCGGTTGTGAAGCAGCTCTTGCTGCCGCGCGGATGGGCTATGAGACCATCCTTTTTGCGATTTCTTTGGATTCCATTGCGCAGATGCCCTGCAATCCGAGCATTGGCGGCACCTCTAAGGGTCATCTGGTGCGCGAAATAGATGCTTTGGGCGGCGAAATGGGCAAGAATATCGACAAAACCTTTATTCAATCCCGTATGCTGAACACAGCGAAGGGACCGGCTGTTCATTCTCTTCGCGCTCAAGCGGACAAGTTTCGTTATAAAGAAGAGATGAAACGGACGCTGGAAAAAACGCCTCATCTGAGAGTTCGTCAGAATGAGGTCATTCGTGTTGATGTTCAGGACGGTGAGGTCCGCGGTGTGGAGACCGCTCCGGGAGCGTATTATCCCTGCAAGGCGGCCATTATCTGCACCGGAACGTATTTGAATGCAATGTGCATTCACGGGGAATACCGCAGTTATACCGGCCCCGGAGGGATGCAGGCGTCTGCCGGTGGTTTGACGGAATGCATGATCGAGCTTGGACTGCCGATGCGTCGTTTTAAGACCGGCACCCCTTGCCGCGTCGATGCCAAAAGCCTTGATTTTTCCAAAATGGAGCGTCAGGACGGCGATGAAAAGATCGTCCCTTTTTCCTTTGAGAATCGTCCCGAAATGCTTCAGCGGGAGCAGCTGCCCTGCTGGCTGACCTATACGACGCAGGAGACGCATGAAGTCATTCGTGCGAATCTGCACCGGTCGCCGCTGTACGGAGGAGTGATTCACGGTATCGGCCCCCGATATTGCCCCTCCATCGAAGACAAAGTTGTTCGCTTCGCGGATAAGGAGCGTCATCAGCTGTTTTTGGAGCCGGAAGGAGAGAACACCTGCGAGTATTATGTTCAGGGCATGTCCTCATCCTTACCTGAGGAGGTTCAAAGAGCTTTTTTACATACCATTCCCGGCCTTGAAAACGTCGAAATCATGCGCACCGGCTACGCCATCGAATACGACTGCGTTGATCCGCTCGCGCTGAAGCCTACGCTTGAAATGAAGGAGATTCATGGCTTATACAGCGCCGGTCAGTTCAACGGAAGCTCCGGATACGAAGAAGCCGCGGCGCAGGGACTGGTTGCCGGCATCAATGCGGCGCTTTCGCTCTCCGGAAAGGAACCGCTGCATATTGACCGCACCAACAGCTATATCGGCGTATTGATCGACGATCTTGTCACAAAAGGCACGAATGAGCCTTATCGCATGATGACCTCCCGTGCCGAATATCGCTTGCTTCTCCGTCAGGATAATGCGGATTTGCGGCTGACAGAAGAAGGACATCGCGTCGGGCTGATTTCGGAAGAGCGATATGCGGCTTATTTAGAGAAAAAAGAAGCTATCACTTCCGAGGTGGAGCGGCTTCAGCGCACTAAAAGCACCGGAGGACACGGTTTGCTGGCGGACATGCTGAAGCATCCCGAATACAGCTATGAAAGCATCGCCGAATATGACCCGGAACGTCCCGAACTGCCTTACGGAGCAGCCGAGGAAGCAGAAATCCAGATTAAGTACGAGGGCTACATTGCCCGCGAAATAGCAGAGGTCGAGCGTTTCAAGAAACTGGAAGCGCAGCGATTGCCCGAGGATATTTGCTACGCGGAAATTAAAGGCCTCCGTAAAGAAGCAATTCAGAAGCTGGATGCGGTCAAACCGAAGTCGATCGGCCAAGCCAGCCGGATTTCCGGTGTTTCGCCGGCAGATATCAGTGTTTTAGCTGTTTACTTGAAGAAATAGGATTGTTCCACGTGGAACAATGAATGTTTTTGTGGTAGAATAAAGAAAAACGGTGTTCCACGTGGAACATATGAGGTTATATGAAAGAAAAACTGATTTGTCTCGCCGCGCAAATGGGAGTCAGTCTTTCCGAGAAGCAAGCGGATCAGTTGATTCGTTACTACGAATTATTGATTGAATGGAATGAGCGGATGAATCTGACGGCGATTACCGAGCCGGATGATGTGCTGACGAAGCACTTTTTGGATTCTCTGAGCTTGATTCCATACATTTCGGACAGAAATTGCTCTTTAATTGACGTTGGAACAGGAGCGGGGTTCCCCGGCCTCGTTCTGAAGATTGCGCTTCCGGAAATCAAACTCGTTCTTTTGGATTCGTTACAGAAGAGAATCAATTTTCTGCAGGCTGTTTGTGTTGAGCTCGGATTGGAGGGTGTTGAATGCATCCACGGCCGTGCGGAGGAGTCTGCGCATTCTGATGAGCTTCGCGAGCGGTTTGATTTTGCGGTGGCGCGGGCGGTTTCGTCTCTGCCCGTTCTGGCGGAGTATTGCACAGGCTATGTGAAAAACGGCGGCGCCTTTGTCGCTTATAAGGGTCCCGGTTGGCAGGAGGAGATGGCCGAGCAGGAAAGTCTCTTCGAAAAATTGCGTCTTTTCTTCGAGAAGAGTGTTTCGGTCGCTATTCCGGGCACAGATTTGCGCCATGAGCTGGTAATTTTCCGAAAAAAAGGAAAGCTGTCCTTGCAATATCCTCGCAGCCAAAGTAAAATCAAAAAGACAAGCAAAAAATAAGGAATATCAGGATGGAAATTTTCAACCAAAGCAAATACGGTACGCTGTCGGTGAGGAGCGTCGATATCAGCAGAATTCGTCCGAATCCGAACCAGCCGAGAACTGTTTTTGAGGATGAAGCTCTTGCAGAATTGGCTGCGTCCATCAAGGAGCACGGTGTTCTGCAGCCGATTACGGTACGAAAAATCGCTTTGAATGAGTACGAGCTGATTGCGGGCGAACGTCGTCTGCGCGCATCGGTGCTGGCCGGGTTTGATAAGATTCCTGCCATTGTGACGCACGTTTCGGACGAGGAGAGTTCAATTCTTGCCTTGATCGAGAATGTTCAGCGAGAGGACCTGAACTTTTTCGAGGAGGCCCGTGCGTACCGCAGGCTTATGGATGAATACGGGCAGTCTCAGGATAATGTTGCGCAGATGATGGGCAAGAGCCAGCCTGCGATTGCCAACAAGCTTCGTCTTTTGAATCTTTCTGACGGTATGCAGCATAAAATTTTGGAGTCAGGCCTGTCCGAAAGACATGCGCGAGCGCTTCTTCGATGTGAAAGTGACGCAGAAAGAGAAAAAGTTCTGCAGAAGGTCATCGACGGAGGCCTGAGTGTAGCCAAAACGGAGGAGTTGATCGATGCCTCAGGCAAGAAAAAGCCTGCATCACGTCAAACCATCAAGCAATACATCCGAGATATCCGCATTTTTACCAATACGGTGCATCAAGCAGTAAATATTATGAAAAAAGCAGGAATTTCTGCGGAAATTTCCGAAACAAACGACGATAATTATTATGAGATGGTGATTCGAGTGCCGTATCATCAATAAGGAGAAGCTATGCTTTGTAAAGACTATATTGCAGAAGAAATCCACAAGAGCCTGCCGCAGGTTTCGCTGGAGGATATCAACGCGGTTCTGGAGGTTCCGAAGGAGAAAGCTATGGGCGATTACGCCTTCCCCTGCTTCCGTTTTGCGAAGCTTCTTCAGAAGAAGCCGATGGAGATCGCAGCGGACCTTGTGGCGCAGTTAGAGACATCGGAGCTCTTCTCTAAGGTGCAGGCCGTCGGCCCCTATCTGAACGTGTTCATCAACGACGAGTGGTATGCGGCGCATATTCTTGAGCTTTTTAAGGATGCGCGCGATGCCGGCCGCGAATACGGTTATCAGACCGAGGGAGAGGGCAAGAAGGTTTGCATGGATTATTCCTCCATTAACGTAGCAAAGCCTTTCCACATAGGTCATCTTCGTACGACGGTTATCGGAAATTCCATCCGTCGTATTCTGGAGATGCTTGGATATCAGGTTATCTCCATCAATCATCTGGGTGATTGGGGAACTCAGTTCGGCAAAATGGTTACCGCTTATCGCAAGTGGGGCAGTGAGGAATATGAAAAGAAGGGTATCCGCGGCCTGCTGGAGCTTTATGTCCGATTCCACGAAGAAGCCGAAAAGGATCCTTCCTTGAACGAGGAGGCCCGCGCCGCGTTTGTTGCAATGGAAAACGGCGACCAGGACGCGCTGGCTCTGTGGCAGCGCTTCGTGGATATCAGTCTGACGGAGGTCAACCGCGTTTACAAGATGCTGGACGTGGAGTTCGATTCCTACCTGGGTGAAAGCTTCTATTGGGACAAGACCGGCCCTATTGTTCAGGAGCTTCGCGACAAGGGCCTTCTGCAGGAAAGTGAAGGCGCTCAGATTGTGGACCTTTCCGACGCGAACATGCCGCCCTGTCTGATTCTGAAGTCCGACGGAAGCACCTTGTATGCGACGCGCGACATTACGGCTGCCTTCTACCGCAAGCAGACCTATGATTTTGACCGCTGCATTTACATAACCGGTCTGGAGCAGCAGCTTCATTTTGCGCAATGGTTCAAGGTCATCGAAAAGATGGGTTACGACTGGGCAAAGGACCTGGTTCACATGCCTTACGGTCTGGTCAGCCTGGAGAGCGGAAAGCTCTCCACCAGAAGCGGCAATGTCATTTTCCTGGAAGACCTATTGAAGGAAGCCAGCGAGAAGACGAAGGCAATCATGAAGGAGAAAAATCCGGACCTGGAGGATATGGACCGTGTAGCCGAGGAGGTCGGCGTAGGTGCGGTCGTTTTCCATGATCTTTTCAACAACCGCATCAAAGACGTCACCTTCAGTTGGGACAATGTGCTGAATTTCGACGGCGAGACCGGACCTTACGTGCAGTATACCTTCGCGCGTGCGTCCAGTGTTCTGCGCAAGGCCGGCTGGACCGGAGAAATTGAAGCGGCGAATCCTGCGGACCTAACGGATGAGTATGCGCAGGAGATTCTTCGCATGCTGGAATCGTTCCCGGAGCGCATTAAGGAAGCGTACAATAAGCTTGAGCCTTATATCATTACACGTTATTGCGTTGCACTTGCAACGGCCTATAATAAGTTCTATCACGAAGATCCGATTCTGACAGCAGAGGGCAGCATAAAGAACTCTCGCCTTGTTCTGACCGATCTGACGGCTCAGACGCTGAAGAAAGCGCTTTATCTGATCGGAGTAAAGGCACCCGAACGCATGTAACTTCAGAAAAGAGCAACTCCTTGCAAATCGTTTTGCGTATCGTGCGGCGAATCGTCTTGCATTCTGCCTCGCGCATCGCCTAGCATAATGCGTTGCGCATCGCCTTGCTTGATTCGCATTGCGCATTTTCTTGCGCACAAGGCAAGCTTCATTGCTCTGAGAAAGGAAGCTTCCTGAGGAAGCTTATGGTCACAAATATGGGAAAAATTATTGCAGTAGCCAATCAGAAGGGCGGCGTCGGAAAGACGACGACGGCCATCAATCTGTCAGCATGCCTGGCGGAGCGCGGTCTGCGCGTGCTGGTTGTCGACATGGATCCGCAGGGCAATACGACCAGTGGCTTCGGTATCGACAAAGAAGCGCTGGAGAAGTCGAGCTATGAGGTGCTCCTGGACGAGGTTTCTGCCGAGGAGTGCACGCTGAAGCTGGAGGACTTTTCGATCGATCTGATTCCGGCAAGCGTCGACTTGGCCGGCGCCGAGGTCGAGCTGATCGGTATCGAGAACAGAGAAAGCCTGTTGCACACAAAAATCCGTCATCTGCGGAGCGAATACGATTACATCATGATTGACTGTCCGCCGTCGCTCAATATGCTGACGATTAACGCCTTCCGCGCGGCCGATAGCGTGCTCGTCCCCATTCAGTGCGAATTTTATGCATTGGAGGGGCTGAGCCAGCTGATCAACACGATCAATTTGGTAAAACAGCGTCTCAATCCGAAAATCGAGATCGAGGGGATCGTCTTTACTATGTATGATCCTCGCACGAACCTAAGTCAGCAGGTCGTAGAGGAAGTGAAGCGCTATATGCCGTCCAAGACCTACCGGACGGTTATTCCGCGTAATGTTCGTTTGGGTGAGGCGCCCAGTTACGGCCTGCCCATCATTTTTTTCGATTCCAAGTCGAAGGGGGCTGAGGCGTATCGCGCTCTGGCCGCCGAGTTGATTGTTGCTAACGAAGGGAGATAAGTATGCCGGGGAAAAAGACAGGATTAGGAAGAGGCCTTGATTCTCTGATTACGAACGGAAATTCGCTGCTGAACGCGGATGCGTCCGTGATTGCCGAGGCTGCCGGCAAGGCGGTTTCGATGCTGGACATTTACAAAGTCGAGCCGGACCGCGGTCAGCCTCGAAAGGATTTTGACGAGGCGCGTCTGCAGGAGCTTGCAGAATCCATTCGTCAGTTCGGTATTCTGCAGCCGCTGCTGGTGCAGAAGACGGACGGCGCAGAGGGCGCCTATTACCGCATTATCGCCGGCGAACGCCGCTGGCGCGCGGCGAAGCTGGCCGGTCTGAAAGAGGTTCCTGCAATTGTGAAGGAATATGCGCCGGCTGAGATTTTTGAGATTTCGCTGATTGAAAACATCCAGCGCGAGGACTTGAATCCGTTGGAAGAGGCCAAGGCGTATGAGCGGCTTCTGAAGGAGTACGGGATGACGCATGAGCAGATGGCGGAGCATCTCGGAAAGAGCCGTTCTCAGATTACGAACTCCCTGCGCCTTCTGAGCCTCGGCGACGAGGTGCAGGGCATGGTGGAGCGCGAAGAGATCTCCTTCGGGCACGCGAAGGTACTGATGGGCGTCGAGGACGAAACGCGTCAGCTGGAGCTGGCAAAGAGGGTCCTGGAGGACGGGCTGAGTGTGCGGGCGCTGGAAGCGCTGCTGAAGGACAAGCCTGTCAAGGCCGTTGAGAAGAAGGCGCAGGAACCGAATGCGGTGCTGGACCGTTTTGCGTCCGAGCTTTCAAATGTCCTGGGTACGAAGGTTGCGATATTACCGGGTAAGCGCAAGGGCAAGATCGAAATCGAATATTATTCGGAAGAGGATCTGGTTCGCGTAAGCGACCTGCTGATGAAAATCAAATAAAAAGAACGGGTTCCCTGCAAGGCGGGGGAACCCGTTTTGTTGTTATTGATCCAGAATGAAGTAGCCTTCTCCGCGGCCGCTCTTGCCGCCGGCGCTCAGACGCTTTACGTAGGCGCGGCGAAGAGAGTTGTCGGCGGGCCAGTCGTTTAGGGGGAGGAGAGAGGCGCTGCCGAAAACGCGCCAGGCGTCGTGGAATTCATCCTCGTCGAAGCCCTCGAGGAGGGTGAAGTCATCCATGAAGCGGAGGATATTCATACTGCCCGGGAGCATTTCGCGGTGGGGCGGATAGAGCAGCCAGGATTCGCAGGTGAAGAGCGCGGGGCCGTCGCCGATTTGCTCGCTGAAGAAGCGGGCGGCGCGGCGGTAGGAGTCGAGGCGGACGTCATCATTTAGGGGGCCTCCGCCGGAGGGGATGTGGATGCGCAGGCAGAAGGTGCCGGCGGGGACGAGGCGTCCGCCGGGGAAGAGGAGGTCCTTCTTCAGCCGTTCGGTTTGGTATTGAAAGCGTCCAAGGGCGAAAAGCTCGAGGCTTAGATGGCAGGTGAACCAGACGGGCACGAAGGTGCCCCAGACGCCGTAGACGTCGCGGCATTCGTTCAGCTTCCAGTGCAGGTCCTGTGCGATGGCGAGGAAGAGCTCGTCGGAGAGGCCGCGGGCGCGGTATTCTTCGCGGAGCGGAAGAAAGCGGTCCATGATGGCGAGCAGATAGAGACTGTAGGGAGATTCCTGCAGCTCGGCCGCAAGGGCGGCGAGCTCTGCGAGGGCAAAATCCAGCTTATCTTTGTATTGGGGCCAGGGGCGACGCGGAGCAAGGGCCAGGCAGGCGTTGTCGTAGCGGCCGGCGAACGGACTCTTTTTGACGCGAAGGGAAAGGTCAAGAAAAAAGCTTTGCGCCTCCGCAGGGAAATCGGTCAGGCTCATCAGCTCTTCGAGAAAGGCAGGATTGGGCATGGTATTTCTCCTGTTTGCGTGAAACTGTTAAAAATAAGCCTGTCGGAACGATGATGTTCCGGCAGGCTTTTTGCGCCTGAGAGGAATCGAACCTCCGCACCCGGCTCCGGAGGCCGGTGCTCTATCCACTGAGCTACAGGCGCGTGCAGATGATATTATACAACGCAAGCGGCCTGATTTCAAGAACAAAAACAGAAAGGGCGCTTCCGTGCGAGGACCGAAAAAGCAGAGGCTCGCGGAAAGCGCCCTTTGATTTGAGCTTATATGCTGACTTTTGTTCCAAGATCGGCGGCTTCCTGGGCACGCAGGGCAGCCTCGGTCATATTGAAGGCGTCTTCGGCCGTTACGCGGCACTTTTCACCGGTGCCGAGGCATTGACCGAGAAAGTCGGGGAACATCGGCTCGTCGGGACCGATTTCGGGGTACTGAATTCCCTCGGCTTCATCGTTGATCAGCGTCAGGGAGTCGCTGCGGACATCAATGACACCGCGGGTGCCGACCACACGGATGCGGTCATCGCCCCACTTGGGAGCGGTGGCAGGGTTGAGGTAGTCGATGGTGACGGAGGAGAGGACCTCGTCTTCCATCTCGAAAAGAACGAGCGCGTCGGTTTCGAGCTCGCCGTTGTCGTGGTTGTTTTTGCAGCTTTGCGCGGCGGTGACGGAGAGGAACTTCCTGCCGCTCATCCACTGGATCCAGTCAATGGCGTGGCTGCCGACCCACGGAATGGTGCCGCCGTAGCTTTCGCGCTTCTTGGCAAACTCAGGACGGGTACCGAACTTGTAGGACTTCTGACCGTTCAGCAAGCGGACCTCGCCGATGGCGCCTTCCTGAATCAGTTGCCAGGCTTTGTAGAAGCTGCCGTTGTAACGGTAGTTCAGCATAGCGGTAAATTCTTTGCCGGACTTCTGCCAGGCTTCCTTGAGAGCGATGAAGTCTTCCATATTCGTGGCAACAGGCTTTTCGCAGAAGACGTGGCAGCCGGCCTCCAGCGCGGCGATGGCGCAGCGGGCGTGGTCGCCGTAGAAGGGGTCGACAACGGCGATGTCGATTTTTTCCTTCGCAAGCATTTCGCGATAATCGTCGTAGACCTTCGGGTTGCTGCCGAAGTTTTTGAGGGAGGGCAGGATGCCCTGAACGTTCTCACCGACGCTTCCGGGAGCGACGGCGACGAAATTTACGTCGGTGCGGCCGGCGCAGCCGTTAATAGTGAAGTTGCCGCCGTGGCCGGAGGTGCCGATAAAGGCGATATTGATCATGATGTTTTCCTTTCGGGGAGAGGTTTGTTCTACGTGGAACAGCGGCCTTTCCCGCTCTTCTTTTTCACGGGCCTTCCCGTTTTTATTCGGGGATTACCTTGCTGCCGTCGAAGTGGTCGTAGTTGGTCAGGTCAATTTCGGCTGCGGGCTGTGCCCATTCGACGCCCAGCTCGGAGGGGAGCTTCCAGGTCTCGTAGCACTCATGCAGGACATCGGCCAGGCCGGTGACGCTGACGCGGGTTTCGCTGCGGACGGTGATATCCTCGGGGAAAACGGGCGTGACGGGGATGCACTCGGTGATGGCGTTGACGCACTTGGTGTGGATGCCGGCGGCTTCGGGTCCGCAGACGACGTTCTGTTTGCCCTGTGCGATATCGACGGCGACACGGAGCTTACGGCCGATGCCGCCGCTGGGGATACCGTATTCCTTGACGCGGCCGTCCTTAAAGAAGGCGGTCATATGCTCGACGTTTTCATTCTGGGAGTCGCGGGCAAAGACAACGGTGCCCTTTTCGAATTCATATTCGAAGACGGGACCGAAGTTCTCGTCGGCTCCGATGGCGTGAGAAACGACGAAGAGGATTTCGGTGCCGCGCTGCAGACGGCCCCGCAGGATGCAGGTGTCGTAGGTTTCGATGTCATTGGCGCGGTAGGTTTCGAATTTGATGTCTGCGACGTCGGCGCTGCGGTCGATGCTGTCGCCGGCGACGAAGAAGATGTTATGCAGGTAGTGGGCGGTGGCGTTGGAAGCGACGCTGTCGAGGGTCCATTCGCCGTTCTTGGAAATTTTTCCGGCCCAACCGGAGCCGCGGCCGTAGTAGGCGAAATCGCGGGGCCAGAGGACGAGGGTCTTCATACGCAGGGGGGCGCCCAGCTCGCCCGCGAGGACGTCGTTCTTGAGGTCGAGGATGGCGATGCTGTGGGACCACTGGTAGCCGATGGAGACGGTGCCGCCGACTTCGTTGCGGGCGTCGATAATTTCTTTTACATCGTCGATGGTCGCGGCGACGGGCTTTTCGCAGAGGACCTGAGCGCCATGACGCAGGCAGTCGATGATGCCGGATTTATGCAGGTTGATGGGGGTGGAGAGGACGGCGAGGTCTACGGCCGGTGTGAAATCCTTTCTGGCTTCCCAAAAATCTTCGATGGTGAGGTAGATGGGGATGCTGCGATCGACCAGCTCCTGATAGAAGAAGGACTTTTGGGGGTGGGGCGCGATGCAGCCGACGACGTCGGCTTCGATGTCGTCCGCGCGGTGCAGGAATTCGTCAACGAAGTTGGCGCCGTAGCCGCCGATACCGACAAGAAGTACGGATAAACGCTTGTTTTCAGACATAGTGCTTGTTTCCTTTCCTATTTACGGGGTGTGCCGGGAGGCGCGCCCCGTTATATTTTGTATGCTGTGGGCGGAATGCGCTGCAATGGCAGCGCGCGCGAGATAGGCGGCAGCAGGAATGCAATTGCAGCGCGCGTAAGAAACATCTGCTCTTTTTCCTGTCCGACTTCCGGCCATATCCTTTTAGATATTGGCCAGGAACGCCTTGTAGGCGCGGAAGGTCTCGTAAAGGTCCGTCTTGGCCGCGACCTCCCAGGGCGCGTGCATGCTGTGCATGGGCACGCCGAGGTCGATGACGTCCATGTCGTACTTGGCCAGGATGTAGGCGATGGTGCCGCCGCCGCCCTGATCGACCTTGCCGAGCTCGGCCATCTGGAAGCGGACGTCAGCCTTTTCGAAGACGCTGCGGAGCTCCGCGATGTATTCGGGCGTCGCGTCGTTGGAGCCGCTCTTGCCGCGGGAGCCGGTGTACTTGTGCAGGACGGGGCCGTGGTTGAAGAAGGGGGCGTTGTTCTTCTCGTGGACGGAAGCGTAGTTGGGGTCGTAGCCGGCGCTGACGTCGGAGGAGAGCATCTTGGAGTCGGCCAGGACGCGGCGCAGGGCGAGCTCGGAGTACTGGCCGCAGAGGTTCATGGCTTCGGCGACGCAGTTTTCGAAGAAGTTGGAGCTCATGCCGGTGGCGCCGACGCTGCCGATTTCTTCCTTATCGACGAGGAGGGTGACGAGGGTGCGCTCGGTGACGGTGTCGGCCATGGCCAGCTGGGCGGCCAGGGAGGGGAAGGAGCAGATGCGGTCGTCATGGCCGTAGGCGAGGATCATGCTGCGGTCGAAGCCGTAGTCACGGGCGGGGCCGGCGGGGACGATTTCAAGCTCGGCAGAGTTGAAGTCTTCCTCGGTGATGCCGTAGCGCTCGGAAAGGAGCTTCAGGATGTTGGCTTTGACGGGATCCTTGGCTTTTTCGTCGCCTTCCTTGGGGAGGGGCTGGCAGCCGAAGGAGATGTTCATGTCTTCGCCGGTGAAGGCTTCGGCCAGGCTCTTGCCCATTTGGTCCTTGGCGAGGTGGGGCAGGACGTCGGTGATGCCGAGGACGGGGTCGGCGGGGTCTTCGCCGAGGCGGATCTCGATGCTGGTGCCGTCCTTTTTGCAGACGATGCCGTGGAGGGCGAGGGGCGTGACGACCCACTGGTACTTCTTGATTCCGCCGTAGTAGTGCGTTTTCAGGAGGGCGAAGCCGTCATTTTCGTAGAGGGGGTTGGGCTTTAGGTCCAGGCGGGGGGAGTCGATGTGCGCGCCCAGGATGGCCATGCCCTTGGTGAAGCCGGCGCTGCCGATCTGGAAGAGGGCGAGCATTTTGTTTTTGTTGTTGGCGTAGACTTTGTCGCCGGCGCTGAGCTTTTTGCCGGCCTTGACGGCGTCGAAGAGGTTGGTGTAGCCGGCGCTTTCGGCTTCGGCGATCATTTCGCTGACGCATTCGCGCTCGGTTTTGCAGAGGGAGAGCTGTTTTTTGTAGGTTTCCGCAAAGGCGTTCATCTGCTCTTTATCGGCGTCGGTGTAGAGTTCCCAGAGGTTTTTGGTTTCCATGGTTGGCGTCCTTTCGCTTTAGTTTTCGAAATAGGGGCGGAGGAGCTCGGTGTACTTGACGTAGCCGGCCTCGCGCAGGTGCAGGCCTTCGCGGGTGTACTCGCAGCGCAGGTAGCCGCGCTCGTCCTGCATGTGGGGGTTCACGTTGATATAGGTCCAGCCCAGCTCGTCGGCCAGCGGTTCAAGCTCGGCGTTCAGGGAGAGAACTTTTTCGTTGGGGCGCACGGAGGTGAACTCGTAGTGCATGGGTTCGTCGGCGCGGTCGACGGGGTTGGTGGGCAGCACGGAGATCAGATGGACGGGGACGTCGGGGCAGCGCTTCATGATGTAGTCGTAGGTTTTGCGCAGATTGCCGAGGACGTGGTCGTTGGAGAAGCCGTGGCCGATGTCGTTGGCGCCGATCAGGATAAAGATTTTATCCGGGTGCAGGAGGCCCAGGGTGCGCGGCAGGGCGTCAAGCAGCTGATCGGAGCGGTTGCCGGAGAAGCCGCGGTTGTAGACGCGCAGGTCGGAGAGCATTTGGTCGGTGGGGTAGAAGTCGGTGATGGAGTCGCCCAGGAGCAGGATGCCGCCGGGCTCGGTGATGTGCTCGCGGGCGGAGGGGGTGTCCTGTTCGCGCATGAAGCGGACGGCCATGCACTTTTCGTAGATGTCCTTCATTTCGGCGGGGTCGACCTTCAGGACCTGGCGGTCGTAGCTGAGGAGGCCGTTGGTCTCGTCCTCGACGTCGGAGAGCTGCGTGTAGATGCTGGCGCAGAGGCCGTCCTTGATCTGGGGAAGGACCTGCTCGAGGTAGAGTTTTTTGACGGCGTCGCGGTAGGCTTCAAGGGTGGTGAAGGAGCCGTAGCCGTAGTTGTCTTTGAGGTTGAAGACGTGGCCCTCGGGGCGGAAGCTGTAGCCGCCGAATTCGGTGAGGGCGTTGAGCTTGCCGGCTTCGGGCTTGACGGACGCCTTTTTGAAGTAGGCGTGGACGCTGTTGACGTCGGTATTCCGGGCCTTGAACCAGCCGGAGGCGGTGTCGATGACGCGGGTGCCGTCGATCGCCTTCAGCTCGTCGTAGAGGCGGTCGGCGTCGAACTGGCCCCAGCCCTCGTTGAAGAGAGTGTACCAGATGATGCAGGGCTTATTGAAGAGGTGACGCAGCGTTTCGGCGGCGATGTCCTCGAAGTAGCCGCGGCGGCGGGCTGAGACGCGGTTTTTGCCGAAGGAGGGGCAGGCGCAGCCGGCGGTCGGGAGGGCGGTGTCATGCAGGAAGCGGTAGCGTCCGGAGTTGACGAGGTCCTGGAAGACGACCATGCCGAGGCGGTCGCAGGCGTAGTAGAAGAGGTCGGGCTCGATCTTGATGTGCTTGCGCAGGGTGTTGTAGCCGCAGGCCTTCATTTCGAGGATGTCGCGGTCATAGGCTTCGGGGCTGCCGGGCAGGAAGATGCCGTCGGGGTAGTAGCCCTGATCGAGCAGGCCGTGGAAGTAGTAGGGGTTTCCGTTCAGGTGGATGTGCGTCTGTCCGTTCCGGAGGCCGTGATCGGGGGTGCCGATGGTGACGGAGCGGAGCGCCATGTAGGAGCGGATGAAATCGTCCCCGCACTTCAGAGTGAAGCGGTAGAGGTAGGGGTCCTCCGGGGTCCAGGGATGGAAGAATTCGGGACGGAATTCGAAGCTGTTTTCGGTGAAGCGGTAGCTCAGGGTGTCCATTTTGTCGGTTTCGACGGTGAGCTCCTTGGGGAGGCCCTCCAGGCCCTCGCCGAGGACGCTGATGAGGCAGTGGTCATACCAGGGCTCAAGCTTCAGGCCGGCGATGTAGATGTCGGGCACGTTTTCCATCCAGACGGTCTGCCAGAGGCCGCTGATGGGGGTGTACCACATGCCGCCGCGGCGGAGGCGCTGCTTGCCGTAGGGGAGGTCCTTATCCAGGGGATCCTGCGCGCGGACGGTGAGGGTGTTTTCGCCCTCGGTAAGAAGGTCGGTGAGCTCGAAGCTGAAGGGCAGGTAGCCGCCGACATGGCCGCCCAGAAGCTGCCCGTTCAGGATGACCTCGGCCAGCTGGTCGCAGGCGCCGAAGTGCAGGAGGGTGTGGCCCTTTTTCCAGCCCTCGGGCAGGGTGAAGCGGCGCTCGTAGACGAGGATGTCGTCTTTGTCGGGCATTTTTTCAATGCCGGAGGCCGGAGATTCCGGGGGGAAGGGGACGAGGATCTGCCCCCAGTCCTCATCCTTTTTGCCGTTCCGAAGGCAGTGCAGGCTCCATTGGCCGTTCAGGTTGAGGAAGGAGTCGCGCTGAAGCTGGGGACGGGGATAGGCAGTCCAGGGTGTTTCGCCGATCTGCCAGGGGGGAGTTAGGTGTCGGTTGAGGCGGCCGTTCGGATTGTTCAGGCCGCGGGTTTTCTGATTCATATGAACCTCCGGAAGCTTCATTATTGCATTAAAGTATAGCATAGAAAGCGTGTTGTGGCACGTGTTTTTTTGCCTTTTCCGAAGCTTTTCCGAAAAGAAAAGCGGCTCCCGTCCTGAGGAGGGGAGCCGCCTGCGATGGGCGTTTACGTTTGCGCGGGACGCGCCGGGATCGGTTCCGGCATCGCGGGATGCGTTACAGCATCGCGGAGCCGCCGGTGACGATCCAGCAGGAAAGGATGGCGACCAGGAAGGCGCCGGTGAAGACGTTGCCGGTTTTCCGGTAGATGTAGGTGCACAGCAGGCTGTAGACGAGGACCTGCGGCGCGAAGAGGATCAGAAGCGACATGAAGGGGCCGCCGAAGGTCGAGCCGAAGAGCAGATCCGCGCCGGGACCTGCGCCCGCGAAGAAGGGGATGTACTCGATGAGGGTGACGAGCAGGATGCCGCCCAGCATGACCAGGGCGTAGCGCCACCAGCAGGAGAGGAAGCCCTTCGCGCCGGGCGTATAGCTGCCCTCCGAGCGCATGCCCGCGAAGATCTTGGAGTTGTTCAGCAGGTAGAACGCGGCGAAGAAGAGGATGTAGACGCCGAACTGGCCTGCACGGGCGGGGGTGAAGGTCTTGAAGAAGGGCCAGATGAAGCGGAAGTCGAGCAGGAAAACGCCCTCGCAGATGCCGATCATCAGATACATCAGCGCGCACATCAGCGCGGCCAGAAGGGCGCCCTTGCCGAGAAGCTTCCAGGAGAAGCGGTCGGGACGGTCGGCGGAGGCAAAGCCCATCGCCTGGTAGGAGAGGGCGTCGCTTGCGTTCTTTTTGGCCTTGGCGCGGCCGGTGAAGGTGAAGATGAGCATGACGATGATGAGCAGGCTGTACCAGGCGACGAAGCCGTTGCCGATGGTCATGCGGAAGATTTTTTCGGGCAGCGGCAGGAGGCCGTGGCCGAGCTGGGTCATGAAGGGGTAGCTGAGGCCGGCGATGAGCACGGTGAGGAGGGCGCTCTTCGCGAAGGACCAGCCTTTTTTGATGCCCTCGCGGGAGGGCAGGGGCTGAACGAGCTCGCCGAAGAAGCGGGTGCCGAGCAGGAGGTTCATGAAGGGCAGCATGGCGGTGAGGGCCAGCAGCATCGCGAGCAGCACGAGGCATTCCTTGGTCATGGCGACCTGGTCGGAGGAGTCGAACATCTTCGGGAGGGTGAGGGCGGCGTCGAACCAGTCGAGGGCGACGGCAAGGCCGGCCTTGTTGTGAGTGGTCAGGCGGTGGTTGGTCTCGAGGAATTCGATGCGGCGGGCGGAGCCGTCGGCGAAGGAGCCGAAGGTCGTGTCGAAGGCGGCCTTGTCGGCGGTGGTGTCGAGGAACTCGGGGCGGGGCTCGCTCTGAAGGAGCTCAT
>JAZRWR010000058.1:0-27719 GCA_045599825.1 Bianqueaceae bacterium | reverse complement strand
CCGAAGCAGCCGACCTGATTGACGGTTACCTTGTCATCCAGACCTTTTTCCTTCAGCAGGGCAGTGAATTTCTCACGAATATCCGCGGAATCGGAGGAAAGACAGCCGGTACCGCCGCAGAATACGACGTGTCTCTTGCCGTCTTCACCGCTGAACTTACCGTCCAGGCAGGAAGTGCAGACCGCCTGTTTTTCATTCAGTTCTTCGAAATTGGTAATCATTGAGCAGCTGCCTCCTTTTTCAAAGAATCTACGATACCCTGGACCTGATCAACCGATACCTTAGGATATACCTTGCCGTTGATGGATACGGCGGGAGCAATACCGCACGCACCGAGGCAGCGGAGTGCATCAAGGGTAAATAAGCCGTCTTCCGTCGTCTGACCGGGCTTAATCCCCAGAATTTCAGAGAATTTGTCAATTACCATCTGGGCGCCTTTTACATAGCAAGCAGTTCCAAGGCAGCAGCCGATTACATACTTGCCCTTAGGCTGGAGAGAGAAAAATGAGTAAAAGGTGACAACGCCGTAAATTTCAGCGACAGGAACACCGGTCTTATCGGAGACCAGCTCCTGAACCTCCAGCGGAATATAGCCGTATTCCTTCTGAATGTCGCTGAGAATCATCATTAATGGTGTTTTTTCGTCGCTGTAGCGATCGCAGATTGCTTCAATCTGTTTCTTGGCGACATCATTCAAACGTCCCATCAATTAATCCTCCTGGTAAAATATTTTGACTTTGTTTGTTTTTTAACAAACATCGTCTAATGATAATCTTTTTTCACTGTAAAATCAAGTGGAAAAGGGACATTTCTTAATAAAAAAGATAGTAATTCAGGGCTTTGAAACGGAAGCCTCTTATGATATAGTGTTAACATCATTAATAATGGAGCACGCATTATGATTATTCATGACTATGACGATCAAAGCGAGCCGATGATTTCGCTCGCAAACTTTTACGGTACCCCAAAAAAGCTTGTCCGCAAATGCCTGATCATTTTCTCCGGTGACATCTATAGACATATGACGGAAGCATTCGAATGCCGGAAAATCGGCGAAATCGGGACCTGCAACGGCCGCATTCCAATCAATTCCTTCATTTTTGAGGGCGAAGAAATCGCCTTTTATCTGTCCTGCATCGGCTCCGCCATGGCCGCGGATCTTTGCTACGAGGCGCATTGGCAGGTCGGAGCGGAGGATTTTATCATGTTCGGCTCCTGCGGCAGCCTCGACCGGGACAAAACCGTCGGGCACTATGTCATTCCGACCGAGGCCTACCGCGGTGAGGGCTTGTCCTACTATTTTGCGCCCGCTGCCGATTATATCCGCATTCAGAATGCCGAAAAGGTCGCTTCCCTGTTTGACTCCCTCAAGCTACCCTATGTGATGGGCCGCGTCTGGACAACCGACTGCATGCTGCGGGAGACAGTCAATCTCACGAATAAGCGTCGGGAGGAGGGCTGTATCGCCGTTGAAATGGAGCTTGCCGGCGTAGAGGCCCTCTGCGATTACTACGGACTCCGGCTTTACGATTTTCTGGAAGCCGGCGACGTCCTCTCGGAAAGCAGCTACGACGTGAGCGGCCTTGCCTCCGCCAACCATGACACTGCCAAGCTCTATATCGCAATCAAAATTGCCTCCTTGCTTTAACGCAGAAAGGAACTTCCATGATATATAAGGATTTTCAGGGTCTTAAGCTCTCCGCACTCGGCTTCGGCGCAATGCGCCTGCCCCTCGACAAAGACGGAAAGGTCGACCGTGCGGCCACCGTCGATATGGTCGACTATGCACTTGAAAAAGGTATCAATTACTTCGACACCGCGTGGCCCTATCACGGCGGCACCAGTGAACTGATCCTGGGGGAGGCGCTCTCCCGGCACCCGCGCGAAAGCTACTTTCTGGCGACCAAATATCCCGGTCACCAGGACCTTCCGGAATACCGCCCGGAGCTGATTTTCGAGCAGCAGCTCACAAAATGCCGCACCGAATATTTCGACTTCTACCTGCTGCATAATGTCATCGAACGTTCCGTCAACACCTATACGGATCCGAAATGGGGCATCGTCGATTACTTCCTGGAGCAAAAGCGTCTGGGACGTATCAAGCATCTGGGGTTCTCTACCCACGCGCGCCCCGAAACGCTTCGCCGTTTCCTGGAATATTGCGGTGACAAAATCGATTTTTGTCAGATTCAGCTGAATTACCTGGACTGGAGTCTGCAAAAGGCGGAGGAGAAGTGCCGCATTCTAAAGGAGTTCAATATTCCCATTTGGGTTATGGAGCCGCTCCGCGGAGGGCGTCTGGCCAATTTGAAGGATGACGAACAGCGCATTCTCAACGAGAACTGCCCGGGGCTTTCGCCCGTGGAGCTTGCCTTCCGCTGGGTCCGGAGCATTCCGGAGGTCACCGTTATCCTGAGCGGCATGTCCGATATGAAGCAGCTTCAGGAAAACATTCATATGTTCGAAGCTGACCGTCCGCTTGAACCGAAGGAGCTTTTGGCGCTCGAGCTTGTCGCGCAGCAGATGAAAAACGCCGTTCCGTGTACAGCCTGCCGCTACTGCTGCGACGGTTGTCCGATGGGGCTCAATATTCCGCTTTTGATCTCTATGTATAATGAAGCCCGCTTCAATCCAAAAGGTGCAATGCCGGTTTCCATGCAGCTTGACGCATTGGGAGAGGAGAGTGGGCCCGCTGCCTGCATTGGCTGCGGTGCCTGTGCTGCAGCCTGCCCGCAAAGCATCGACATCCCGGCGGTCATGCAGGCCTTTGCCGAACTGAAGCCTATGCTTCCGAACTGGGGGCAGATCTGCCGTGAGCGCGCCGAAGCGGAAAGAAAGCTACGTGAAGGAAAATAAATATTTCTGCACAAGAACAGCAGCTTCCATGATGTGAAGCAGCTGTTCTTTTTTTGCCAATAATCCGTTTTGTCCATAAGCATAGACTAATCGTCCATAGACATTGTTAACGCATTAAACTATTATCACATTAAACATTTCGCTGCGTTACACAATTGAACATCTTATTCCATAAAAACGCGCTGCATGCGCTTATAAAAATACATATGGAGGTAAAAAAGATGAAGAAACGACTTCTTACGAGAATTCTGGTTCTTCTTCTGGTCGCCGTCTTTACGGTCGGCTGCGGGGTGCAGAGCTTTGACCCCACAGAACTGAATAATAAAGTCGCCGAGCTGGAAAAAGCCAAGAACGATCTCGAAGCACAGATCGGTTCGCTTATCGCCACAAATGAGGAACTGAAGGCTGCCAATCAGCAGCTGGCGGATTCCGTTCGCAACCTGACGAACGACAGTCCTTCCGCAAAAAGCGTTGAAAACCTTCAGAATGCTCAGCAAGCCTTGATCACGCAGGTGGCCGGGCTTGAGAATGACCTGCAGAATGCCCTTAACGACATTCAGAGTCAAAAAGAAACCATTGCTTCTCAGGGGCGCACCATTGCGGACCAGAAGAAGACAATCGCCGAGCAGGAAAGCCTCAAGGAGGAGCAGAGCGCTGTCCTTCTTGCCCTGACGGAAAAAGTCACCGAGCTTGAAGCCCTGAAGGGACAGATGAACTCGATGCAGGAAACCATCAGTTCTGCAACCTCGTGGCTGCAGGAGCTTCGCACACAGTACAATGACGCCCTCAGTCAGTACGGCGCGCTGGATGCCCGCACGAAGTCTCTGGAGGACCGTGTCAAGGCCCTCGAAAACCAGATCACCGGCTTCCAGACTCAGCTGACAGAAGCCGCATCTACCATCGCCGATCATACCAAGACGATTGCTGACCTGACTCAGAAGGCCGCTGAGCTTGCCAAGCTGCAGGAGGACCTCAACAAGCAGTCGCAGGCTCTTGACGAGCTCGGAAAGACCGTCGACGCGCAAGGCAAGACCATTGACGAGCAAGGTAAGACCATTGTCGATCAGAATAAGACCATTGATGATCAGGCCAAGACGATTGAGGAACAGGCTGCAGCTCTGAAGGAACTGGAAAAGAAGCAGGCTGAACTTGAAGCCCTTCAGGAGCAGGTTGGCGAGCTTGAAGAAAGCCTCGCCGATGCACTCGAGACCCTCGGTTCGACCGGCACCACCGCCGAGGAGGCCCTCGCCGCCATCGCCGATGTGCAGGACCAGCTGCAGGATCTGTATCAGCGCATTTACACCAATCTGTATCCTCAGTTCCTGAATCCTTACGGCTATGCTTCCTTTGCCATAAAGGATTTCTCGGGCGTTCCCGTAACGGTCGTTAACGATGAAATCGAGTTCCTGGATGCTTTACTTGCCTCCTACGGTTCTTCCTCCAAGTACACGGAGCCTTCCGCCATCAAGATCACCCGCGACCTTAACCTTGGTTACAAGGAAGTCAGCGCCATGCTGACCGCGGCCGGCAAGAAGGTTTCCACCTACAGCAACGTATACGGTGACTACAACTCCAGCCGCGCCAAGGAGCATCCGACCCTGGTCGAATCCGGCGTCGCCCGAGTCTTCATCCGTTATACGAACGGACTGATGATTTACTCTGAGAACGGCAGCGCCATCAAGCACTGCGGAATCCAGTTCAGAGACTGCAACAATGTGGCTCTTCGCAACCTTTCCTTCGAAGAGCTCTGGGAATGGGATGAGTCCTCCCGCGGTATGTACAATACCAATGACTGGGATCTGATCAATGCCACGAACGGCAACGTAAACGGCGTCTGGATCGACCATTGCTCCTTCCAGTGCAGCTACGACGGCCTCTTTGATATGGGCGGTACGACCGCCGGCAAGGCAGCCCGCAACGTTACGATTTCCTGGTGCGACCTGAACTTCCGCGCCAACGATTTCATCCTTGACCAGATCAAGAGCCTTGACCAGCGTCTGATCGACAGCGGCGCCTGGACCGAGGAAACTCTTTACACCTTAACGGAAGCCCCCGTTTACAAGCCCGACGGCGTTACCCCGCTGAACGACGGCTACAACGGCACGCTTTCCTACCCCGAATACTGGGCTGAAATCCGCGCCATGATCAACCGCACCCGCGGCACTGAATCCGAGGTCACCGAGGAGCAGGTCATCGAATTCTTCTCCTCCGGCAAAAAGCTCTGCAACCTCGGCAACAGCGGCTCTCAGAGCAACTACAACTACGCTTCCTGCTCCATCACCGTCCATCATGTACTGGCCGGCAATATCCAGGAGCGCTTCCTGCGTCTGCGTAAGATGGACGCTCACATGTACAATGTTTACAATGACGGAACTCCGCTGTACCATCTGCTGAAGTCTGAGTTCCACTTCGAGAACATGTCCATTGCGCCCACTGAGAACAGCGCCGTATTCCTGGAAAACAGCTATTACATTAACGTAGATGACCCGATCCGCGCCAACCAGAACAACGGTCAGGACGATCGCTACACCGGACGCTACTATGTCAAGAACAGCCGCTATATCACCGACGATTTCCTGGGCAACCCCATCAATTACCTCGGCGACAGCGGCGTAGAGGGCAGCCCCTGGGCCACCTCCGCCAACCGTTATGACGACCGTGAGTTCTTCCTGCGTCTTGATCAGGAGATTCCTTACAGCTATAAGGAATACATGGTCGAGCCCGACGATCTGTACGATACTCTGGTCGGCAATGTCGGTGCCGGCGTCCTGAACAACTTCGACTGGCTCTACATCGATGAGGATGCGGGCAACAACGGCATCAGCTTCACGCCGAATGCGAACAACTCCAACGTGAACTACGACTACGCAAACGGTCAGCCCATGTCCTACAAGATCGACAATACGCCTGATCTGTCCAAGACCAACGGTCCCTCCCGCCTGCAGATTGCAGACACCACGATTGCCCTCGGCGCGGCCTTCACGCCTGCCAATCCCGCTGTTTACAACTTCTACAACAACAGCACGGCCCGCGACGGCAACAAGAGCAATGTCCTCTTCGTAAAGGGTGTGGACTACACGCTGGATGTTGACCTGGGCGGCCTGGATACCAGCGTACCCGGCAAATACAGCGTAACCTACACTTTCACCGATCTGCACCGCGATGACGACGTCGTCGTCCTCGTACAGAACGTGATCGTCTACGATCCCGCGGATGCTGTTGAGTTCTCGAGCTACAGCATCTCCCGTGAGATCGACCAGAGCGTCCATCTGACCTACACGCTGTTCTCGCCCGAAGGCGGCAGCGCAGCCGGCGCCACGATTTTCTACCTTGCCTCCGATAATGAGAACGAGACGGAGGAGAGCATCCGCGCAAACGGTTCCTCCTTCATCGCAGCTTCGGCCTCCGGCACCGAGAACTGGCTTGCCACGAACGGCAAGAAGAACCTCTTCTTCTTCGCTGACAAGAACGGCGAGACCGGCGGCATTGTCAAACAGGCTATTGTGTCTGAAAAGGTCATGGAAATCAGAACGCCTGCAGACTTCATGAAGATCTTCAAGATGGCCTCCACCGTCGGCTACCGCTTCGAAATCATGAACGATATCAACTTCGGCGGCTATGCCCGTGTCAGTGAGGTCTCTGCCCTTAAGCAGGCGACCATCGACGGCAACGGCTACAAGATCAGCAATCTTGATACGACCTGCTTCGGTCTGTTCCGTTCGATCGACGGCTCTGTCATCAAGAATATCACCTTCGAAAAGATCTACATCGACTGCGGCAACGACTCCGCGGGCGGCGTCATGTCTCAGAATGTTGCGGGCACCTCTGCCTTCATCGATGTCACCTTCATCGACTGCGGCACCCGCAACTACCGTGCGAACGGCGCCGGCATCATCGCCGGTAATGCCGAAGCCGGATACATTCTTAACCTGACCAACGTAAAGATCATCGACAACGGTCTGGCGAACCACGCCGGCTTCAGCGGCGACATCAACGGTCAGTCCGTATCTGGCGGTCTGATCGGTACGGCCGGCAACGGTAAGCTCTACATCAAGAACCTCTATATCAAGGGTCTTGAGGTTGTTGCCGCGACCTACGAGAAGCTGGCGGCTACCTCCGGTATCCTGATCGGTACCGCGAGCGGCACCGTCGATATCGACGGACTGGTTATCGAAAAGGCCAACGTACTGGGCAGCACCAACGTCGGCGGCCTGATCGGCAGCACCAGCGCGACCGTCACCGTCAAGAACGCCTACATCGATGTAAGCTTTAACCGCGGCAGCTACTACAGCACCAACCAGACGGCTTCCTCGACCGGCGTCTTCTCCGGAAACAGCGCAGCCAACCGCTACACGCTGAACAATGTTTACTACAAGGTCGGCGAGAGCACCGTAAATCCCGGCAGCGCGATTCCCGCGAATGCCCAGGCGATCGGTGAAGCGGTTACAGACAACGCCTGGTGGACCGCTAATCTGGCAGAGCTCGCCGGATCCGCATGGTGGACCGCAAGCGGCGCTATCCCCGCAGAATGATCCGCACATAGCAATACAGCCATATTAGGCAGAAAAGGCCTTGTGCCGGCAGACGATTGCCGGCACAGGGCCTTCTTTCGGTATATAGAGATCACTTTAAGTCAAAAAAATCCTGTATAGGCGAGCGTTCAATAGACTGCTTCGTCTATACAGGACCTTGTGAAATATCTGTTTTCTTACAGTTCAAGCGCTTTGATGGTTTCGTTCGGAGGAATAGGGCAGTCATAGCCTTCCGCAGAGGCCTCTGCAAATTCGGCGCGCGCCGCGGCCAGAAGCTCAGGATCCTCAAACAGCTCAACGGCACTCATCGCAAGCACACGGGCAGCGTAGAGGAGACCCTTGTGCCCGATGGAGCTCTTTCCGCACGAAACGTTCTGCCAGGAATGTCCGGGAGCACCGCTGATAAAGGACGCCGTGTAAACCTGCACTGCGGGCGTCTGCCAAGAGACATCACCGACGTCGGTCGAACCGGCCGAGAAGAAGCTGCCCTCATAGAGAGGCGCTACGAAATCGTTGATCGGACGAGTCAGATTATCGGTCATTTCGCGAATGTATTTCTCGGCGTTTTTATCGCAGGAGCCCGCAATAGAGGGCACATAATTGACCGTATAAGTGTCCATCAGGGCCTTTGCGAACGCGAAATCCTCCTCCGTATAGGTCGGGGCCGGCGCATCGCACAGGTTCTTGTAGCAAAGCTTCTCCAACGTATGGTTGGGCAGGGTGTTGGAGCAGGCGTCGATGAAAATTTTCTCATAGGTGGTGCCTGTCATGAGCGCCGCGCCTTCGGCGATCTTGTCAACGCGCTCCTGAAGTGCAGAAGCATCCCGCACCTTGATGGAGCGGACCATATACAGCACGGAGGCTTCTGCCTGTACGACGTTAGGCGACAGGCCGCCGCCGTTGACCATCGCGTAGTGGATGCGCGCGTCGGTCTTCATATGCTCGCGCAGATACTGCACGCCGACGTTCATCAGCTCGACCGCATCCAGTGCGCTCCGACCATCCTCCGGATCGCCCGCCGCATGCGACGCTGCACCGTGGAAGCGATACAGCGTCTGAATGCAGGAATTACAGGTTCCGACGGCGATTTCATTGCAGTCGCCGGGATGCCAGGTGAGCGCACAGTCCAGCTGCTTCCAAACGCCTTCACGCGCCATGAGAGCCTTTCCCGCGCCGCCCTCTTCACCGGGACAGCCGAAGAAGATCACGGTACCGGACTTTTTTGTTTCCTCCAGATAAGATTTGATGGCATAGGCAGCTGCAAGCGCACCGGCGCCGAGCATGTTATGTCCGCAGCCGTGGCCATTGCCGTCCTTTTCAATGGAAGCCTTCACGGTAGAGGCACCCTCCTGCGAAAGGCCGGACAATGCGTCATATTCACCGAGAATGCCGATGACAGGGCTTCCTGAGCCGTACGAGCCGCAGAAAGCCGTATCCAGACCGCAAAGGGTTTCGGTTACATGAAAGCCCAGCTCCCTGAGGACGCGGCGATAAGCATCCGCAGAGCGGAACTCCTTCAGAGAAAGCTCCGCGTACCCCCAGATTTCATCCGAGAGGGCCAGAAAAACGTCTTCTTTTGCTTCCAGCGCCTTGAGCGCCAACTGTTTTCCAGTATTCATATTCAGCTCCTTAAAGAACCTTGCTTAAGAAATCCTTTAAACGAGGATCGTGCGGGTCGCGGAAAATCTGATCCGGCGCTCCTTCTTCCTTGATGTAGCCCTCGTCCACAAAGAGGACGCGGTTGGAAACCTCACGGGCAAAGCCCATTTCGTGCGTGACGATGACCATGGTCATGCCGTCAGCCGCCAGCTCCTTGATCAGGTCCAGCACCTCGCCGATCATTTCGGGGTCCAGGGCACTGGTAGGCTCATCAAAAAGGATGACATCCGGGCTCATTGCCATCGAACGGATGATCGCAATACGCTGCTTCTGACCGCCGGAAAGGGTAGAGGGGTAGGCGTTTGCCTTTTCCTCAAGACCGATGCGCTTCAGAAGCTCAATAGCCTTGGCCTCAGCCTTTTCCTTAACATCCTTCATATCGGCGTCTTTATTATATTTGGCGGTCTCAATGGGAGCCAGAGTGATGTTCTCAAGTACCGTCTTGTTATTGAACAGGTTGAACTGCTGGAAAACCATGCCCATCTTCTGACGGGCCCGGTTGATTTCGATGTGATTCGCCTCGTAGATTTCTTTCATCAGCTTGCGGTACTCGCTGCCTTCCGCCTGATGCTTCTCCTGCAGCAGATCCTCTGCCTTGATCTTGGCGATAGCATCGCTTTCGCTCATCGGCGCGAGCTGCACCTTGGACTTCTGAGAAGGATCCTTGAAGGGCAGACCCTGAGTCAGCGCCTCAAAGGTCTTGGACGCCTTGATGACCTCGGGATGCAGATAGGGATCAACGGGCGTTAAAAGCTTTCCTTCCATCCAGACTTCGCCGAAGGTAGGCGTTTCCAGCAGATTCATGCAGCGGAGCAGTGTCGATTTACCGGAGCCGGACGCACCGATGACGGAGATGACCTCGCCCTTTTCAACATGCGTCGAGACGCCGCGCAGCACTTTCAGGCTGCCGAAATTCTTATAAATATTCTTAACCTCAAGCATGCTGTTTCATCCTCTTTTCTAACAGACCCAAAAGCTTCGACAGGGAGAAGGTCAGTACAAAGTAAATAATGCCGACATCCATCAGAATGGGCAGCGCGTTAAAGGTGACACCCTTGATGGTCTGATAGGTGGTCATCAGCTCGCCGACAAAGAAGGTGGACGCCAGGGACGTTTCCTTAATGATGGTAATAAACTCGTTGCCGAGCGCAGGCAGAATGTTTTTGACCGCCTGCGGCAGCACCACCTTAAGCATCGTCGTGCGGGAGGTCAGACCCAGGGAGCGTGCCGCCTCAGACTGTCCCTTGTCCACGGCTTCAATGCCGGAACGGATAATCTCGGAAACATAGGCGGCCGAGTTGATCGTCAGGGCGATTGCAACGCATTCAAATGGCGTAAGCTGCGCCTTCGGAATCATCATGGGTATAACAAAGTAACCGATATACAGCTGAAGGAGGGCAGGGGTGCCGCGGATAATTTCAACCAGGGCAGTAATCAGCCACACCAGAGGCTTAAAGGGGGTGCGCTTGCCGATAGCCAGAAGGGAGCCGAGGACGGCGCCGAACGCTACCGCGATAAAAGAAAGAAGCAGCGTATAGCCTACGCCGGAAAAGAGCAAGCCGTATCCGATGTAATAATCTTTAAATACCAGCCACATTTGCTGGAAAATTTCACCTATAGTCACAGATCAGACCTCCAGATAAACATAAAACCGAGGGACGCCCAGGGGCGTCCCCCGATGTGAAACCAATCGTTATTCGGTAATCTTGTTGCCTTCGTCATCGTAGCCGAGTTCATCAGCATCTTTGATGTTGGCAAGCATCTGGCAAGCTTCATACCAGGGATTGTAAAGGCCCTGCTCAAGCGCGGCGTCGAGGAGAGGATTGACCTTGTTCAGAAGCTCGGTGTTGTTCTTGTTGATCAGAATAACATTGTTCTTGTACAGATCCTGTACGAAGAAGTTGAAGCCGGAGAAATCGATCTTTCCCTCGTTAGCGGAGATGAAGGCATCGCCATTTCCCTTGGCAACCGCAACGGCCTCGACCTTGCCGGTCATAAGGGCCATGACCGCGTCGTTCAGGTTCTCGAAAAGAACGATTTCGCAGCCGGGCAGCTGTTCATTGACCAGAATTTCCTGAAGAGAACCGCCCTGAGCAGCAACCTTCTTGCCAATGTAGTCCTCAGCCTTCGTATACTTTCCGGCGTTTTCCTTCGTAGTAATGACAACCTGTTCGTTCTCATTCGCACCGGCGATATACCAGTTGGTAATCAGGAAGTTCTTGGCACGCTCAGCCGTCCAGCTGAAGCCCGAGATGGCCATATCGGCGTTGCCGGTCTGAACTGCAGTCATCGCTGCGTCAAAGGACATGGGGCAGATCTGCAGCTTGTAACCGAGGTTCTTAGCGAGGTAGGTAGCTAAGAGGATATCAAAGCCTACGAACTGATCGTCGCCGGAGCGGGACAGATCGATGAATTCCATAGGAGCAAAGTCGGGAGAGGTCGCAACCTTCAGAACGGGAAGATCGGTATCATCATACTCAAGCTTAGCCAACTGTTTGTTGTAAGCCTTCGACAGGTTTTTGTTACTCTTGGCGCAGCCGGTCATGCAGCCAAGAACCATCAGAGCAGAAAGAATAATGCAAAAGAGTTTTTTCATTTTTGTGTCCTTCTTTGTTTGTTTTTTGGAATGAATGCATATTAATGCATATTATTACGAATGTCAACAGGTAATTTGCTGTTTTTTTAAAAATTTTTGAATATTTTTGCTATTTTATGCATTATTAGGGACTTTGCTGCATATTCGGGCATAATGGCTGGCGTTTTCCCCCGATTTTTGCTATAATCAGTCAGCTAATATGATATACGGAGGCAGTCCATGAGTCGAAAAGAAGAGGCAATGAAATATTTCCGCAGCGGATATAACTGTGCGCAGTCCGTCGTGCTGGCGTTCTCTGACCTTTTAGTCCCGGATTATATATCGGAAGAAGCACTTCTTCGAAGCGCCGTACCGTTCGGCGGAGGAATCGGCCGTCTCCGCGAGGTCTGCGGCGCGGTAAGCGGAGCAGTCATTGTGCTCGGTCAGCTGTACGGTTACACCACAGCGGAAACCGGAGAGCTGAAGCGTACGCTTTATGCCCGTATTCAGGAGCTAGGAGGCCACTTCGAAGAACAAAACGGAAGCCTGGTCTGCCGGACACTTCTCGGTCTGGACGAAAAGCATTCCGAGCCTCAGCCGGAGCAAAGAAGCGACAGCTACTACCGCAACCGTCCCTGTGAACGACTGATCGGAAGTGCCGCAGAAATACTCGACGAATACATCCGGACTCATCCATATTAAGAAAAATGCCTTCCGCAGACACGGGTAAACGGTCTTCGGGAGGCTTATTATTTTCTCGGTACTTGAAGTTCGACACTGTCTTTTTACAAAGATTCCGCAGGATTGATATCCGTTTGACGCGCCAGCTCTTCATCGCGGAGCGTAACGGCATTCGCGGCGCTTCGGCGCCGTTCTTCCTCCATCCGCGCATAGTGCTTCCGGGTCGTATTAACGTCCTTGTGGCCCAGCACATCGGCCACAAGATATATGTCCCCGGTTTCATTGTAGAGGGCCGTACCGTAGGTCGAGCGCAGCTTGTGCGGCGAAATATGCTTCAGCGTCGTAATCGTCTTCGAATATTTGTCGACCAGAAGCTGGATGGCACGGACAGAGAGGCGCTTGTTCTGCATGGAAAGGAAGAGGGCGTTTTCATGGCCGGGAAGGGGGCTCATCTGTTTACGCTCCGTCATATAATCCTTCAAAGCCTTACGGACCTCATTGCCGAAATACACTACGGATTCGTTGCCGCCCTTCCGGATGATGCGCAGGCCGTTATTGTCAAAATCGACGTCCGAAATATCCAGGCCAACACATTCGGAAATACGCATGCCGGTGCCTAACAGGGTAGTAATCAGGGCGACATCGCGCAGCTGCGTATACTGATGGTAGCTTTGCTGACGGGCCGTAAGCTTTTCCCCGCTTTCGACCTGGTCAAGGAGGCGGGCGATTTCGCCTGCATCCAGGCGAATAATATTCTTCTCGTGGATTTTCGGCGTGCTGACGAGCATGGCGGGATCCCCACTGATTTTTCCTTTTTGATAGAAGTATTTGAAAAGCGAGCGGACCGCAGCCAGTTTTCGGGCCTTTCCTTTTTCGCCGTTCTGATGCTCTTCGACCTCGTCACCGTCGACATTACTGTAGTAGGAAAGATAAGTCAGAAAGCCTTCGATGTTTTCCGGGCTCACTTTTTCCAAATCTGCCAACGTGAATGCGTCCGGCTTGATGCCGTCGAAGGCGAGGACCTCTTCAGAAAGGTAACGGAAGAAAATTTTCAGGTCGCGGGCGTAGCCGAGCCTGGTCCGCTCCTGTGTTTTCAGTTCAATACCCGCAAAATAGTCAGAGCAAAACAAGGGGAGCTCGAAAATCAGCTTTCGAAGCTTTTGGAGCGTATCCTTCTTTTGCTCTTCATGATAGGTCATTTAAGCTTTCCATCCTTTCAATTCAGAATCCGTAATGGCCCGGAAGATGCGGTCTGTGGTGCCGCGGTTTTGATTGTTCCAGCTGATGAGCTGCTGGCGGGCCTCTTCACGGGCCGTAAAACCGTTGGCAGGGCAAGGGTTCTTCACGATCGGCAGTTCATTTTTGTTCGCAAAGTAGACCAGATCCTGTTCATGAACAAGGATTAAGGGACGAATCGCGTACAAATCCATGCGATCCCAGTGTGTGACGGGCTGGAAGGTATGCAGACGCCCCTCATACAGAAGACTCATCAAGAAAGACTCAACCACGTCCTCCATATTGTGTCCGAGGGCGACCTTATTGCAGCCACCGGCCTTTGCAGCGTCGTTTAATGCGCCCTTTCGCATCTTGGAGCAAAGAGAGCAGGGGTTCTCTTCCTTTCGCTCATCGAACACGACGGAGCCGATATCCGTTTCAATCAGATGAAACTCAATATCTTTTTCGGCCATAAAAGCACTGAGGGCAGAAAAGTCCGTGCCGGGAAAGCCAAGCGAAACCGTATAAGCGGCCAGCTCAAATTTCTTCGGATAGAAGCGCTGAAGCCCCTTGAGCGCAAGCGCAAGCGCAAGAGAATCCTTACCGCCGGATACGCCTACGGCGATACGGTCACCGTCCTCAATCATCTGATAGCTGTCAACGGCTTTTCTGGTCATGCTGAGAAGCTGCTGTAGTGTCATAATATTGCTTCCTTAATAGCTTGTTAGAATAATGAGAGAAGGGGGAGAATCGGCCTCTAACTCTTCGCAAAACGCAACTTTTGCGAAGAGTTGTAGACGGAGAAGCGCTTTCTATTCCCGGATTCCGTCAAAGCACTTCCGGCGTTCTTTTCTTCTTTCGAAAAAATGGCTTACACTTACGCAAGCCATGATGATCAATAATGAATGATTTCGGAAGCTCTCAGACTTTGATATCATCCAGGCTTACCTGGCGGCTGTCCGACCAGATACGCTCCAGGTCGTAAAACAATCTGGCTTCCTTTTGAAACACATGTACGACCACACGGCCGAAATCCATCAGCACCCAGGTACCGTCCCCATAGCCTTCCAGTTTGGCTTCGTCGTAGCCGGCCTCACACAGCTTATCCTGAACCTCGTCGATCATTGCGGTTACATGATTCGAATTGTTTCCGTGGGCAATAATGAAATAATCAGCTAAGATGCTGACCTCATGAATATCAAGAATCTTGATATCTTCGCCCTTTTTGTCGTCAAGCGCCTTGTAAATGCGTGCGCACATATCCTTCGAAACCGCAAGATCCTGCGCGATTTCTTCTTCATTAAGCTTCTTTTTCATGAATACTCCTGCAAAAGATATTGTAATACTTACGAATTATATCATATAATTCTTTTATATGTTGCAAAATCCGAACATTTTGTTCGGTAATAGGAGAGCGACTCAACGGTCAAGGGGTGAATCGGTCTCCCAAGTCCCTTCAGATACGAAACCGTCTGTTCAAGGATGACCAGGCAGCAGCGGTCCGGATCAAGAGGCGCCCAATAGCGAGCAAGCTCCAACCCATCGAAGGGCCTCCGGCCTGACTCAATATAATCAGAAATAAAGATGATCTGCTCCAGCTTCGTCATAGCCGGCCTGCCGGTAGTATGATAACGGATCGCGTTCAGAATCTCTTCGTCAGTGCAGCCAAAATCATCTCGGGCACTTAGCGCGCCGGCAAATGCATGAAGAATCGGCTCATATTCGTCACCGAGACCATAGGTTTCCCAGTCCTTGCCCAGATAGGCCCGAAATGCTTCTGCCTGCATGTATTTCGCGTTATCGTGCAGCAATGCCGCCTTCCGTGCCTGAGCGAGATTACAGGCATATATCCCCGCAAGCTTTTCGGCACATTCCGCCACATTGATGCTGTGACGAAAACGGTGCTCGGAAAGACGACGCTTAAGCTCCGGAAGCATTCTTGTTTCCATATCCGAATCCATTTTATTTCTTTGCTTTCGGAAGCTCAATGACAGGCTCCTTCGCCGGACGATAAATCACAAAACGGTGGCCGATCACCTGCACGGGATCTGAATGCGTACGGGCACAAATCACATCGCAGACCTCACGGATATCCTCATCGCAATTTCCCAACAGATTCAGTTTGATCAGCTCGCGGGCTTCCAGGGCATCGTCGACAGCCTTGATCAGCTCAGGCGTTACGCCAGCCTTTCCGACCTGGAATATAGGGTCAAGCTTCTGGCCCAGCCCTCTCAGATAAGCTCTTTGCTTCGTGGTAATCATATCAGACTCCTTTAGCGGTAGAATTCAAATGCCGTGTCGCCGACAATGACGGTATCGCCCTCCTGAATATCCATTGCCTCGAGCCGACGAATCACGCCGCGGTCGCGCAGGAATTTCTGGAAGAAATCAAAGCCTTTTTCGGACTCCAGATGGGTATAACCGAGCATCTTGTCGATGGGCTCGCCGTAAATGATATATTCGCCATCCTCATTGATATCGATTCGGATACCGTCATCCTCAGGAGACATCGCGTCAGGACGCTCGGGGAAGTATTCGCGTTCGAATACAAGAGGCGCATCCGCAGCTGCATCGCGAAGGCGAACCACCTCGTCCAGCAAGGGCCGTATGCCCTCGCCGGTTGCAGCGGAAATCGGAAATACGGTATAGCCGCGTTCTTCGCAATGCTTCAGCATCTCCTCCATGAAGATTTCAGAATCAGGCAGGTCGATTTTATTCAGACCGATAACCTGAGGAAGTGCGGCAAGCTCAGGACTGTACAAATACAATTCATTATTAATATTCTCAAGATCCTCCACCGGATCACGGCCATCTGTTCCGGCCATGTCTACCAGATGAATCAAAACACGTGTGCGTTCCAGATGCTTCAGAAATTCATGACCCAGGCCGACGCCTTCCGAAGCGCCGTCAATCAGACCGGGAATATCGGCAATCACAAGAGTTTTTCCATAAGGCAGAGGAACAACGCCAAGATGCGGTTCCAGCGTGGTAAAGGGATAATCAGCGATTTTGGGGCGTGCATTCGATACACGCGTCAAAAAAGTGGATTTGCCGGCGTTCGGATAACCCAGAAGGCCGACATCCGCCAAAACCTTCAGTTCCAGAATAACCCACAGACTCTTGCCTTCCTGACCCTGCTGGGCATATTGAGGAATCTGCATAGTTGCGGTGGCATAATGCTGGTTGCCCTTTCCGCCCTTTCCGCCGACAAGAATGGTTTCCTGCTGACCGTCCTTGGACATATCAAATATTACAAGGCCCGATTCGGCTTCGCGGATAACGGTACCTGTCGGAACCTTGATGATCAGGTTCTCGCCTTTCTTTCCCGAGCAGTTGCTGCTTCGCCCGTCCTGACCGTTTTCGGCTTTATAATCCTTGATATGGCGGAAGTCGTACAGGGTGTTCATAGCATTGTCAGCCTGGAAGATGACATCTCCGCCTTTGCCTCCGTCACCGCCGTCAGGCCCCATGTTAGGCATGAATTTCTGGCGCATGAACGAGGCACAGCCGTTACCGCCCTTTCCGGATTCAATATGGATCTTAACTTCATCAACAAACATTAGTGAATATCCTCGCGTTTTGCGAAATCTTTATCCTATTATAACACAAATTTTGCAAAAATAAATAGGCTCACGAAACAATCCGGAGCCTATTCTTTTCTCAGCAATACTTACTCAGCAACAGGGTATACGGAAACCTGTTTCTTATCGCGGCCAAGACGTTCAAATTTAACACGGCCATCAACAAGCGCATAAAGAGTATCATCCTTGCCGATTCCAACATTGGTACCGGGATGAATGCGGGTTCCGCGCTGACGGTAAAGGATATTGCCGGCCTTTACGACCTGGCCATCCGCTCTTTTCGCGCCGAGACGTTTGGACTCGGAATCACGACCGTTCTTGGTAGAACCAACGCCCTTTTTATGAGCAAACAACTGCAGATTCATAAATACCATGGTTTGCACCTCCTTCGGGAAAGCGTCACGCTTTGTAGTTCGACGAAACTTTGAGATAAGACTTTCCGTAATCACGGCTGATGTCGGTCAAGCCGAGCAAGAGCGATTCAAGCAAGAGCAATGCGGAAGCATTTTCCCGATTGCTGCGGAGTGAGGGAACTTCCATTGTAAGTCTGCCCTCTTCTGTTGATACCAGCGGAGCTTCCTGCGCGAGTGCTTCAACGGAATTGGCCGTATTGATGGCCAAAGCGGAAACAGCCGAACAGATGATATCCTTTCCGGCTTCATCATAGCCGGCATGGCCGCTGATCTCATACCCCCACAGTTTGCCTGAACTGTTACGGTAGAAACGAGCCTGAATCATGTCAATCACCTATAATCAGGCGTTGATGGCATTGATCGTAAGCTTGGTATAAGCCTGTCTATGTCCCTGTTTCTTGTGATACGTCTTTTTGGACTTGTACTTATAGACGATGACTTTCTTGCCACGTCCTTCTTCAACAACCGTAGCGGTTACAGTAGCGCCTTCAACATAGGGCGAACCGGCCTTGACGGTCTCACCGTCCGCAAGCATCAGAACCTTGTCGAACGTATAGGTTTCACCTTCCAGCAAACCTAATTTCTCAACGGAAACTACGTCTCCTTCTTGTACCCGGTACTGTTTTCCGCCAGTCTCAATTACAGCGTACATCCGAGCACCTCCTTTTCTAAAAACTCGCCAAATACGGTATCTCCTGCCGGAGAATTTCCATAAGCATGCAAAATGCTTACCTCTTTGCGCGGCAACATTAGAATATTAGCACAGCGCAATTTATGTGTCAAGAAATTTTTCGGATTTTTTTGCAGGTCACTTTTCGGATATATTCAGGCCGAAATGCGCCGTTTCAGCATTCCGGAACCGTATATACAGGAAGTATGATATAGGTGCCGCTGACAATCTGAGTACCGGCCAGGCGATTAATTTTGCAAACCTTGTGAATATAATCGGAATTACTGAGGGTTGCGGGCGCATATTGTTCGGCATAATCCCACAGAGTGTCGCCCTCCTTAACCTCAACCGATACATAAGTGACTACAGTAGGATCATCAGCCGTGGCTTTCTTGGGGAAAAACAGAAGACTGAAAAAAACAGCCAGCAGCAGCAAGGCTGCGGCGGTATATACGGAAAGGGCTTTGCCGGCCCGGTTCATTTTGTTCTGCTTCATTCTTCGATTCGCTCCTTTTCGAACATTTGTTCGTCTTTATGCCCCTATAATAATACGAACATTTGTTCTTGTCAAGCCAAAAAGCGAAAATATTTTCGTGTTTTTCAATTGACTTTGGCCCGAAATAAGACTATAATAAACCTACAAACAAAACGGAGGAAACAGTATGAATGAGCTCACCGATAAGCAAAAACAAGTCCTTTCCTTTATTATTTCGTTCCAGGATAAGAACCGCTACATCCCCTCTGTCCGTGAAATCTGCAAGGGCATCGGCGTAACCTCCTCCTCCACCGTGCATGACTATCTCCAGCGTATGGAGGAAAAGGGCTATATCCGCCGCCTGCCCGGCTCTCAGCGTGCTATGGATATCCTTAAGACTCCCGAGGGCGAGCCCTTTTCCCGCGACAGCCTTGTACCGGATGATTTTACCTACCCAGCCAATATGCCCGAGCTGACCATGGTTCCCATAGTCGGCCGAGTCACCGCCGGAGAACCCATTCTGGCTGTCGAAAACATTGAAGATTATTTCCCTCTCCCCGTTGATTTAGCCCATAATTCCGAAGTTTTCATGCTGCACGTCCGCGGCGAAAGCATGATCAATGCCGGCATTTTTGACGGAGATCTCATCCTTGTCCGCAAACAGAACACTGCCAGTAACGGGGATTACGTAGTGGCTCTTCTCGGTGACAGCGTTACGGTAAAAACATTTTATAAAGAAGCCACCCATATCCGCCTGCAGCCCGAAAATGACAGCATGGCTCCCATTCTGGTCATGGACTGCCAGATTCTCGGCAAGGTCATCGGCCTTTACCGTAAATTATAATTATTATCAAGGAACTGCAATTTTATGAACATTCAGGGCTTTCAGAAACTCACACTGCTGGATTTTCCCGGCCACATGTCCTGTACCGTTTTTACCGGGGGCTGCAATCTGCGCTGTCCCTTCTGCCATAATGCCCTCCTGGTCGAAAACTGTCCGAAAAAGGCCGCATACTCTGAAGAAGAAATTCTGAACTTCATATCCAAACGCAACGGTCTTCTGGACGGCGTCAGCATCACCGGCGGCGAACCCCTCCTGCAGCCTGATATCCGCAGCTTTATCGAAAAAATCAAAAGCGCCGGCTTCCTGGTCAAGCTCGACACCAACGGCACTTATCCAACCCGTCTCAAGGAGCTGGTCAACGCCGGGCTGGTTGATTATGTCGCCGTTGATATCAAAAACAGTAAATCCAAATACGCCCTTACTACCGGCACTGCCGGTGCGCTGCTTCCCGCTATTGAAGAATCGGTTTCTTTTTTGATGGAAGGACATGTACCCTACGAATTCAGAACGACCGTCGTCAAAGAATTCCATACTGTCGGGGATATCGTTGAGATCGGCCGGTGGATCTCCGGCTGTCCGGCCTATTTCCTTCAAAACTTTGTAGACAGCGGAAATCTGATCGAAAGCGGTCTGCATCCCGTTTCGTTCGAAACCATGTCAAAAATGAAAGAATCCGTCGAGAGTCTGGTCGGGCAGGTCTCCATTCGCGGGATATCGGAATAATTTTTTGCCCTCGCACACTATATATTGTGTTTTTTCTATTGACGCATCCCAATATATGTGGTAGATTTTACCACAGCGTTTAAAAAAATGTGAGTTAATTACCATGTATGTTGTTGTAAAACGTGACGGTAAGATTTTCGGTTTCGATTTAAACAAAATTAAAGACGCCATTACCGCTGCATTTGACGCCTGCAACCGTCAATACCATCCCGACATCATTGATTTTCTGGCCCTGAAGGTCACTGCCGAATTCGAACCCAAGATCGAAGACGGAAAGATTACCGTAGAAAATATCCAGGACAGCGTAGAATCCGTTCTGATCAAGGCCGACTACGATGACGTAGCCAAAGCCTACATTCTGTACCGCAAGCAGCGTGAGAAGATCCGTAATCTCAGCACCACCCTACTCGACTACAAGAAAATCGTCGACAACTATGTAAAGGTTAATGACTGGCGTGACAAAGAGAACCCTAGCGTTACCTATTCCGTAGGCGGCCTGATTCACTCCAACTCCGGCGCCATCACCGCAAACTACTGGCTGTCCGAAATTTATGACGAAGAAATTGCTAACGCTCACCGCAACGCCGATATCCATCTTCACGATCTTTCTATGCTGACCGGCTACTGCGCCGGCTGGTCCCTGAAGCAGCTCATCCAGGAAGGTCTCGGCGGTGTAACCGGCAAAATCACGTCCGCTCCCGCCAAGCATCTGGCTACGCTCTGCAACCAGATGGTCAACTTCCTCGGCATTATGCAGAATGAATGGGCCGGCGCTCAGGCATTCTCCTCCTTTGATACCTATCTGGCTCCCTTTGTAAAAGCGGATAATATGGATTACGATCAGGTCAAAAAATGCATCGAATCCTTCATCTACGGTGTAAACACTCCCAGCCGTTGGGGCACTCAGGCACCGTTCTCCAACATCACGCTGGACTGGGTCGTTCCCGCTGACCTCGCAGAACTGAACTGCATCATCGGCGGCAAGGAAGCCGACTTTAAGTATAAAGACTGCCAGGCCGAAATGGATATGGTCAACAAAGCCTTTATCGAAATCATGATCGAAGGAGATGCAAACGGCCGCGGCTTCCAGTACCCCATCCCCACCTACTCCATCACCCGCGATTTCGACTGGAGCGAAACTGAAAACAACCGTCTTCTCTTCGAAATGACCTCTAAGTACGGCACTCCTTATTTCTCCAACTACATCAACAGCGACATGGAGCCCAACGATGTCCGTTCCATGTGCTGCCGCCTTCGTCTTGACCTGCGCGAGCTTCGCAAGAAGTCCGGCGGCTTCTTCGGCAGCGGCGAAAGCACCGGCTCCATCGGTGTTGTCACCATCAATATGCCCCGCATCGCCTACCTTGCCAAGTATAAGGAAGACTTCTTCAAGCGTCTTGGCAAGATGATGGATATCAGTGCCCGCTCGCTGAAGGTCAAGCGTACCGTCATCACCAAGCTTCTGGACAACGGACTCTATCCTTACACCAAGCGCTATCTCGGCACCTTCAACAACCACTTCTCCACCATCGGTCTGGTCGGTATGAACGAAGCCGGTCTGAATGCTAAATGGATCCGTAAGGACATGACCAGTCAGGAAACTCAGGACTTCACGATCGAGGTTCTGAATCACATGCGCGAACGCCTGTCTGACTATCAGGAAATGTACGGCGATTTGTACAACCTGGAAGCTACTCCCGCCGAATCCACCGCCTACCGTCTGGCCAAGCATGACAAGGAAACCTATCCCGATATCATCACCGCAGCCAAGACCGAAAACGAAACTCCCTATTACACCAATTCCTCCCATCTTCCCGTCGGCTACACGGAAGATATCTTCAGCGCTTTGGACATCCAGGACGAACTCCAGACGCTTTACACCTCCGGCACCGTTTTCCACGCCTTCCTGGGTGAAAAGCTGCCCGACTGGAAAGCCGCCGCAACTCTTGTGCGCAAGATTGCCGAAAACTATAAGCTTCCCTACTATACGCTGTCTCCCACTTACTCCGTCTGCAAAAACCACGGCTATCTGTCCGGTGAGCAGTATGTCTGCCCTAAGTGCGGCGAAAAGACCGAGGTCTACAGCCGAATCACCGGTTACTACCGCCCCGTTCAGAACTGGAATGACGGTAAGAGTCAGGAGTACAAGGACCGTAAGGTCTACGATATCGGAAATTCCCATCTGACTCATGTCGGTCCCTTGAATCCCGACGCATCCTGCTGCGGTACGTTGACGAAGGAAGCCGAAATCGTTGAGGAAAAATCTTCTCAGATTCTTCTCTTTGCCACTCCCACCTGCCCGAATTGCAAAATTGCCTGTGCCGCTCTTGAGAAGGCGGGCATTGCCTATGAAAAGATTTATGCGACCGAACAGCCCGAGCTTGCAAAGCAGTACGGCATCAAGCAGGCTCCCACGCTGGTCGTCGTCGAAAACGGAGAAATCAGCAAGTTCAGCGGCGTATCCGATATCAAGAAATATATCGGCTAAGCTGCTTTACAGAGAAAGATTAAACCGAAACAGCTGAAATAAGCCCCATTCATAAGAAGAAAGGCAAAATTTATGTATGATTTAATCATTGTCGGCGGCGGCCCTGCGGGACTGACCGCCGCTCTGTATGCCTTAAGAGGCGGAAAGAGCGTACTTGTCATTGAAAAAGGCAGCTTCGGCGGTCAGATCACCTTCTCACCCAAGGTTGAAAATATACCCGGCTTTGTCGCCCTCTCCGGTAACGAATTTGCCGAAAAATTGGTTGATCAGGTCATCGCTCAAGGCGGCGATTTTGAATCCGCAGAAGTCCTTCGCGTTGAAGACGGCAATACCAAAAAGGTATATACCGATGAAAACAGCTATGAGGCAAAGGCTGTCATTATCGCAACCGGCGCCAAGCATCGCATGCTGGGAATTGATAATGAAGAGAATTTCGTCGGCAACGGCATCTCCTTCTGCGCGGTCTGCGACGGTGCATTCTACAAGGATCAGACGGTCGCCGTAATCGGCGGCGGAAACTCAGCTCTTCAGGAAGCTATTCTCCTGGCAGACTTAGTAAAAAAGCTTTACATCGTTCAGAACCTCGATTTTCTGACCGGCGAAAAGAAGCTGCAGGAACAGCTTGCCGCCAAAAGCAATGTGGAAACCATTTTCGGCGTTACGGTAAAGGATTACCTCGGAAGCGATGAGCTCAAAGGCATTCGCATTCAAAAAGAAGCCGACGGCAGTCTGCGCGAGCTGGAGGTAGACGGCGTCTTCATCGCCATCGGTTTGATCCCCCAGAACAATGCGTTCGCAGATATAATTCAGTTGAATTCCTACGGATATGCTGATTCTGATGAGACCTGCCTGACCAGAACGGCCGGCATCTTCGTTGCCGGTGACTGCCGCAGCAAGCGGATTCGTCAGGTCACGACCGCAGCCGCCGACGGCGCAATCGCCGCCCTGGCCGCATGCGATTACATTGACAAACTGAACTAAAAACCCAAAGAGAGACATCCGGGGTGGATGTCTCTCTTTTTTTGCTCCTGTAACGTCCAAAATGGCCTCTAAATCCGTCCCTCTTGTCACATCAGACAAAATATACGTCCAAGCGACGAAAGCGGCTTGAAAAGGCAAATACAGCGAAATCGGTTTTTTGTTTTCGCGGGCTGCAGGATGTTTTCGCGATAATAAACAAAGCCTCCCGGCGGGAGGCTTTTGCTTTTACAGAACATTAGGCCCAGGGATCTTTCTCTTTGGGCTCGCGGACGCCGGAAAGCAGACCGTCATAGCTCCAGATGAACCATTCCTTGGTGGAGGGCTTTTCGCGCAGCTGAATGGCACGGGGCGAATCGGCGCCGCCGCTAACGAGATAAAGAGTCAAATAATTTTCGGTGTCGTCACTGGTCGCATATTCCTCGATGGCAATTTTGTAGCCCTTCGAAGAAGGTGTGTAATTGTTGTCGGGGGTAGCGCCTTCGAAGTAAGAACGCATGATATAGCCGTGGTCATCCATGAAACGCTCATTAATAAACTGCTTTTCGCGGACAGTAAGCTCGTTGGGACCGTTCAGAAGGTCCAGCATTTCAAAGCAGTCCTCGCTGCTCTCGGGGTAACGGACCAAGGCACACACCGTCATGGCAGCCACGCTGTAGGGATCCTTCAAGTCAAATTCCTTCATAGCCTTCATTTCTTCGGCCGTCTGAGGGATGGCGGAAAGCTTCACTTTCGTGGTCTGAGCAGCCCTCTTTATTTTCTTGGCGGCGTCGTTGACGGCATCGTTTGCGGCATGCCGGATATCCTGAGCAGCTTTGTAAAGAAGTTGGTCAAACAGAGACATAGGTGACTCCTTTCATTATACTTCGGGCGCTTGCTGCTTTTTCTTTTTGTACAGACGAACGCCGTTCATATCGGCAACCGTAACGCCGGCATAAGCCAGAATCAGGGTCACCACGGGACTGAGCCAGTTGAAAAATGCCCAGAAGGCATACTGGCCGGTTGCAATACCCAGGGTGCTGAAGATAAACAGACCGCAGGTATTCCAGGGAATCAGGGCGCTGGTAACCGTGCCGGCGCTCTCCAGTGCATTTGAAAGCGCAGCAGGATGAATGCCCTGCTTTTTATATTCTTCGGCATACATGCTGCCGGGGATAACGATGGATACGAACTGCTCAGGCATGATGGCGTTGGAGGCGATGCAGGTGGCCTCCGTCAGAGTGACCAGCTTAGCAGGCGTGTTGGAAATCTTTTTGAGCTTGTTGACAATAATCTGCAGCATGCCGGTTTCATCCATCACGCCGCCGAACATCATAGCGACGATGGTCATAGCTACGGAGAACATCATGCTCATGATACCGCCGCTGTTCAGAAGAGAATCAATGATTTCAACACCTGAGCTGCAGCTGTATCCGTCCATGCCGCAGGCAAACAGGGTCTGCATCGTGCAGTCGGGCTGGAAAATCAAGCCGAAAATGCCGCCGACAAAAACGCCGATCGTAATACCCATGATAGCGGGTACCTTCAGGGCGATCGCGACAATAACCAGGACAGGCGGAAGCAGCAGGAAGGGCGAAATGGTGAACTGGCTCTGAAGACCGGCGGACAGCTCTTCGATAGCGGACATATCCGCGGCGCCGCCGTTATACTGAATGAAGCCGAGAACCAGGTAGGCTGCCACGCAAACGGCAAAGCAGATGCCGCCGGGCAGCAGCATGAACTTGACATGAGTCATGACATCCGTGCCGGCCATGGCAGGTGCAAGCGTAGTCGTATCGGAAAGCGGAGACATCTTATCGCCGAAGTAGGCGCCGGAGATGATGGCACCGGCGGTGATGGCGGGCGACAGCTCAAGTCCGTAGCCGATGCCCATCAGTGCGACACCCAGCGTACCCATGGCACCCCAGGAAGTGCCTGTGGACAGAGAGGTGACACACATGATCAGGAAGGCGGCCAGGTAGAAAATTCTTGGCTTAAGGATCTTCAGACCGTAATAAATCATGGAGGGCACGACTCCGGCATCGATCCACACGCCGATCAGAATACCGATGATGACCAGAATGATGACGGAGGTCAGGGTCTTCGAAATGCCGTTAACCATGGCCTTCTGCAGAAATTCCCACTTGAAGCCGATAAAAAGGCAGACCATGACGGTAAAAATGGCGCCGACATACATGGGAATCTGAGGATCGACCTTAAATACTACGATGCCGATAACAAGCATCGCGATCATAAAGCCAAGGCATAAAAGAGCGTGCCAGAGCTTCGGTTCTTTGGGCTGTTTATTTTTGTTTTCGCTCATTAAACTTCAGGCCTTCGCACAGGCGAAAGCTTCCTTTCCGGATGATGCATCCTTTACTCAATGACTTTCCGAACATAAGCGCTCGTATAGGCGCGCAGAACGGCCTTGTAGCGCATATTGAATTCAATGATATCGCCCAGCTTGACTTCGGGCGCCTCCGTCACATCCAGCTCGATGTGGTCACTGCTGCAGCCGAGGATGTGCATGCGCGGGTCGGCAGGGGTCAGGTAGGAAAGCTCCGTATCCTGAGCGCCGCAGGCGACGATGGCCCTGCGCATCAGACCCTTATCCTCAAAGCTCGCCACCTCGCCGAAGGCGTTGCCGCCAAGCTCTCCTATGGGCATGGAGGGCTTGGTTTTCACCTCCACAACCTGGGTACGGAGCGTAAAACATTCGGCAGAGGTGCCTTTGACCAGCGAATGGTTCACGGACTCAAAGCCTGCGACGATGGATTCACCGAAGCGGCCGTGGTTGACCTCCTTGGGCATGGTGCCGTCATAAAGCATAAGATGGGCCGCGGAAGTCAAACCGGAGAGATAGCGCAGCTTGATTCCCAGGTCATTCTCGACGCGCTTCCCAAGCTCCACAAAGGCCTTCATGTTGACAGGCGTGGTTTTGACGCCGCCGTAACAGCCGAGATTGGTCCCGATGCCCAGAAGCTCAAGCCCCTCAGCATCGACAACGGCCTGCACGGTTTGTTCTACATCCTCAAGATCTTCAAAAAAGCAGCCTTCGCGAAGATCACCCATATCGACCGCGACAATGACCCCGTGGCGGCGGCCGAGCTTCAGGGCCGCTTCGTTCAGCAGGCGGATGGTCCCTATTTCGGATTCAAGGCTGACCTCACAGTGCCTGACGACCTCCTCCGTTTCCCAGGGCTGGGCGATACGGATGAGAAAACGCGGCTTCTTCGTGTGCATAGAGGCCAGGTTATCGACCCGGGAATCGGCAAACCAATCCGCCGGTGAATTCTCCAACAGCTCCATAAGCTCCGGATTGGCAGCAAAGCCCTTGGTGACCATGGAAAAAGTACGGCCGTCCTTATGCAGCAGCTCGGCAATGACGGAAACATTATTTAAAAATCTGTCTTTGTGACAGACAATTTGCGGATATTCCATATTACCTCTTCATAACTAACTTAGTCATTTAATTATATACTATATCCGGCTGATTTTCAAGTTATTCTCTCATTACAGTTCTGTTACTTCAGAAGCCTCTCTCCACGCAGCACAGAATCCACCGCAGCGGAAGAATGAAAGCCGCAAGCCTTCAGCGCTCCTTCTTCAGTGCGCGGAGCGCGTTCAGAATGCAAATGAAGGCGACGCCGACATCCCCGAAGACCGCCAGCCCCATCCCGGCGATGCCGAAGGCGCTCAGCACCAGGATGATCAGCTTCACGGCAAGGCAGAAGATAATATTTTCCTTGACAATACGCATTGTCCGGCGGGAGACCTTCAAAGTGTTGACCAGCTGCGTCAGCGAATCGTTCATAAGCACGATATCGGCCGCTTCGATAGCGGCGTCCGAGCCCAGTGCGCCCATGGCGAAGCCGACATCCGCGGAAGCCAGCACGGGCGAATCATTGATGCCGTCCCCGGCAAAGAAGGCCGTCCCCTCTTCCTTCAGGGCCTCCATGCAGGCCACCTTACCTTCGGGCAGAAGCCCCGCGTGACACTCATCCACGCCAAGCTCAGCAGCGTAGCGCTCGGCCTGCGCGGCCGAATCGC
>JAZRWR010000057.1:0-14414 GCA_045599825.1 Bianqueaceae bacterium | reverse complement strand
TTTTAAAGCGCCCCTCGGGGAGCCTTATTAAGGTTACCCTTTTTCCAGCGATAGAACGGAAATGAAAATCTGCCAAACTTCTTACGAATTCAGGCTTGATTTTTCATAGCTGGTCTCCTCGTATGCGGCGATTAATCCCTTTAGTGTTTCAATTTCCGCCTGCGATAAAGAACGTCTTGCGGTAAAGGCGGCGATAAAGGCAGGCAGCGAACCGTGGAAGCGTTCTTCGATTACCTGCTCGCTTTGAAGTCCTTCATATTCCTCTTTCGAAATGAGCGAGGTCACAACGGAGGCGTTATTTTGAAAAAGTCCCTTTTCGCATAAGTGCCGCAATACAGTAAAGGAAGTGCTTTTTTTCCATCCAAGCTCCTGGTTTGCTAAAGAAGCTAATTTCATAGAGGAGATAGGTTCTTCTCGCCAAATCAATTCGGCAAAGTGCGTTTCCATAACGCCGATTTTATAATCATTCATGTCGGGAAATCCTTTTTTATAGAAGCTGCAATGATTTTTTACAAAATAAGTTTATAATAATAGACCAAATTTGTCAAATGCTATTGACAAAAATGGTTTATAAATATAAACTCAGGCTGAGGTTTATAGAGATAGACCGAAATTTTGAAAGGAGGTTCGTATGCGATCATTTTCAAACGCTGTCCTATTTTTCGTGATACTTGCTTCTGGTTTTTCTGCGGGGGTGAGGGAGAGCCCGGGAAAAAGTGCGTCAAGAACACAGACTTTATCGTATTGGCAATCTAATAGCGATAATGTTGGTTATTGGGAAAGCGCCCCTTCATTTTGGTTTGAATGCTTATCTTCATCTCTCTCTTCGTTTTATGTGAACTACCGGGAAGCCGGTCCTTATGCGGTAACTCAATGGTCGAACGCTCTGGGCCATTCATTCCAGGTAATTGGAGTTGGAGCCGATGCCACAATCCGCTGTACAGGGGGAAGCAGAGAGGTTCTTTCGTCGATTACGGGGGAGACTTTCCCGGAAGGTATTACAGGCCAGACAAATTACTCATATGTGAACGATGGCTCAGCAACCTATGGAGGAGTCACAAAGTACCTTAAAAAGATGAGATCGGCAAGAATTTTTATCATTTCTGACTCAGGCTTAGATTCTGACAGACAGAAGAACTGTGTCATTCACGAAGTTGGTCATGCACTAGGTTGGATGGGACACAGTATAGTGTCAACGGATATTATGTATGCACGTAACACTACTCAAACTACCCTTTCTGCCCAGGAAAAACTTCATCTAAGTCAGGTTTATTAATCTTGCAGGACGAGGAGAATCAGAAAAATGAAAAAGATTTTATGCGTGTGCTTTATGCTTTTTTCCCTGAGCGTTATTATTGCAGCTTGCAAGTCAAACACTCATCAGGAGAGTGACGGCATCGAAAAAGTTGAAAGTGACATAAATGAGGAAATCTCGGTTCAGTTTTTACCGATTTCTTTTGAGGAAGCACTCGCCCGGTCATCGCAGGTGTTTCTGGGAAAGGTTACTTCGAAGCATGTGGATGGGGCAAACTCTTATGTTATCATGATTGTCGAGAAAGCTTTTTATGGCATTGAGGAAGGAGTGGAGGTTAAGGTTTCGCTCGATGCCAGAGTAGCGGATCTTAGGATGTACTTGACTGCTGGCGAAGAGGAGACGCTGCTGGTTTTGCTTCAGAAGAATGTCTCTGTTCTGGAAGATGAGGATCATTACATTCCCTCCTATTACTGCTTTATTCCTATTATGCATTTGGAAGCGGCTCGTTTTGCGGGAGGTATGTTCGGTTCGATGTTCTCTCTAGCGGAAAGAGATCAAATTCTTGATGCTTGCGAAAAATATGCCGGTTCTGAGGGAAAGACCTACTACGGCAGAGAGTTTATTCGCTCATCTCATCTGCATGCGATTATTGAAGGCTCTGAAAATATTGTCTGTGTGAAAATCTGTTCGGAACTTTTGCCCGGAGGTGCTTCAGATCGCAAAACGCTTCGTTGTGAGGTGACCAAATCTCTAAAGGGAGGCTTGGAAGAAGGCAAAGTATTTTCAATTACTTTGCGAAACGATTGGGGTCTTGAAATAGGAGGAGAGTATATTATCGCCGTTGAATTCTATGAAAATTCCGAGATTTTGGGCGATTATTACGGACTTACTTCTAAAACCTCATTTTGGAGCCTCGACAGGGAGCAGGCAATCATGGAATGGATTCATTAAGTAAAAGGGTCCTGATGTCTGGGTGCTCTTTATGGGACAGTTTGTTAACTCATTTCGAAAAAACAGGCCTTGTGCCGGCAAACCAGAGCCGGCACAAGGCCTTCATTTGTTATGCTTTCCGCATCATTACGCGCATAGCTTGAGGGAAACGTATTTACGGATGGAAAATCCATTCGACCGCGGTCAGTACGATGACGAAGCCGAAGTTAAAAGCGGAGAAGAGCGCCAGATAGCCGAGGGTGTGGCCGGGATTTCGCTTCTGGTACTCGCGGAAGGTGATGAGGCTCGCCAGTGAGGCGATGATGGTGCCCGCGCCGCCGATGTTGACGCCCAGCAGCAAATCGCGGTAGTTATCGGTGAACTGCGAGAGCAGGATCGAACTCGGAACATTGGAAATGCATTGGCAGGACAGAACGCTTACCAGCAGTGTGTTTCGCTCGAGAAGCCCCGCCAGCAGGGCATTGATGGCCGGGATGCGGCTCATGTTGCCGGCAAAAATGAAGAAGCAGACAAAGGTCAGAAGCAGGGGGTAGTCCACCATCGCCAGGGCCCGGCGGTCAACGAAGAGCAGGACGGGCGGGATGATGAGCAGGCCGATCCAGTAGGGGATGCCGCGGAAGACGATCGCAATGGCCAGCGTGAAGAGGAGCAGATAGAGGACGGTGCGCTTGCCGTTCAGGGGCAGAGGCTTGCTGTCGATGACCAGCCTTTCGCCCGGGAGGAAGAGGCAGCAGATGACGATCAGCACGATGGCGATGACAAAGGGACGGAGCATGATGCTCATGAATTCCCCGGTAGGAATATCGAAGCGGGAGTAGAGGTAGAGATTCTGCGGGTTGCCGAAGGGCGTCAGCATGCCGCCAAGGTTGGCCGCGATGTTCTGCATAATAAAGGTAAAGGCCATATACTTGAGCTGTCCGGTCGTGTAGAGCACCAGGTAGCCCAGGGGCAGGAAGGTCAGAAGTGCCATGTCGTTGGCGATGAGCATCGAGCCGATGAAGGTGATGCACACGAGAGCCAGCACGGCCATGCGCAGCGTCCGGAAGGACTGGACGATTTTCTGCGCCATCGTGTAAAAGAAGTGGATGTTCTTCAGGGCGCAGACAACGGCCAGCACCAGAAAGAGGCAGCTGAGGGTCTTCCAGTCGAAGTAGTCCCCGTATGCACGGTCCGGTGGGACGATGAAGGCGGTGATGAGAGCCGCGCAGAAGGCGACACAGAGCACTGTGTTCTTTTTGCAGAATGCAAGCAGTTTTTCCATAAACGCGCTTACCTCGGTGAAATTCATATTGATACCGAATGCGGATTATACTTCCGATTGAACGCTGTTTCAAGGGGCGGCGCGATGTTTGGGGAGAATATTTTTATAAAAAAACAGGAAAAACGTTTTTTGCTCTTGACAATTTAACGCATTAAAGTTAAGATGATACCATCTTTTGATTTGGGAGCATACCAATGAAAAATATGAAGCTTTGGTCATCCGAGAGTTCCTGCGCCTCCTCTTGTAAGGCGTTTTTTGGGATATAAGCTTTTCGGTGACTAAAAGCCCTTGGTTTAGCCGATTCCCGGAAAGCATACGCTTTCCGGTTTTTATTTTTTCTGCGGAGGAAAACAGTATGGAAGAAAGGCTTTTCAATTTCTCGGCCGGGCCCAGTCAGATGCCGCTGGAGGTGCTGCAAAAGGCGCAGCAGGAGCTTCTGTGTTATCCCGGGGCCGGGACCTCGGTGCTCGAAATGAGCCATCGCAGCCCTGCGTATCAGGACATCATCGACCGTGCCTCACAGTCACTCCGCAAGCTCATGCGCATCCCGGAGGACTACGAGATCCTCTTTCTTCAGGGCGGCGCCAGCCTGCAGTTCTCGATGGTCCCCATGAACCTGGCGGGCCGGGAGGATACGGTCGCCTACGCCGAAAGCGGTCATTTCGCTTCCAAGGCCTACGAGGAGGGTGCCCGCTGGGCGAAGGCCGTGAAGGCCGCCAGCTCCCGAGAGGAGGGCTTCACCCGCATTCCCGTTACGGACGCTGTCCCCGCAGATGCGCGCTTCCTGCATATTACGGGCAACAATACGATTTTCGGCACGGCTTACCATCGCCTCGAGGACAAGCTGCCGAAGGAGGTGATATCCGCTGCCGGCTCGCCCAGCGCGATTCCCCTGGCGGCAGACTGGTCGAGCGCCATCCTCGGTCAGGAAATCGATGTCACTAAGTACGGCCTGATCTACGCCGGCGCGCAGAAGAACCTGGGCCCCGCAGGGCTTACGGTCGTCATCGTCCGCAAGGACCTCCTGGCGCGTGAGAAGGACCCGGTGGTGCCCACCATGCTCCGCTACGACATCGCCGCGAAAAACGGTTCAATGTACAACACGCCGCCCACCTTTGCTATTTATCTGGCGGGCCTCATGTTTGACTGGGTGCTCGCGGAGGGCGGAGTCGCTGCCATGGAGGAGCGCAACCGCCGCAAGGCCGCCATGCTCTATGACTACATCGACAACTCCCCGCTCTTTACGAACCGCGTGGTCCCGGAGGACCGTTCCCTGATGAACGTGGTCTTCACGCTGCCCACGGACGCCGATACCGCCGCCTTCCTGTCGCTCGCGAAATCCCGCGGGCTGACCAACCTGAAGGGGCACCGCCTGACCGGAGGCCTTCGGGCCAGCATTTACAACGGTATGCCCGAGGAAGGCGTCCGGGCGCTTCTTGACACCATGAAAGCTTTCGAAATGACAAAATAAGGAGAAAAAACCATGTATCAGATCAAAACCTTCGATAAAGTTGCTCCCGCCGGTCAAAAAGTGTTTGACGCGGACAGATACAGACTCTCGGACGACTGTGCCGATCCCGACGGCATCCTCGTCCATTCGACCCCGCTGCACGGTCTGGAATTCGGCGAGAAGCTTCTGTCCATCGTGCGCATCGGCGCCGGCGTCAACACCATCCCCGTGGACCGCTGCACGGAAGCGGGCATCTGCGTTTTCAACTGCCCCGGCGGCAATGCCAACGCGGTCAAGGAGCTGGCCATCGCGGCCATGATCATGGCCATGCGTAACGGCTTCAAGGCCATGGACTGGGTCAAGAACCTTCCCGACGACGAGGCCGACCCCGGCAAGCGCGTCGAAAAGGGCAAGGAGGTCTACCGCGGACCTGAGATCATGGGCAAGACCGTCGGCATCATCGGTCTGGGTGCCATCGGCAGCCGCATGGCCCGCGCCCTGGATGACCTCGGCATGAAGGTTCTGGGCATCGACCCCTATCTGCCCCACGCTCGCGTCGCCGAGCTCAAGGAGTTCGTCGAATTCAAGGACGACCTTTACGAGCTGCTGGCCGAAAGCGATGTCGTCACCGTCCACATTCCGCTGAATGCCGAAACCAAGGGCTATATCGGCGAAAAGGAAATCAAGGCCATGAAGGACGGCGCCTACCTGGTCAACTACGCGCGCGGCCCCATCGTGGATGACGACGCCCTCTGCGCCGCCCTCGAGAGCGGCAAGATCAAGGCCTTCGCCACCGACTTCCCGACGCCCCGTCAGATGAAGATGCCCTCCGTGCTCTGCACGCCCCATCTGGGCGCCGGCACGCCCGAGGCCGACGAAAACTGCTCCGTGATGGCCGCCCGCCAGACGATGGACTACCTGGAAAACGGCAACATCACGAACTCTGTCAACTTCCCGAACGTCTCCTTTGCCCGCGCCGACGGCGACCGTCTGGCTCTCATCCACGCCAACAAGGTCGGTATGCTGGGCCTTATGACCGAGAAGGTCGCCTCCAAGGGCCTGAACATTGAAAACCTCATCAACAAGGCCCGCGGCGATATCGCCTACACCATCCTCGACTTCAACACGGAGGTGCCGGACGAGATCGTCGAGTCCCTGCGCGCCATCGACGGCATGATCCGCGTCCGCGTAATCCGATGACGCATTAGCCGGCGCAGTCAGCGGACGCGTATCCGCGTAATCAGATGACGAAAACCGGCAGGGCCTGCGGACGCGTGTCCGCGTAATCCGCTGATTTTTCTGCTTGTTTTTCGGGGCTTGCCTCGCTATAATAGGAACGTTCGTGCCCGTTAAACAGTAAGAGGAGGCAATAAAGCATGATTGCTTGGAAAAATCTCGACCAGCTGAAGGCATACCAAAAGCTGTGTATCATGAAAAAAGTCAAGCCGGCAGAGGTGCTTTCCGCGCCGGATGCCGCTGAGCGCGTAGCAGACTACGCTGCGCCCATGGCGGAAGGCCTGAATTTTTACTATGCGGCCAAGGCCGTGGATGAGCCCACGCTGGCCGCTCTGCAAGAGCTGGCCGATGAAGCTCAGCTGTGCGAAAAATTCGCGGCCCTCTATAACGGCGAGGTCGTCAACACCGGCGAAAAGCGCCTGGTGCTGCATCATCTGACCCGCGGTCAGCTGGGCGGCGATGTCCTGGCCGACGGATGCAATAAGCGCGCATTCTATATGGAGCAGCAGAACAGGATCGCGGACTTCGCCGAGAAGGTCCACCGCGGTGAGATCGTCAATGAAAAGGGCGAGAAATTCACCTCCGTCGTGCAGATCGGCATCGGCGGCAGCGATCTGGGTCCCCGCGCCATCTACCTGGCGCTCGAGAACTGGGCGAAGCAGAACGGCTGCTTCAAAATGGACGCCCATTTCATTTCCAACGTTGACCCCGACGATGCGGCGGCCGTCCTGAACGAGGTGGACGTCGCCCGTGCGGTTTTTATTTTGGTATCCAAATCCGGCACCACGCTGGAGACCCTGACCAATGAATCCTTCGTGAAGGAAGCCCTGACCGCGCGCGGCCTGGATGCGTCCCGGCACATGATCGCCGTCACCTCCGAGACCTCGCCTCTGGCCGGAAACGCAGGCTATCTGGCCGCCTTCTTTATGGATGACTATATCGGAGGCCGCTACTCCTCAAGCTCTGCGGTCGGCGGTGCCGTCCTGTCCCTGGCCTTCGGGCCCGAGGTTTTCGCGCGTTTTCTGGACGGCGCGGCCGAGGAGGACAAGCTGGCCCTTTCGGCCGACATCCGCCGAAACCCCGACATGCTGGACGCGCTGATCGGCGTCCACGAGCGCAATGTGCTGGGCTATCCGGCCACGGCGGTCCTGCCCTATTCGCAGGCGATGTCGCGCTTCCCGGCGCATCTGCAGCAGCTCGACATGGAGTCCAACGGCAAGAGCGTCAATCGCTTCGGCGAGCGGCTGTCCTACGCAACCGGCCCGGTCATCTTCGGCGAGCCCGGCACCAACGGCCAGCATTCCTTCTATCAGCTGCTGCATCAGGGTACGGACATCGTGCCGCTGCAGTTTATCGGCTTTAAGAACAGCCAGCTGCACACGGATGTGACCATCCAGGACAGCACCAGCCAGGAAAAGCTCTGCGCGAATGTGGCGGCGCAGATCGTGGCCTTCGCCTGCGGCAAGGCAGACGAAAACCGCAGCAGGAATTTTGAGGGCGGACGTCCTTCCGGCATCATTGTCGGCGAGGAGCTGACGCCTGAGGCGCTGGGAGCGCTGCTGGCCCACTTCGAGAACAAGGTGATGTTCCAGGGCTTTTTGTGGAACGTCAACTCCTTCGACCAGGAGGGCGTTCAGCTGGGCAAGGTGCTGGCGAAGAAGGTGCTGGCGCGCGAAACGGACGGTGCGCTCAGGGCCTACAGCAGGCTTCTGGGTCTGTAAAGCGATTTTTTACAGAAGGTCCTGTGCCGACGGAGAAAGCGGCGCGGGGCCTTCTTTTTTGCTAAACAGCTTGAAGAAAGTACAAAAATATGATAAAATCCCTTACAAGAAACAAGGAATAAAAGGGGAAAAGCAACACATGTTATTTGCGGGCATCGATTTAGGCGGCACCACGATCAAGGGTGCTTTGGTCAACACGGACGGCCGGATTATTCGCTCGAAAAGTATTCCGACGGGGGCGGAGCGCCCTCATCGCGAGGTGGTCCTCGACATGGCCCGGCTGGTGCTGGACCTGGCCGAGGAAGAAGGAATCAGCATTCAGGAAATCGCTCGGGTGGGCATCGGCTCGCCCGGCACCTGTGACCCTGAGAACGGGATCTTGATTTTCGCCAATAATTTTGCGGACTTCCGCAATGTACCCATGGCGGACATCATGCACGAGCTGCTCCCGAAGGAGCTGCCCATTCGCGTAGACAACGACGCCAATGTGGCCGCTCTGGGCGAAAGCCTGTTCGGCGCGGGCCGCGGCAGCAAAAATGTTGTCATGGTCACCGTCGGTACGGGACTCGGCGGCGGCATTATCATCGACGGAAAGATTTATTCGGGCTTCGGCCACGGCGGCGCGGAAATCGGCCATACGGTCATCGTCGCGGACGGCCTGCCCTGCACCTGCGGCCGCAAGGGCTGCTGGGAGACCTACAGCTCCGCTACGGGCATGATCCGCATGGCGCATGAGGCCTGCCGCCGTCATCCGGAATCCGTGATGAACGAGCACGGAGATGAGCTGAACGCGCTGGATATTTCGCTGGCGCAGCTGGCGGGCGATGAGGCCGCTCTGGAGACCATGGAAGAGTACGCGCATTTCATGGGCGTCGGCCTGGTCAACATGATCAATATTTTCCAGCCGGAGTACCTGATTATCGGCGGCGGTCCCAGTGCAGACGGCGACCGTTTTCTGGATCCCCTGCAGAGGGAGATCCGCAAGGGGCTTTACGGCGGAGTAGAGGTGACGAAGGTGGTCATCGCCGAGCTGGGCAACAAGGCCGGCGTCATCGGCGCGGCCTTCCTGCAGTAAGGAATGATTTTGACGGAGGAGGTTGCTCCCGTGTACGAGGAACTGTACAAGTGGCAAGAGGCCTGCGGCCGTGAGGGGGCCCTGGCGGAGAACCAGCCCCTGAAGGAGCTGACCAGCTTTCATATCGGTGGGCCGGCGCGTCTGGTGGCGCGTCCGCAAAGCGCGGCTGAGCTGGCGGTTCTGATCCGGACGGCGCGTGAGTGCGGCCTTCCCTTTGCGCTTCTGGGCGCGGGAAGCAATGTGCTGGCTGCGGATGAGGGCTATGAGGGACTTCTGATCCTGACCGGCGGCTTTGATACGCTGAAGGTGGAAGGAACGACGCTCTATGCGGGAGCCGGTGTGCATCTTTCTGCCATGAGCCAGGCCGCGCTGGCCGCGGGGCTTACGGGGCTGGAGTTTGCGTCCGGCATTCCCGGCTCATTGGGCGGCGGCCTGTACATGAACGCCGGCGCCTACGGCGGCGAACTGTCCCGGCTGGTCCGGCGCGTCAGCGTGCTGACCGAGGAGGGCGAGGTTCGTGTGCTTCCGGCTTCGGCCATGGAATTCGGCTACCGTCACAGCATCCTTCAGGAGAAAAACTGGATCGCGCTGGGCGCGGAGCTTGCGCTTTGTGCCGACCGTCCCTGTGAGATCCGCCTGCGCATGCGGGAGCTTGCCGCGAAGCGGCGCGAAAAACAGCCTCTGGAATTTCCCAGTGCGGGCAGCTTTTTCAAGCGCCCCGAGGGATATTTTGCCGGTGCGCTCATCGAGCAGGCCGGCCTGAAGAACACGCGTGTAGGCGGAGCGCTGATTTCTCCCAAGCATGCCGGATTCATGATCAATACCGGCTTTGCGACGGCCGATGATGTCCGCACGCTCTCTGCCTACGTGCAGAAGCGGGTGCTGGAAAAGGACGGCGTCAGGCTGTGTCCGGAGGTCCGCTATCTGAGCCGGGAAGGCTTCACGGAGTTGTAAAATGTCCTTTTCGTCCGATATCAAGCGGGAGCTGGCTTCTCTTAAGCCCGGCTCGCGCGACGCGATGCTGGCGGAGCTTTCTGCCATCCTGGAGAACAGCGCGGATATCCGCCTGAACCCCTTCGGTCTTCGGATTATGACCGAAAACGCCATGGCCATCAGCCGCGTCGAGCTTCTGCTTTCCCGCATTTTCAATATTACTCTGGAGGTACGCGGCCGCTACGGGCTGCACGGAAGCCGCGTCCGCACCTACGAGGGTATCTTTCAGGACCGCGACGCCGTCCCCGACGTCCTGCACGAGGTCGGCTTTCTCTCGGATGACGAGGAAAGCGTCGTGCGGGAGCCGGACGAGTCTCTCCTGGAAAGCGAGGAGGGCCTGCGCGCCTATCTGCGCGGGGCTTTCTTAGGCAGCGGGTCCCTGATCGACCCCTATAAAAAATATCATCTGGAATTTATCGGCCGGACCGAGGCCTTCGCCTGCCGTGTGCAGAGCCTGTTAGGGCGCGTCGGCATCCCGGCCCGCTATCTGGAGCGGAAGCGCGCCTCCGCGCGCAGCGTCTGGGTTGTCTATCTGAAGGACGGCGAAGACATCGTCGATGTCCTGAACCTGATCGGCGCGCATGCGGCCCTGCTCCGGATGGAAGAGATCCGCGTTGAAAAAGAAGTGCGCAACGCCATCAACCGACAGTGCAACTGCGATAATGCCAACTCCCAGAAGGCGGTGAATGCGGCTGTGCGCGTGATTGAGGACATCGAATATCTGCAGGAGCGCGGTCTGTTCGACATCCTGCCCGAGCTGCTCCGGGAAACCGCGGAGCTTCGCCTGGAGAATCCGGAGATCTCGCTGCAGGAGCTGGGCAGCATGCTTGAAAAACCCGTGGGTAAATCCGGCGTGAATCACCGTCTGAAAAAAATTTCCGAAATCGCGGCGGAGTTTCGCCGGGATGAGGACTGATGCGCACGCAAAAGAGGAACAAGTATGACGACGAAAGAAATCATTCTGAAGGGAATTCCCGAGAGCGAATTCAGTCTGGCTACGCGCTTTGTGCAGCTGGCCAACCGCTTCCGGAGCCAGATTACGGTGACACTCGGAGACAAAACGGTGAGCGCGAAAAGTCTCATCAGCATGCTGAAGCTGAGTATTACCGAGAACGACTGCGTGACGGTCAAGTGTCACGGCCATGATGAAGCCGCCGCGATGGATGAAATTATCATTGCGTTCGGAAAAAAATAAAAATTTGCGAAAATTTTCTTGACACTCTTGCCTGAGGGTGTTATTATTACAAGGTCGCAAGCGGATGTGGCGGAATTGGTAGACGCGCTAGATTCAGGTTCTAGTGGCTTCAGTGTTCGTGGGGGTTCGAGTCCCTTCATCCGCATCCACGAAAACCCGCTAATGAGCGGGTTTTTCTTTTAGGCACAGCATTGTTTGAACATGCTGTGCCTTCTTTTTTCTAACAGCTTTCTAACACTTTTCTAACAAATGTGCGCAATTAGTTGGAAAAATTGCCGTGACCGCTTTTCACAACAACTCTTCCGCCTTCATAAAACCAAACTTCTTCAACATCAATCGAGTAAAGCACTTCTCTGTCTATGTCGGTTTCCACGATGCGGTACATTGTAACCCATGCATTGCTGGTAGTGGGTATGTATGATGGACAAGTATTACTCGTCAGAAAAAACGTTTAAAGATTTTGACGAACAAAGCGAGGGTGAGCTCAGAAGTTATATCGATTTCAAGATATCAATCTTGGAAGATATGCTTTGCCCGATACCAACGAAGAAAATAATAAACGACTTGGTTGCGACAAAGAGCAGGCTTAAAATCGACAACTATTTTCGTTCAATAATGATGTCTTGCTAATGACAAATACTACAAGAGGTGTTAAAATATAACATGAACAACAAAAGACGCGCTGCCTTGAGGAAGATTCGCGGGACTCTTTTGGAAACGAAAGAGGAGCTTTGCTCCGTCAAGGACGACGAGTATGATGCGTACAACAATGTGCCGGAAAGCATTAAAGATTCCGACAAAGGAATTCGCCTGGAGGAGAACATAGATGATCTCAAAGAGGCAATCTGGCACGTTCAAGCTTCGATTTCTTATATAGCGGAGGCATTGAAGTGATATGTTATATGGTTTTATCTTGTTAACTATTACCGGAAGCGTATATGATTCAAGTGGAAACGACGTTTTGTTCACGATTTTATCATTGGCGTTCTGGATCTTTCTTATCACGTTCTCTGTATCGAGGATAATACAGTTCTGGCCAGCCGTTAAAGGCGAAAAAAGTGTTCATGAGTGCGAAGTTAGAAGACCGTCTGAGGAAACGCAAATATTATATTGGTGCAAAGCAAACTCCGACATGGAAATTGAAAGCGTGGTTTATGATTACGTACAAAGATCAGAGCCAGACCGGGTAAGAGCTTATATTAAGCTGTTACTTGAGCAAAACAATGAAACGTGTCCGCTTGATATCGATAGGCTTCCGCTTAATACGCAAGATCTGAAAAAAAGCAAATCGTTTTATCATGAAGACGGCGGAATTTATGGAGACGATCTAACAATATACAATGTTTACATTGCTATGGATATCATCCTTGCGCTAAAATATGGGCTCGCTTACTCCAGACGGTGCCACAATTGTTGTCTGCCGATAAGATCTTCTCAGTCGGATTCTCCCAAAAAGATATTAGAAAGAAGAGCGTATGCTGCTTGGCTTCAGGATTGTCTTGTCGCAAGAGGTAAGAAGGTAAAGCTCATAGAACGCGTCGCCCCATTGTTGCGCGGCGAAAGATATAATCGATCGCATTATGTGTTCGACCCAAGAGTTTATTAATATGGAAAAAGAAACACTGCAGTACGTTAAAGGCCCACAGCACATGAAAAAGATTATTGAGTGCACGTTTGGCCAAGACATTTATTCTGCCACGACAAAAACGCCGTTCGCCGGTTTTGTCTGGCTGATTTATATCGGACTTACAATAGATGAGGCTTGCGCGCTAAGGGGCGGAGATGTTGATCTTAGCTCCGGTTCGATTTCGCTAAAAAGCGGAAGATATACGATCCCGCAAGAGGCGATGGAAATCTTCTCTATTCTCAAAACGTCTACGACGCTTATTTATAAAAATGCCAATTATCAGAATGACATTAACAGAAAGCGCGTCGACGGAAACCTCTTACTGCGAGGTGTTCGAGGGAATCCCGCGAGCAATTCTTTTATGATATATGCCAGAAGAAAAATGCGGGACGCATTTCTTAACGGTGCATGCGAAACCAGAACAACACTGGACAAGGTATATATGTCTGGGGTGTTCTGGAGAGCATATTGCGCCGAACTCGCGGGTGAAAGATCAACTTCGAATTTCAGGGTTAGAGACATCGTAACCGGAGAAGAAAGCGAATGCGCGTACAATAGAAACAAACGTTATTACTATAATCGAGAATATAAAAATGGAAGCTCGAACTTAGTGGTAATTAAATGCTGTAAAAAAAAGAGACGTTCAGCAGAACGCCTCTTTTTTTTATATGTAAAGGAGAACAGTATGGAAGAAATTATTCAGGAGCAAGAAGTAATTGAATCTATGCCGCTTATAAAAAAGCTGGCGAAGATCCGGAAGATGTCTGATGCTGTCGTGAAAGAAAAGAGCGGATACAATTATAAGTACGCCGACATTACGACCATCCTGGCAAAGGTCACAACGGGCCAGAGTATCTATCACGTATCTCTGATCCCGGAGGTCGTTCCGGGAACGTTCCACGTTGAAAAGAACGAAATTGTCAAGACGCGAATGAGCAGAGACGGGAAGCCGTACGGCGAGAAAAAGGTTGAGATGTTGTTCACGGCGCAGATGAATTATATGTGGGTGAACGACGACGATCCGACAGATGTAATCATCGTTCCGTGGGTACTGACTGGCTCTCAGGAAGATCCAAGCCGGGCGTTCGGCAGCGCAATCACATATTGTACTCGCTATTTCCTGACGACGTACTTCCAGATCGCACAGCCCGAAACGGATGTTGACGCATATCGCACGAAACAGAAACAGGCCGAAGATGAGGAAAACAAGGCTGTCGTTGCTTCCATCGTCGAACGGATCGACACTTCTGTTAAGGGTTATCTCGCGAACAACGCGGACAAGCGTACGGGGAATATCCGAGCAAGCTCTGCTTTAATTGCTTCAGGACGGGGATACGGTTGATATAGATCGGATTCTGAAAAAGCTGATATAGCCTGAATAAACCCGACTGAAGCAGACTACGCTTTGTTTCAGCCGGGAGTTTTCATTCTATATAATCGCTCAGAGGCGAATATTCGCTGAAAATTCGCTCAAAGCGATTGACAAAGCGAATATTGTGAGTATAATATAATTAGGCTTATTGTAAGGAGGCACTTCGATGAATTTTGAAACCGAGAATATTGAATTCAAATCTCAGTTTACCGAGGAAATCTACAAAGAAGTTATAGCTTTTGCAAATACTGACGGAGGCGTCGTATATGTTGGCATAG